>JBKJPT010000270.1:0-38015 GCA_046595075.1 Flavobacteriales bacterium
CCGACCTCGATGATCTCGGCCGTAGCCTCAAAAGCAAGTGCGGTGTTGGCGGGAACAGCAAGGATGGCGTGATCCTGTTGCAAGGTGACCACCGCGACAAGGTGCTGGCCTTCCTCACGGAGAAAGGATATCGCGCCAAGAAAGCCGGCGGCTGATAGTCATGGCCAAGAAGCCCAAGATCTACAAGTTCACCGCCACCCTGGAGCGGATGACGGGCCGTTTCGCGTGGAGCTATGTGGAGTTCCCGTACGATGTGAAGGATCTTTTCGGCAAGCGCGGTGACGTGCGCGTGAAATGCCTGATCAACGGTGTGGCCACGGACCGTGCGCTCATGCCCACCAAGAGCGGATACCACATCATCGTCATGGGTGGCGAACTGCGCAAGAAGGCCGGGATCAAGCGCGTGGGCGATCCGGTGAAAATGGAACTCTGGCTCCATCCGGAACCCGACCGCATCGACATACCCGAGGACCTGGCCGAGACGCTCGACTTCATCCCCGAGATGAAGGCCGCATGGAACAAGCTCACCCCAGGCATGAAACGTAACATGTGCTATTGGGTGGGCAGTGCGAAGACAGCGCCGACCCGTGCCAAGCGCATCGCGGAACTGCTGCGTCGTTTTGAATCTGGCTACTTCCAAGTGGGCAAGGGCCCCGATGCGCGACAGAAGCAAAAGCCGACGGAAAAGAAGAAGCCCCGCGACTGATCGCAGGGCTTCCATTGGAATAGTTTGTTCGCCTACTCGGCGGCAGCTGCGTCAGCAGCGGGAGCCTCGCTTTCGGCAGTAGGTGCATCAGCGACAGGCGCTTCGGCAACAGGCGCTTCAGCAGCAGGAGCCTCAGCTTCCACAGGCGCTTCCTCCACTGGAGGAGCCTTTGCAGCAACTTCAGCGGCGCTCATCGCAGCCAGCTTGGCACTGAGGGCAGCAGCCTTGGTGTCGCTCTTCTTCACCTCAGCGGCGATACGGGCCTTCTCAGCGTCGGTCTTACCCGTCTCCACGTTGGTGCGCTTCGCTTCGATCTTGGTGTTCTTCTCGTTCAACCACACATCGAAGCGGCGGTCGGCCTCTTCCTGGGTGAACGCACCCTTCTTCACACCACCGGCGAGGTGGTTCTTGTACACGATGCCCGTGTAGCTCAGGATCGCACGGCAGGTGTCGCTGGGGCTGGCTCCTTTCTGGAGCCACTCCAAGGCCTTTTCGTTGTTGATCTCAATGAACGCGGGGTTCTGGTTGGGATCATAGGCACCGATCCTCTCGATGTACTTCCCGTCGCGCGGGGCGCGGGAATCGGCCACCACCAAGTGGTAGTAGGGCCGGCCTTTCTTGCCTTTCCTCTGAAGGCGGATGCGAGTTGGCATGTCGCGGTTTGTTTTAGTTCCCCGGAATTGGGGCCGCAAATATGGGCTTTTATCCCAAAGGGGCCAAAGGCTGTATGGAATAGGAGCTTGGGGCACCCTTGATCCACCTCGGCAAGGTCGCCGAATGAAGCTAACCCTTGGTCTTGGTCAATGCGTGGGTGCAAAGATCAACCTCGATCTCAGGACCGTGGTCAGGAAGCGTCATCGACTTCGCAATGGAGGATGCGGTATGGCAGGTGGCTCGGGCCTTGTTGGTCAAACTGAAAGCCCATCGGGAGTAGGACTACATGGACAGTTGGGACATTCACGGCCGCTATGACAGCCGTATACATCGTGTGAAGGATGGCACTATGTAGCCATCGCGTTGTTGCCCGATCGTGCATGCTGGGAGAAAATCCCTCCTACTTGTTGCCCGGAGAGCGAAGCGGCGCGCGCCCTGATGCGCGACGCATGCGAAGAGCTCCATACGGCACATGAGCTGCAACCGGTGCTGGATCCGTGGATCGCTTCCGATCAACGCAGCGCCTCCCGGTAGAGGGTACGTTTCTGCAACGAACCGAACGGACGGTACACATAGTACACGTAGCCGCCGTACACCTGCACCTCCTCGGGATAGATGTAGGTGAGCGTGGTGGCCACACCCAGTTCACCGGTGACGGGATCGATGCGACAGATCCACGTGCGGGCGTTACGCGAGAACTGAGCGTACACCATATCGCTTGCGGCATCCTGGAGCAATATCCCATCCCAATCTCGATCATTCTGGTGAGTGATCGGCACTTCATCGAGCACTTCCAACGCTGCGGAGTATCGACACAAGCGCTCGCGGTAGTGATCGAACACGCAGATCGTATCGCGCACCACGAATAGGGGGGCGTAGGGCACGTGGAAATACAGGTCCTTCGGGAAACCGGTCATATACCCCGCGATGATCTCCGCATCGATCCCTGTTTCCAACGCAAGGTCCATGGCGATCACCTTGTCGCTGTTCTGCATGTACTTGTATTGACTGCGGAAGAGTTCCAGTGTATGCGCATCGGTGATCGTGCAAAAGATGCGGTCCTGGCCAGTAACCAGTTCGCGCGCGAAATGATCAAAGGCCGGAAAAGTGACATCGACGTTGTTTCCGAGGAGTTGTCCAGCGATGCTGTCGGTCCATGGAAGCACGGCATCGTGCAGGGTGTGCCTGTCGATGCGACCCAGTTCGACCCCCTCCGGTCCCATCCACGCGAACCATGCGTCCTTCAAGCCTTCCACTAGGGAGCGTTGTGCATGATCATGATGCAACGCATGTGCCTCCGCCGGCAAGAGAATACTAGCGCGCTCGCGGAAGTCAGCATCCAGCAGATGCAATCGGGCGCCGCGCAACACTTGCTTTCCAGCATCACCTTCGGTGTGCCAGAGCTGCGGCTTCTCGTAGCTGAGCACCCACAAGCCTTCGGCGTTCGCGTGGTAGGCGCCTACGTGCAGGTCCGGTCGTTGGTACACCACTTCGGGTCCTTCGGCCTCCACTTCCAATATGGGGAGCACAGTCGCTTTGGGCTCCAAGCGGAGCACCAAAGGGTCCTCGTCCGCCAATTCACGTTCGCTCACTATCCTGGTCCCGTCCGAGTAGCCGATGTAGCTTGCAATGAGCACCACTTCACCTTGCAGTTTGTAACGTAGATCGAACTTTCCTTGTGCATTGGTGGCAGTGGCGTCATCGCTGCCCAGCATGCGGATGTGTGCCCCCTTCAGCGGGGTGCCGGTCGTGCCATCAACCACGGTGCCATGCAGCAACGCTTGCTGGCCCCAAACCGTCATTGGCAGGGCCATGGCGAAGACCGATGCAAGGATCGTTGAGCGCATGCGTTCCGAAGTAAGATACTTTGGACCTTCGGATCGCATAACCGGGTGAACGACCATCGGCACTAAGCCACCACGGAACGGCATGGAACACTTGCTACGCTACGATCACTACAAGGTGCTGGGGGTGCCTCGCGATGCCTCTCCGCAGAAGATCAAGCGGGCCTATCGCGAGCGTGTGAAGCAGTGCCATCCCGATCGGAACAATGCTTCCAACGCGCCCTTCATCTTCCAAGCGGTGCAGGAGGCTTATGAAACGCTCAGGAACGTGGAACGCCGCGCTAAGTACGATGAGCGGTTGCGGTTCTACCGCGAAGCAGGTGACACGGACAATTTCTTTCAACATGAATACCGCAAGCCTCAACGCCGCCGTGTGGTGGAGGAAGAACCGGATCGGCCCGTGCACAAATTCGCCTTCGTGGGACTGCACCTGACCGGCTTGATCTTCGGAGTCACCCTTGTTGCCGGGATCCTGTTGGGTATCACACTATGGAACTGGCCAGCCTATACTCTCTTCTTCTGTGTTCCGGGCATCGCTGTGATCCCGGACAGCATTTCCGGCCTGCGGGCTAAATGAAACAAGCCCCCTTTTGCGGAGGCTTGTTCAATGGTGTTGGTCGGATCAGATCACAGGCACCACCCAGCCGTAAGGATCGGCGATGCGTCCCCGGCGGATGTCGTCCAGTTTCTGTCCGATGCGATTGGCGAGTTCACGCGTGCTCACATCGGGCAGCTCGTACACCGCATCATCGAAGGCGATGCTTTGAATGTGTGCGATAGTAGCGGCGGTACCCGCACCGAAGGCCGAGCGCAAACGACCGTTGCGTGCGGCCACTTCGATCTCCTCCACGCTCACTTGCCTCTCTTCCACCCGGATCCCTTCGTCCTTGGCGATCCTGATAATGCTATCGCGCGTGATCCCGTGCAGGATCGTTCCATCGAGCGCAGGAGTGATCAAAGTACCGTCCACGTTGAAGAACACGTTCATGGTGCCGCTCTCCTCGAAGTACTTGTGCGTGAGGCCATCGGTCCACAGCAACTGGTGGAAGCCATTGTCCATGCCGAGCTTGGCCGGATATAGCGCACCGGCGTAGTTGCCGCCGCACTTTGCCTCGCCGGTACCGCCGGGGAATGCACGACTGAAGCTGGTCTCCACCTTCACGCGCACCGGCTCGTTGTAATAGGCCCGAACGGGGCAAGTGAAAATGATGAAGCGGTAACTGTCGCTAGGTCGCACACCGATGTACTCATCGCTGGCGAACATGAACGGACGGATGTAGAGCGAAGCACCGTCGTCCTTCGGTATCCAATCCTGATCGAGCCGCACCAATTCGATCATGGCATCCATGAAAAGGTCCTCAGGGATCGCGGGCATGCACATGCGCTGCGTACTACTGTTCATGCGCGCAATGTTCGCTTGTGGGCGAATGAGGCTGATGCCGCCATCGGCATTGCGGTATGCTTTGAGCCCCTCGAAGATCGTTTGGCTGTAATGCAGCACCAGCGCTGCCGGGCTCATCTGCAGGTTTCCGAACGGAACGATCGTGGGTTGTTGCCAAGCGCCATCGACGTAGTCCATCACGAACATATGGTCGCTGAAGACACGGCCGAACTTGATGTTCTCCAGATCGGTCGTAGGCAGGCGGGACGCGGCGGTGCGTTGTGTGGCTATCTTTTGCCCGGTGGTGATCATCGCGGGTGCTGGTGTATCGGTGCGGAACAAATGTAGCCGAACACCTTTCCACTGGACCACGACGATGACACTCCACATAGCGCGATAGTTCTCAACAAATACCGGTGGAGCAGAACCCGACACGGGATGCATTGCACGCAATGCTGGAGAAGCATTGGGGATACAATGCGTTCCGCCCGATGCAGGAACGCGTTATACGCGATGTCCTCACAGGCCAGGACACACTTGCACTGATGCCCACCGGCGGTGGCAAAAGCCTGTGCTTCCAAGTACCCGCGCTGGTCATGGGCAAATTGTGCTTGGTGGTGTCGCCGCTTATCGCGCTCATGAAGGACCAAGTGGAACGCTTGCGTAGCATGGGCATCGCAGCTCGTGCCATCACATCGGACATGCGTTGGGCCGAGATCGACAACACCCTCGAAGCGGCAGCGTGCGGCAAGCTGTCCTTCCTCTATGTATCGCCTGAAAGGTTGGGGTCAGATCACTTCCAAGCACGCCTGCCGCGAATGCCGCTCGGCCTCATCGCGGTGGACGAAGCGCACTGCATCTCGCAATGGGGTTATGACTTCCGGCCATCCTACCAGAAGATCAACGAAGTGCGCGAAAAGATGCCGGGCGTTCCTGTCCTCGCGCTCACCGCATCGGCAACTGCCGTGGTCGCCAAGGACATCATGGACAAGCTGAGCTTCGCCAAGGACAACGTGGTCCGCGGCGATTTTCGCAGATCCGAACTTGTGCTGTGGGTGAGCCACGGCGAAGACAAGCAGGGGCGCTTGTTGAAGATCATGGAGAACGTGCCGGGCACTTCGATCGTGTACATGCGCGAGCGACGCGGCACCGTGCGCATCGCCCAGTTCCTCCGTCAGCGGGGCATTCCCGCAGAGGCCTATCACGCTGGCCTGGCTTCGGAGGACCGTGATCATGTGCAGCGCGAATGGAGCACGGGACGATTGCGGTGCGTGGTAGCAACCAACGCCTTCGGCATGGGCATAGACAAACCCGATGTGCGCAGTGTGGTACATATGGAAGCCCCTCCCGATCTGGAGAGCTACTATCAGGAAGCCGGTCGCGGGGGACGTGACGGAGCAACTGCACACGCCTTCTTGCTCACTGGGCCTGGCGATGAGCAACGCGCCATTGAACGCGTGAACAGCAGTTTTCCTGCGATCGCCGCTGTGCGGCGCACCTATCAGGCGTTCTCCGATGCGAACGGCATTGCCTTGGGCTCCGGACTTCAGGAGAGCTATCCGTTCGATCTGCGCAACATCGCGGAGCGCATCGGACTACCCATTTCCACGGTGGCCCATTCCATGAAGGCGTTGGAACTCGGCGGGCATCTCGTTCTTTCAGAAGGTGCACGGACACCTTCACGCGTGCTCTTCACCACGGACAGCCGCAACGTTTACGCCTTGCGCGTTGCAGACCAGCGGCGTGGGCGGCTGGTCGAAGCGTTGTTGCGCCTTTACGGCGGCTTGTTCGAGGAGGCCGCCACGATCGATGAAGCGCGGCTGGCGCGGTTGACCGAAAAGCCAGTGGACGAAGTGGAGAAGTTGTTGAACGAGTTGGATGCAATGAAGGTGCTCTCCTATCGTCCGCGTAACGATAGGCCCAGTGCCACGCTGCTGCAACCGCGCCAAGATGCCACCCGCCTTACACTGGACCCTGCTGCATTGCGTGATCGAGAGCAACGCGCACAACAGCGCTTGCAGGCCATGCTCCTGTACATGAGTACCAAGGGCCAATGCCGCATGACCATTCTCCTGTCCTACTTCAATGAGCCGGTCGGGCAAGACTGCGGTCGTTGCGATGTGTGCCGCTCGCGCAATAGCCATGGTGAACCCGGTTCCACTTCCGTGGTGGCCGAACCATTGGCGGAGTACCACCGGGATATCGAAGTGGAGCGCATGCGTGCCGACGAGCTAGGGAGAGCACCCGATACCTCTGGTCGGCGGTGAAGCGCGTACCGCTCCAACGGACATTCTATCTGCGGCCGAACGTGGTGGCCATTGCGCGTGAATTGTTGGGCATGGTGATCGCCACGGAGTTCAACGGTGAGCGTACGGCCGGGATCATCGCCGAAACCGAAGCATACGCAGGCGTGGACGACCGTGCGTCTCACGCCTTCGGCGGAAAACGTACGAAGCGCAACGAACCCATGTACGCGGTTGGCGGTACAGCCTACGTGTACTTGTGTTACGGCATCCACCATCTCTTCAATGTGGTCACCAACGTTGAAGGAGTGCCGCATGCGGTACTGCTGCGCGGTATCGTTCCGTTGGAAGGGCCCGACGTCATGCGAGCGCGGCGTGGTGTTGAAAGGCTCACAACAAATGGTCCCGGAACTATGAGCACTGCGCTCGGGATCCGCACCGAACTCTCGGGCACCGATCTGATCGCTGGTCCTGTGTGGATCGAGGATCACGGCATTCGCATCGCGGACGCCGACGTGGTCATCGGTCCACGCATCGGTGTGGATTACGCAGGTGCGGATGCGCAACTGCCCTATCGTTTCCGCATCGCACCTTCGCGCCTGTCATCACTGACGCAACAATGATCAAGGGTCGCATCGTCTTCATGGGCACACCGGAGTTCGCGGTGGCAGGCCTGAACGCGCTCTTGCACGAAGGCTTCGACGTGGCTGCGGTTGTCACGGCGCCGGACAAACCCGCAGGCCGTGGAAGGCAGTTGCGCGCATCGGCCGTGAAGCAGCGCGCGGAGGAACTCGGCCTCACGGTCCTTCAACCCGAAAGATTGCGCGATCCGGACTTTCTCGCACAACTGGACCGGCTCAGCGCTTCGCTCTATGTAGTTGTCGCTTTCCGCATGCTACCGGAAGCAGTTTGGTCGAAGCCAACGCATGGCACGATCAACTTGCACGCTTCCCTCCTTCCGGACTATCGCGGTGCCGCACCGATCAATTGGGCAATTATCAACGGAGAGGAAAGAACCGGCATCACCACCTTCAAGCTCACTCACGAGATCGATACGGGCGACATTCTCCTGCAAGAGGAAGTGATGATCGGTGCAGAAGATCTCGCCGGTGATGTCCACGATCGGTTGATGGAGCGCGGTGCTGCACTGCTCGTGAGAACCGTGGAAGGGCTATTCGCTGGAACGATCACCCCGTCGGCGCAGGGTGCTGGACAGCGGCATGTTGCCCCAAAGCTCACGCCCGAGAGTTGCCGCATCCAATGGAACGTTCCCGCCGCACGCGCGCACAACCTCGTTCGCGGGCTCTCCCCTTTCCCCGGGGCTTGGACGCATTGGCTTTCGCCGGACACGCCTGCGCAGCATTTCAAGATCCTGCGCACGCGCGTTGCCGATCATGATGGCCAAATACATGCGGGCGGGGTGAATATCATGGGTGATCGGCTGTTCGTTCGCACCGTGGACTCCTGGCTCGAAGTGATCGAACTACAACCGGAAGGGAAGCGCCGCATGGATGCCGCTGCGTTCGTGCGTGGTCTTCGGTCCACCACCAACATACGCGTGGAGTGAAGCGTCACCGCCTCTTTTGCTTGATCGCCTTGTTCCTCTCCGTGGCGATCGCCAATGCACAGCGCGTGGTCGATCCCAGTGCGCTGCCGTGCGCCAGTGATAGTGGCAATGTGGTGGTGACACCCTTGTACAGCGATAGCCTCTCCTCCTCCTTCCTTATTTGCATTCCCAACAAAGTGCCACCGCACTTCCACAAGGAACATACTGAGCATGTGTTGGTGTTGGAAGGCGAAGCGATCATGCTCCTCGGCGACTCCACCTTTGTGATCAACGCGGGTAGTACCATCGCTATTCCGAAGGGAACGCCGCACGCGGTTCGCACCACCTCCTCAGTTCCGCTTCGTGTGATCAGTGTTCAATCACCACGATATGATGGTACCGATCGCGTTCCGATCGAACGCTGAAAAGCCGTTGGGTCAACAGCTTTGATTTCTCCAAAGAGGACCCTCCGGAAACCCTTGCTGGGGGCGGGATGTAGACGCACTTATGAACAAAACCCCTGATTTATCAACATTCTCCGAGCATGCCTTCGGAAACCCTTGACAGGCGCGGGAATGCGGATACATTTGTCCACGAGTTCACTAAACCAACAAACTCAAAAACCTCAAACACCATGGGTCTGAACAAAGCCGAATTGATCGAATCGATCGCCAACGACGCGAAGATCTCCAAGGCCGATGCAAAGCGCGCCCTCGACGCTTTCGTTACCGGTACTACCAAGGCGCTGAAGAAAGGTGAGCGCGTAGCCCTCGTAGGCTTCGGCACCTTCAGCATCACCAAGCGTGCTGCCCGCAAAGGCCGCAACCCACAAACGGGCAAAGAGATCAAGATCGCTGCCAAGAAGGTGGTGAAGTTCAAGGCTGGTGCCGACCTCTCCAGCAAAGTGAAGTAAGCCCTGCCCCGATCTCGGAAAGTCCCTCGCCACGGCGGGGGACTTTTCATTTGCACCAATTCCATGACCGACCGGCAGATCTACGATCGCCTCTGTGGCTTCATAACGGACAACAAACGCGAGCTCTTCGAGCGCCTTGCTCCGATGCGCACGCGCCACATCACGGCAGTGCTCGAAGACATATACCAGCCGCACAATGCGAGCGCCGTGGTGCGCACCTGCGAGCTGCTTGGGGTGCAGGACATCCACATCATCGAGAACCGAAACAAGTTCACGGTCAGTCCTGATGTCACGCTTGGTTCTTCGAAATGGATCAACATGCACCGGTGGCGTGGAGCAACCGATAACAGCGAGCAGTGCATTGAACACCTGAAGAAGGAGGGTTACGCGCTGGTGGTCACCTCGCCGCGCGCCACGGATACCACGCCGAGTACCATCGATCTGGATCGACCGCTGGCATTCTGTTTCGGCACCGAACTCACCGGTGCCACCGATGCGCTCATGGACCAGGCGGACATACGCATGCGCATACCCATGCACGGCTTCACCGAGAGCTACAACATTTCGGTCTCCGCCGCCATCGTGCTCTACACGATCATGGAACGCTTGCGCGCGTCGGACGTGCGTTGGCAACTGAGCGAAGAGGCGCTCACTGCACTGAAACTGGAATGGGCGCGCAAGGTGGTGCACAGCGCGAACCACCTCGAGCAACGCTTCCGCGAAGAGGAAGGCACTTAGCGCGATCGCCGAAATGCACGGCGCCTGTGCACACGTTCGCGTTGACAACTGCACAGTGCGCGGACGCCCCCGCCAAAGCACGCCGATACATTTGGCGCACTATCAACACATCCTCACATGGGAAAAGGTGACAAGAAATCAAAGAAGGGCAAGCGCAGAAAAGGCAGCGCAGGCAACACGCGTCCGAGCAAACGCAACGCCCGTCGCACGGCTGCGAAGAAGACCGTGAAGAAAGCAGCACCGAAGAAGGCCGCCGCCAAAAAAGCAGCGCCGAAGAAGGCCGCAGCCAAGAAGGCAGCGCCGAAGAAAGCGGCCGAGAAGAAGTAGGTCGACCGATCACAGAAGCAAAGGGCCCCGATGATCTCGGGGCCCTTCTGCGTTGAATCGGTTGTGATCAAGGTTGCAATCGCACGCGCAACCATTGCCCATCGGAGAGCCGCTCGTAAGCGATGCGATCGTGCATGCGATCGGAACGGCCCTGCCAGAATTCGATCCGCACAGGTTCAACCCGATGACCGCCCCAGTGCAAGGGCCGTGGTACCTCATTGTCGCCGAAGCGCTCCGTCCAACGCACATAGCGTTCGTCCAGCGCCTTGCGATCCTCCACCGGTCGGCTTTGATCGCTGCTCCATGCACCAATGCGACTGGTGCGCGGGCGCGTAGCGAAGTAAGCGTCCGATTCTTCCACGCTGATCTGCGTGGCACGTCCTTCGATCCTCACTTGGCGTTCGTGCTCGGGCCAGAAGAAAGTGAGCGCCGCGCGTGGATCACGTTCCAGGTCGAGCGCCTTTCGGCTGTTGTAGTTGGTGTGGAACACAAAACCCCGTTCATCGAACGCGCGCAGCAGCACCATCCTGCAACTGATCGTGAGCGCACCTGCGGTGGCCAATGCCATCGCGTTCGGTTCGGACAGGCCATCGGCTTGTGCCTCTTGAAGCCAGGTTGCAAAGAGCGCTATGGGATCGTTGCCGGCTTGTTCCTCCGTGAGTTCGGTTCGACCGTAATCCGTGCGATCGTGCACCGTGTTTCCACTGCCCATGTTGGTTGCGTTGCGGGCGAAGGTATCCGACGCGCACAATGTCACCACCGTTCTTCAAGCACTGTTGCGCTAAGCGATCGCCCACCATTACCTTGCTCCACCACGATGCCGAACAACATCCTCGACCTGGATCCACAGAACCGCCACAAGCCCGGAAAGGGACACTTGTTGGTGAGCGAACCATACTTGCCCGACCCCTACTTCCGCCGCACGGTGGTGCTCTTGTGCGATCACAACATCGAAGGCTCGTTCGGTTTCGTTCTCAATCGCCACATGGACATGGCCATAAACGACCTCATGGAGAACCTGCCACCGATCGGGTCGCGTGTGAGCATCGGCGGACCCGTGCAGAGTGGCGAACTGTACTATCTGCACACCCTCGGCAAGCACGTGCTCGGGAGTGTGGAAGTGGTGGACGGCGTGCACATGGGTGGCGACTACGAGCAGTTACGCTCGATCCTGGCCACGGACCCGAAGCTCTCGAAGCACGTGCGCTTCTTCGTGGGTTACAGCGGCTGGGGCAAAGATCAATTGCAGAAGGAGCTCGATCAGAAGTCGTGGTTGGTCACGCCTGCGGAAAAACGGCGCATCATGTCCACCAAGGACGACGACCTGTGGCGCGAGACGCTCAAGTCCATGGGCCGCGAATACGCTCCGCTCGCGAATTTTCCCGACGATCCTGCGCTCAATTGAGCGTGAGGGCCACCAGCAGATCCATTAGGGTGCCCGAGAGTTTGTGCGCGTAGCGCTTGGTGCGGTAAGCGCCCACCCAGTGTATGCCGCGCACCGCATTGGTGAAGAACAGCTCATCCGCTGCCAGCAAGTTCTGCGGGTTCAACGAGCATTCGTAAACTTTGATGCCGTTGGCGAGCGCGAGGTTTATCACCTGGGCGCGCATCACACCACCTATGCAACCGTCGGCGAGTGAAGGGGTGTACAACACACCATTACTTACAATGAAGAGGTTGCCCGCGCTGCTCTCGATGATGTTGCCGCGTTCGTTCTGCAACAGGCAATCGTCCAACCCGCGCTGGCGGCACCACAATGCGGCCATGATGTAATACTGGCAGTTCAACGTTTTATGCCGGGAGAGCTCGTTGATGGGCTTACGCATCTCTGGCCAGATGTCCACCATGAGACCTTGCTGGTTCAAGGTGTGGTGTGCTTCATCGATAGCATGTAGCTCTATGGTGTATTGCCCAGCGTCCTGTTCCGGACGATAATAGCCTCCGCCGCCACGATAGAGCGTTAATCGGCACCTTCCACTGGTGATCCCGGTCGCTACGATGAGGTCGAGCATCGCACGTTCGAATCCCAGATGGTCCATGCCGGCTGGCAGTTCAATGCGTAAAAGGGCCGCTCCAGTGCTCAAGCGCGCCCAATGCGCATCCACGAAGCAGGGCTTACCATTCACCACCCGAATGCTCTCGAAGAGCCCATCGCCGAAATGGTAGGCGCGATTATCCAGCGAGAGAACGGGTCGATCACCCGGCAACAGCTCTCCATTGATGTTCACCAGCGACTTCATGTGTGCAACACTTCGTTCAACACCACAGGGAGCAAAGGTGAGTTCGGTTCCACCAAGATGCCGCGCACACCAGCACTGTTCGCAGCATCGATATCGCGTTGCCGATCACCGATCATCACCGAACGCGAAGCATCGATCCCATGGCGCGCCATGGCACGTTCGAAGAGCAGACCACCGGGTTTACGGCAGAGGCAGCGGCCACCCGTTGGGTGGTGCGGACAGTAGAGGATATCCGCGAGCTGTACCCCGTGACCGGTGAGCATGTGGTGAAGATAGCCGTGCACGTCTTCCACTTGCTTGTACCCATAAAGCCCCAGCCCTATGCCACTTTGGTTGGTGATGATTATCAGTGCATGACCGGCGGCTTGTGCCGAAGAGAGCGCTTCGATCACACCGGGCAATACTTCGAATTCCTCCATGCGCCAGGTGTGCTCACCCCGTTCCCGGTTGATCACGCCATCGCGGTCGAGGAAGAGGGCCGGGCGCATCACAGTCCTATCTCAGTTTGGAAAGAACCCATATGCAGGAGCAACGATGGGCGCAACAGGGTCATGAAGATGATGCCATAAACAGCGCCGAAAAAGTGGGCATCGTGCGCCACGTTATCGCCACCGCGTTTGTCCATGTACCACGAGTACCACAGGTATAGCAGGCCGAAGACCCAGGCCGGAAGATCCACTGGGAAGAACATGAAGCGCACCGGCACGGTGGGGAGCATGATCACTTGTGCGAAGAGGATCGCGCTAACAGCACCGCTCGCTCCAACTGCACGGTAGCGGGGATCGTCCATATGCTTCTTATAGGAAGGCAACGTGGAAAAAATGACACCACCCAGGTAAAGCGCCAAGTATGGAAGACCACTAGCACCACCAGTGACCCTGCCGAGCAGTGGTTCCACGTTGCGACCGAACATGTACAATACGAACATGTTCACCAGTAGGTGCGGCCAATTGGCGTGTACGAATGCGTGCGTGATGAAGCGGTACCACTGGCCGCGCGCCCTGATCACGAAGGGTTCGAAGAGAAGTTCGCCGAAGACCTTGGTATTGCTGAAAGCTGAAACGGACACCACGGCCGTGATGGCTACGATGATCCAGGTGATGAGGGCAGAAGGCAGGGCCAGCAAGTTGCTTCGGTTCGATGATCAATAGCTATGGTCGCGTAGTATCCGCCACCCTTCCTTTTCGCGGGTCCAGAGGAGCGAGAAACCGCCGTCGAGCGTATCGTTGGTCCGTTCCACATCCCACAGGCCAGTTACCCACGCATGGTCGGTACCCGCAGACAACACTTCGTGTATGGTGAAGGTGAGATCCCCCATGGCGTCCTTGTTCGGATAGGACCGCAGGTAGTTGGCGGTAACCGAGTCCTTGCCACAGGTACGCCCCGCGCGCCCGATGAAACACACCTCCTTGCAATAGCCGCTCATAAAACCAGAGATGTCGCCGCGGTCCCAAGCTGCCTCTTGGTCGGCCATGACAGCCCGGATAGCCTGTTCATCGGTGCTATTGAAAGCGGTACAGGAGGCCAGGACAAGTGGAATGGCGAGCAGCAGGATCCGCATGGGGGCAAGGAACGAAAAAGGCCATCTTGATGGATGGCCTTCGTAGCGCGGGGGAGACTTGAACTCCCGACCTCATGATTATGAATCATGCGCTCTAACCAGCTGAGCTACCGCGCCATTTCCGCCTGCCTTTTTGCAAGGGGCGCCAAATATAGAGATCGCCATTGCGTGCGCCTCTCTGTCGAACTTGCACAGGTAGTGCCTTTCTCTACCTTTAGCCGCACCCCTACTCCCACACACGCGCGATCACTATGGCCAAGAAGAAATCCGCTGGCAAATCGGCCATCAAGAAGAAACCGGCACCGAAGAAGGGCAGCAAGACCCTAGGCAACAAGAAGCCTGCGAAGAAGGTGGTGGCCAAGAAGAAGCCAGTGGTGAAGAAAGTGGTGAAGGCCGCCTCAGTGCGCAAACCGGTGAAAAAGATCGTGCCGAAGCCCGCCAAGAAGGCATCGATGAAGACCGTGGTCCAGAAGAAGATCCTGGCGCCCAAGCCCAGCGTTCTAGTCAAGACCGCAGCTAAGCCGAGATCAGCACCCGCTGTTGCGAAACCGGCAGGATCCAAGACAATTGCCGCCAAACCCGCTCTTCCGCCGAAGAAAGTACAACCAGTTGCTTCACCGCAAGCCAAGCCAGCTGCGCCGGTGGCTGTTGCCCCCAGACCTCCTGCACCCAAACCCGTGGAGAAACGCCCGCTCAAGGAGCGCGTGACCATGGAGTTCGAATTGAACAGTGCTCCCAACGTGCTGTACGATCTGATCAGCACACCCAGCGGCTTCAGCGAATGGTATTGCGACGATGTGGATGTGCGAGGCGACCAATACAACTTCAAGTGGGGTCGCGATGAGGAGGCAACGACGATGATCGGCCGTAAGGCACCGGAGGTGATCCGCTTCCACCGGAACAACGACGATGACGAGGCCGCTTTCTTCGAGTTCAGGATACGGATAGATGCCATGACCAACGAAGTGGCGCTGATCGTCACGGACCACGCGTGGCCCGGCGAAGTGGAGGAGACCCGTTCGCTTTGGTCTTCGCAGATCGCTGCATTGATGCGCGTGTTGGGCGCCTAGCCGCACACTGCATCACCCCTTCTTTCGCTCATGCACCAATGAAGAAGCTACATGGTATGATCGTGCGGGCCTTCCTAGGTCCGCTGGCGATCACCTTCGTGGTGGTGGTGTTCGTGCTGGTGATGCAGTTCTTGTGGAAGTACGTGGACGACCTCATGGGCAAGGGGCTCGAGTGGTACGTGCTGGTGGAACTGCTCGTGTATGCTGCGGCAAGCTTCGTTCCGTTGGCGCTGCCCTTGGCTGTGCTGCTCAGTGGGATCATGACGCTCGGTGGCCTCGGCGAGAACTCTGAACTGGTGCCCATGCGCTCGGCTGGGTTGGGCTTGGCCAGGATCATGATGCCCTTGGCCCTGTGCGCAGTGCTGCTCTCGGTCGCGTCCTTCTACTTCAGCAACAATATGCTGCCTATCGCAAACCTCAAATTCAAATCATTGCTGTGGGATGTCACCGAAAAGAAACCTGCGCTCAACATCAAACCGGGCGCGTTCTACAATGGCATCGAAGGTTTCAGCATACGCGTGGCGGCGAAGGACGATGACACCGGGAGGCTGGATGACGTGCTCATTTACGACCACCGCGCGCCGGGCCGTGGCACAGGCACAGTGATCCGTGCCGAGAGAGGGGCCATGCTGCGTAGTACCGACGGCCGCCACTTGGTGATCTCATTGGAGAACGGCCATTTCTATGACGAGCAGGATCCAGCTGGTAAGCGCGATGCAAAGCAACCGCTCATGCGCGGCACATTCGTGCGTGATGAAGTCACAATGGATCTCAGCGGTCTTGGTCTGCGACGCACCGATGAGGACTTGTTCAAGGACAACTTCAAGATGCTAACGATGGGGCAACTGCAAGCCGGAGAAGACAGTTTGTTGGTGAGTTCTGCATTGCGGCGCATGGAACAGGTGGCACACTTGCGTAACAGCCTGTACCTCCTGCGTGCGCAGCAGCAGTTGGACAGTTCGAAGAGCGGCGCCACCATGGGCATGTATGAGGCGGCCCTGGAGCCCACGGCGCGTGGCGAATTGTACGAACTCGCCATGAACATGGCGCGCAGCGGCAAGAGCTTTTCCGAGCGCGCCTTGGAGGAAATGGACGGTCGCAACTCGCAGGTCTCAAAGTACAGGGTGGAACAACACCGCAAACCCATGCTCGCCTTCGCATGCCTGCTGTTCTTCTTCATCGGCGCGCCGCTCGGGGCCATCATCCGCAAAGGAGGTATGGGCCTACCTGTGGTGGTGGCCATAATCTTCTTCCTCATCTTCCACATCATCTCCTTCAGCACGGAGAAGCTCGTGATCGCCGGTGAACTAGGTGCGTGGCCTGGCATGTGGGTGAGCACCTTGGTTCTGCTCCCGTTCGGCATCGTGCTCACCTGGAAGGCCGCCGCGGACAGCCCCCTCTTTGACCGAGATGCGTATTATCGCGGCTGGGAGCGGTTCCGTTCCCTGTTCCGGCGCTCGCATGCGGATCCTACAGTTGTGCAATAAGCCACCCTATCCGCCCATAGACGGCGGTAGCAAGGCCATGCACAACCTCACGCGCGGTTTGTTGCGTGCGGGCCACCAGGTGAAGGTGCTTTGCATCAGCACCCCCAAGCAACCACTGGTGATGGAGGAACTGCCTCCGGAATACGCCAAGGCAACATGCATCGAGGGTATTTACGTGGATACCAGTGTGAATCTGGTGGACGCGTTCACAGATCTGCTCACGGCGGACAATTACAACATCAGCCGCTTCTTCTCGCCGGACATGGACATACGGTTGATCCGGTTGCTGAGCGAAGAGCAGTTCAACGTGGTGCAGCTCGAGAGCCTTTTCATGACACCCTATATCGCCACCATACGCCGTTATTCCAATGCGCGCGTGGTGCTACGTTCGCACAACCTGGAGTACGTGATCCAAGACCGTATCGCCACGGGCGAACGCAACTTCATCAAGCGTCCCTATCGCCGTTTCCTCGCGAAGCAATTGCGAGAGTATGAGATGTCCGTGCTGGATCGCGTGGACGGCGTAGTTGCGATCAGTCCTTCCGATGCCGACCACTTCAAGCAGCACGGGACACGCACTCCGTTGGTCACCGTGCCCTTCGGCGTGGACCCTGATGATTACCCAGTGGACGATGTACCATCGTCCAAGGCTCCATCCTTCTTCCACTTGGGAAGCATGGATTGGCTCCCGAACGAGGAGGGTATTCGTTGGCTGCTCCAGCACGTTTGGCCCAAGGTCCTGCGCAAATGTCCAAGTGCACAATTGCACCTGGCGGGCAATAAGATGCCCAAGGATCTCATTGCTGTGGAAATGGAAGGCGTGAAAGTGAAGGGCCGCGTGAAGAATGCCATCTCGTACATGCGCAAACGGCAGGTGATGGTGGTGCCCCTGTTCAGTGCCGGTGGTATGCGTGTGAAGATCATCGAAGGTATGGCCATGGGCAAAGCGGTGATAAGCACGCCAATAGGTGCTGAAGGCATTGCGCATCGTGTCGGAAAGAACATCCTGCTGGCCGAGACCGCTACCGAATTCGCCGAGCACATGGTGGCCCTGCACAAGGATCCCGAACGCGCCCTGGCGATCGGTGCCGAAGCGCACAAGCTGGTGCGTGCGAGCTATTCCGATGGACCGATCGTTACGGAGCTTGTGGCATTCTACAAGCGCTTGCTGAAGGGATGAGGTTGTTGGTCCTCCTTTCGCGCGTACCCTTTCCGCTGGAAAAGGGCGACAAGCTGCGCGCTTACCATTTGATCTCCCGCCTCGCTCGGCGGCACGAAGTGTACCTCTTCTGCCTGAGCGATGCCCGCACCGATCCAGCGCACATCGAACACCTCAAGAGTTTTTGCGCGCACATCGAAGTGGTGCACATCGGTCGATCGCGCATTCTGCTGAAGCTGTTCACGGCCGTGTTCACTCGCCTGCCTTTCCAAGTGGCCTACTTCCACCATCGGCATGCACAACGCAGGATCGATCGTGCCATCGAACGTTTCCAGCCCGAACATGTGTTCTGCCAGCTTGTGCGAACCACCGAATACGTACGCGAGCGCTATACCCTGCCCAAGACGCTCGATTACATGGACACCTTGAGCAAAGGCATGGAACGCCGCACCGAGACCGCAGCCTTTCACCTGCGCCCGATCTTCCGGGCCGAGACGCGCAGGTTGATCCGTTATGAGAACCTCATGTTCGACCAGTTCGATCATGCGGTGATCATCAGCGCGCAGGATCGCGACTACATCTACCACCCTTGGCGCGATCGCATGGCCGTGGTGCCAAATGGTGTGGACACCGCGCATTTCACACCACAAGAGACGACCCCGCAATACGACCTGTTGTTCACGGGAAATATGAACTACCCACCGAACATCGATAGCGTGCTGTACCTGGTGCAGAAAGTGCTACCTATCGTACGTCAGCGGCGTCCGGGCACCTCATTGCTCATCAGCGGTGTGGACCCTACCGTCAGTGTGCGCGACCTAGCCAAGGTGGATCCCCTGATCTCCGTTACCGGCTGGGTACGAGACATCCGCACCTCCTACGCCTCGTCGCGGATCTTCGTGGCGCCCATGCAGATCGGTACCGGATTGCAGAACAAGCTGCTCGAAGCCATGGCCATGCGCATGCCATGCATCACATCGGCCTTGGCCAACAACGCAGTGGGCGCCACACCCGATGATGCGATCCTGATCGGCGAAACCCCCGAGGACTATGCGCAGTTGATCCTGCGCCTGCTCGCAGATCCGGGGGAGCGCACACGGATCGCAGCGAACGGCTATGCTTTCGTGCGCGCCAACTTCGATTGGGACCGGAGCGCCGAAGCGCTGGAGTCCCAGATCGCCGGTGCGCCAAAGGCCTAAGCCGGGGCTTGTCGGCTACCTTTGGCCACCCGAATAGCATGAGCTTCAAATTCGATCCCATCGAAGACGCCATCGAGGACATTCGCCTTGGCAAAGCGGTGATCGTAGTGGATGATGAAGACCGCGAGAACGAAGGAGATTTCGTTACCGCAGCTTGCAACTCCACACCGGAGATGATCAATTTCATGGCCACGCATGGTCGGGGGTTGATATGTGCACCGCTCACCGAGGAACGCTGCGGGGAACTGGAATTGGAGTTGATGGTGCGCGACAACACCGCACTGCACGAAACGCCGTTCACCGTGAGCGTGGACCTAAAGGGACGCGGCACTACGACAGGGATCAGTACGAGCGACCGCAGCAAGACCATGCTGGCCTTGATCGATCCAGCAATGAAAGCGAACGACTTCGCGCGGCCCGGGCACATCTTCCCGTTGAAGGCCTGCAAGGGCGGCGTACTGCGTCGCACGGGCCACACCGAAGCGGCCGTGGACCTAGCGCGGCTGGCAGGGTGCGAACCGGCAGGCTTGATCGTGGAGATCATGAACGAGGACGGCACCATGGCCCGTTTGCCGCAGTTACAGGCCATTGCGCAACGCTTCGGAATGAAGCTGATCAGCATCGAGGACCTGGTGGCCCATCGCATGCGCACTGAACGGATCGTGGAGCGCGAGGTAGGTGTGAAGCTGCCCACCCGCTACGGCGACTTTGAACTGGTTGCATACAAGCAGACCACTACTGGCGAAGAACATCTGGCACTGATCAAAGGCACTTGGGATCCGAGCGATCCCGTGCTGGTACGTGTGCACTCGTCGTGCGTTACCGGCGACATCTTCGGCAGTTGCCGGTGCGATTGCGGACCGCAGTTGCATCGCGCCATGGAGCTGATCGATGCCGAAGGCCGTGGAGTGATCGTGTACATGCAGCAGGAAGGCCGCGGCATAGGCCTTTTGAACAAATTGAAAGCATACAAGTTGCAGGAAGAAGGAGCCGACACCGTGGAGGCCAACCTGATGCTGGGCTTGGACACCGATGCGCGTGACTATGGAGTGGGTGCCCAGATCCTGCACGATCTGGGCGTGCGGAAGATGCGATTGCTCACCAACAATCCGCGCAAACGTACAGGGCTGGTGGGGTACGGACTGGAGATAGTGGAGAACGTACCAATTGAGATCGAGGCCAACGCGCACAACGAACGATACCTGCGCACCAAGAAGGAGAAGCTCGGCCACAACCTGCAGATGAAGGGCGATCGCTAAGCGGGACATCACGCACATGAACAGCGAAAGCGCGCCACCTCCCGTCTACTTTTGGAACGCATGGAAACCGCTGTTCCGCTTCCGAGCATAGCAACACGCCGCACGGTGCGTCTGCGCTTGCTCCGCTACATGGTCACTTTCATCGCGCCAGCTTGGGGTGTAGTTAGCCTTATGGGTTATGGCGCATGGGCCTGGGCGCTGCCAGTGCACGGCTTCGTTATCGTGCCCGTTCTTGAACTGCTTCTGCCGCGCAGGCAGGATCCAATGAGCGAGGCGGAAGAGCAGGCCGCTTTGAACGACCCACTGTTCGACGTGCTGCTATACCTGCTGGTGCCCATGCAATGGGCCGCCCTTATGCTGTTCTTCTTTCAAGTGGGCGAAGCGGGCCTCACTTGGTGGGAGATCGCAGGACGTACAACGAGCATGGGGATCCTCTGCGGCATTTACGGCATCAACGCAGCGCATGAATTGGGTCATCGCTCCACGCGGTGGGAACGTGATCTGGCGCGGGCGCTACTGCTCACCAGCTTGTACATGCACTTCATCATCGAACATAACCGCGGCCACCATCGCCGTGTGGCCACACCTGATGATCCCGCTTCGGCGCGCTATGGCGAAATGGTCTACATCTTCTGGCTGCGTTCCATTGTCTTCAGTTGGTTGAGCGCCTGGCGGATCGAGGCCGATCGCATGCGCAAGGCCGGGCATGCTCCCTATGGCGTTCGCAACGAAATGATCCATGCATTGCTGTGGCAGATCGCGTTGGTGGCCGTGGTCGGCTTCGCGTTCGGTGCGCTGGTGATGTGCGCCTTCCTCGGGGCGGCGGCAATCGGCATCCTGTTGCTTGAGACCGTGAACTATATTGAACACTATGGACTGCGCCGCAAGCGCGACGCAAGCGGCACGTACCGTCGCGTGCTGCACGTGCATTCGTGGAACAGTGATCACCTCCTCGGCAGGCTCACGCTCTTTGAACTCACCCGCCACAGCGATCACCACTGGAAAGCTAGCCGCCCATACCAGGTGCTCCGCAGCATTGATCGTGCGCCGCAATTGCCCACCGGTTATCCAGGCACGATGATCCTGAGCTTCGTCCCACCGCTCTTCTTCAAGATCATGCACGCACGGCTACTGGCGATGGTGCAGCGCGAGCAGGATCTGGACCTTGCTCAACGATAGACCTGTTGCCTAACGCCCATAACCGCCGCACCATCATCGGCGTAGAACGCGGCGCAATTCAACCACCGTGACCGGGATCGTAGCTGAACGAACACTTGGGCCCAAGGTCCAAGACCTATTGAACGATCTCCTGCTCCGCTTCCAGAAGCGACGGCGCGAAGTGGTGTCCATGCGTGAAGAACGAAGGGCCCAGCTGCGCGCTGGTGATGTAGGCCACCTGCCGGACACCGCCCATGTGCGCACCACCGAATGGCGCGTGGATCCACTGCCATTGGGTCTTTTAGAACGACGCGTAGAATTGATGGGCGGTGCCACGCGCAGTGAGTTGATCAACGGCCTCAACGCGGGTGCCAAGAGCTACATAGCCGATCTGTGGAACCTCACCCCTGGCGATCCGTGGAGCATGGTGCGTGCGCATCGCGCTCTGGAACGTGCTGCGCGGCTAGACCTTGCCTACTTGGATCCCGCAGAGGGTCGTGTGCGCGCGAACCCCAATACACCAACTCGGCTCATTGTGGTGCCGCGCCCCTTGCATGTACTCGAAAGCAGTGTGCTCGAGGGCGACGAACCCGTACCCGCTGCGTTCTTTGATCTGGCCATGCTTGCTGTGCATTGCGCACCCGCTTTGTTGCAACGACAGGGCGGACTGCTGCTGATGCTGCGCGATGTGCATGGCCACCAGGAAGCCCGGCTTTGGGCGCAGCTCTTCGCAGTGATCGAGGAGCACCTCGACCTCCCAAGGGGCAGCATACGCGCCACAGTGATGATCGATTCCATCGCTGGTGCCCTCGAAGCCGATGAGACCCTCTTCGAACTCATGCACCACGCTGCGGGACTGGCGATCGATCCACAGGGCTACGCCGCCGACCACATTGGGCTCTTCAGCAGTGCGGACATGGCCGTGTTCCCCGATCGGGAACTCATCGGGCTCAATGCGCCCTTCTTGCGTTCATTGGCGCTACACACCATCGGGCTCTGCCATCGTCGTGGTTGCCATGCGATCGCGCCCCCGTCCTTCGTGTTGCCACCATTGGATCCGAACAAGGTGAAGGCCGCCTATCTGGAAATGCTATCGGACAAGGACCGCGAGGCCACCGATGGTTATGACGGAACCATCGTGGTGCACATCGACACGGTGAACCCCGCCATGGTGGAATTCAACAAGAGCATGCCGCGCGCGAACCAATTGCACTATCAGCGCAATGACGAGATAGCGCCAGTAGAACTCGTGCGACGCCCAGAGGGATCGATCACCGTGGAAAGCCTGGTTTCCACCATCCGCACCGTGCTGCGCATGCTCGTTTACCGTTGGCAGGGTCGATCATGGGTTGTGCAAGGCGGTCGCCTGCATGATCGTTCATCGTTGCGGCTGGCCGTTCGCCTGCTATGGCAATGGAACCATGCGAAACAAGGCGCAATCACGGCCACTCACCTGAATATTCATGAAGATCTGCTGCGCTACTTGGTGAAGAAGGAAGCCGACAAGATGTTCGCCGACGAAGACGTACGCACCAGGGCTCTTGCAGCACAGGCGGTGTCGTTGCTGATGGACCTTGCTTGCGGCACGGAGGTGCCGCTGGAGCCGCGGATCTGAGCCCCGCTCCTATCTTGCCCGCGCAGCACGTGCAGCGCATGAGCGAGTGGATCCCAGTTGAAGGTCGATTGCCAGAGGATGGTCAGCGCGTGCTCTGTTTTCTCCCCAAGAACACTGTTTACCTGCCCGGTAAGACTGGCGCCTCCGAGGAACGCCATGTGGTGGTTATGCGCTTCGCACATGACTACTTCGTAAAGAACGTGAGCAAGACCGGCTACACCGGCGCGCCGCACTTCTGGCAAGGCGAAGGCACCAGCAATCGTTTCTTCGATGAGGTGACACATTGGATGGCGTTACCGGAGGATCCCGCTCAACAGCCGGGTTGAAAAGCAAAAAGGTGCGAGAGCCGGGCCCTCGCACCTTCCTGATGTGCTCTTTTCCGCTTCTACTTCTTCACGATCTCCAACAGTTCCAGATCGAACAGAAGCGTGCTGCTGGCGGGGATCCGACCAGGAGATCCTTGCGCACCGTAGGCCAGATCGCTAGGGATGTAGAGCTTCCATTTGCTGCCTACGGGCATCAACTGTAAGGCTTCCATGAACCCGGGGATCCACTGCGAAACAGGCAAGGTAGCGGGTGCACCGCGATCGAGCGAGCTATCGAACTTGGTTCCGTCGATGAACGTGCCATTGTAGTGCACCGAAACTTCATCGGTGGCCAAGGGAAACGCGCCGGCACCCTTCGTGATCACTTCGTACTGCAGACCGCTGGGGGTGGTGATCACACCTTTGCGCTTACCGTTCTCCGCTAGGAACTTCTCCCCTGCAATGCGGTTCTCCTCTCCCTTCATCGCCTCCTCGGCGCGCTTCTCCTCCTGGAGCTTCTGCATGTAGGTCTGGACCACCATCTGCACGGTCTCTGCGTCCATTTCGGCGGCGCTATCCAAGCCATCGCGCAAGCCCATGTGCATGGCATCGAGGTTGGCGCTGTCCAGATTGCTGCGCTTGAAGTTCGTGCCGATGTCCACACCGATGGCGTAGCTCACGGAATCCATTTCGTTCTGGAGGGGTACGCGTTCCTTCTGGCCTTGAGTGCAGGCACAGATCATGGTGGTGGCGGCTACAGCGGCGGCAATGCGGATGTTCATGGTCTTTGTTTGGGGGGCCGAAGGTAACGGGAGCGCCCATGCCCGCATATTCCAGGCCTTGAACCTCGGGTAAAACTCTCCCGGCCTAAGCGGGGCTCATTGCAGAACCTCCAGCGGCCTTCGAAAAGGGCACCGGTGCAGTACGCGAGCGCAAGAAGGCGATCACCTCCTCATCGCTGGCGTACACATTGCCCACATTGACGAAGTGCTGTGCGAGCACATCGTAACGATCGCGCATCAACAGGCCGAAAATGTCCAAGTAGTTGAGGCCTTCGAAGACCACAGCACGTTCCCTTGCGAAATCAGCGAGGTGTTCGCGGAAGTAACGCGGGTGATCGGTCCAGTGCATGGTGGGGTCTATGTGGTGACTGATGTGGTAGCCATCGTTCCAGCACTTGTGATTGAACTTCACATTGATGCACGTGACACTGTTCTGGAAGTGGTTGCCGGGCTCTGCTTGGCTCACGAAGGCGTGCTGCACCCAGTTGCCGGCCATGGCCACCAAGCGGAAGATGATGAAGGGCAGGATGAAAACCACCAGCGTGGCGGGCCAACTCACCAAGCACATGGCCGCACAGAACGCGAGGAAGAGGAACTCGCCGCGCACCACGCGGAAGAGCAACTGGTTGCGCTTGCGATCGAAGAAGTAACGGGCCAAGGTGTAGATCCCCGTGAAAAAGAAGGTGAAGAAGTAGTGCAGAAAGGCCTTTCCTGAATCGCGCTGGTAGGGCATGGTGCTGCTCTCATCGGGCTCCAAGTTGTTCTCCGTATGGTGCATGCCCACATGATGCGCGTGATACGTCTCTGGGCTCTGTCCGAAGAACGGAGCCAGCACCCATGGCAGGTATTGGTTCATCCAATGCCGCTTGAAGAACGGCCGGTGCGTGGTGCAATGCAGCATGAGGCCGAAGGGACCCTTGAGCGTGACGTTGTTGAAGAATAGATAAACCAAGGCCATGGGCCACCAGAGCCATGCGGGTGTGAACGGCAGGTAGATGCCGATCGCCAACGGCACCAGCATGAGGGTGACCCGGATGGTCATGTACACGAAGGGTAGATCGCGCTCGTCGCGAAGGAGCGTGAGGAACCAGCGGTCCAGCTTGGAATACCGTTCGGGTCGCACGAATTCCGGGTCTGTCTGGGTGGTGAAGGGGATCACGGGCGAAAGGTGCGGATAATCCTTTGGACGCCATTGTGTATCTAGCTGCGGAGAACGACCTCTCATTAGCTTTCACGCCGTGCGGATCCTGATAATCCTGGTCACTTTCGTCGGCCTCGCTGACCTTCATGCGCAGCGTTCCGCTTCGATCGCCACTTGCACAGTGGTGAGCTACAATATTCGGTACGACAACCCGCGCGATAGCTTGGATCGTTGGAAGTTCCGGCGCGAGGCACTTGCCCATGAGGTCATGCGACATCGCCCGCAGGTGATCGGCTTGCAGGAGGTCCAAGCCCATCAATTGGCATACTTTGATGCCCAATGGCCAGGCTACGCTCGCTGCGGAGTAGGCCGGGAGGATGGCTTGGCCAAGGGTGAGTTCAGTCCGATCTATTTCGATACCGCAGCGTACCGCTTGATCGACGGCCGCACGATCTGGCTTTCGGCCACGCCCAATGTGCCGAGCAAAGGATGGGATGCCGCTTGCGAACGGATCGCGACCTATGTGGTACTGTGGGACGAACGCACCAACGATAGCCTATGGATCGTGAATACGCATTGGGACCATGTGGGCACAGAGGCACGGTTGAACAGCGCGCACATGGTGCAGGAACTCGTTGCAGCGCCGATCGCGCGTGGCAGACACGTGCTCGTCCTAGGCGACTTCAACGCGACATCGGATCAGCCGTCCATTGTCCAGCTAGCGCGCACACTGAAAGATGCAGCGCCGATCCCATTGCGTGTGCGCGGCACCTTCAACGGCTTCGATCTGCAACGCACCACCTTTGATCGCATCGACTACGTATGGCATTCGCCGAGGAACTGGGAACTGCTTCGCTATGATGTACCTCAACCCAAAGTGAACGGCCGCCATGTCTCCGATCACTTCCCGGTGGTGGTGGGCTTGCGGGCGCTCTAGGTGGTCGGGGGTCCAAGGGCGAGCTTGCTTCGTTGCGCCGCGCACGAGCGTGATCCAGTTCTTTGCCGCAATTGATCGCACATGCGCACCATCTTGCTTGCCACCACACTTGCCATGAACCTTATTGCCTTTGCCCAAAGTCATGACCTCGTGGGCTACTGGCACAATTGGAACGACGGCACCGCACCGTACATCCAACTGGACGCGATCGACCCGCGCTACACCGTGATCGAGATCGCTTTTGCTGAACCGCAGACCGGCACCACCTACGACATGGTGTTCACGCCAAGTGGAACGGCTCCGGCCACGTTCGCCGCACAGGTGGCCACATTGCAAACCCAAGGCAAGAAGGTCCTCATCAGCATCGGCGGAGTCAATGCAACCGTGCAGTTGAACAACAACATTGAGCGGGATCTCTTCGTGACCAGCATCCTCAATATCATCAACGACTTTGGCTTCGATGGCATCGACATCGATCTGGAAGGCGCTTCGGTGAGCAGCACTGGCGGTACCATCGCTACGCCCGTTGACGGCAACATCATCCGGTTGATCGAGGCCATCGAGGCCCTTGGGGATCAGTTCGAACTGACCTATGGAGCACCCATGATGCTCACGATGGCGCCAGAAACGGCGTACGTGCAAGGTGGCATGAACGCTTTCGGCGGGATCTGGGGCGCCTACCTACCGATCATCGACGCATTACGCGATCGCATCAGCATCTTGCAAGTACAGTTGTACAACAGCGGGAGCATGTATGGCATCGATGGAGAGATCTACATCCAAGGCACTACTGACTTCATTGTGAGCCAGACCGAAGCCGTGTTGCAGGGTTTCAGCACTGCTGGTGGGGCTTTCGCACCATTGCCGCCGGAGAAGGTCGCGATCGGGCTACCCGCGTGTCCAAGCGCGTCCAGTGGCGGTTACGCAAGTCCTGCGGGGCTTGCTTCGGCGGTGAACTACTTGCGCGGCACGGGACCACAACCGGGTACGTATGTGCGCGTTAACACCTAACCCACCCTGCGAGGATTGATGACCTTGAGCATCAACTGGGATGCGGCGAGCACCAGTGATACGACCTATGAATATGCAGAGAGCTATGAAGACCTGTTCGGGATGAGCACACATCTATTCGCTTCGGAACCCTTGCCTGCATTGACGATATGGCCTTCGGTTGTACGGCCCGGCGATAATGTGCACGCGACCGGGATCAGTGGCCTGTTGGCGATCGAACTCATTGATATGAAGGGCAAAGCAATATTGGTGACCACCAGCACGGATGGTATCATTCCAATTCCTGCGGATATCGCTGCCGGACTTTACACGATCCGCATCCATCTGCCGACGGGATCACCAGTTTCGTGGCGTGTGGCGATCGTTGTGCCGTAAGGAAGAGCCAGTTCGCCGGGGCTTTGGAAACCGGCGAGGGGCGGGCTGCGTAGGAACAGGCGGGTATATCCCACCGTTCCTCGCCCCGTGCTCCGCAAGCTCCTCTTCTCCGCCACGCTGATCGCCACCACACTGGCATCGCGTGCCACGCACTTCAGTGGCGGCGAGATCTACTGGGATTGCTTGGGCAACAACCAGTACCGCATCACTCTGGTGGTGTACCGCGATTGCGCGGGGATCAACGTGGACCCCAACGTTACGCTGCAACTGCAAAGCCCCTGCGGCAACACCAGCTTGGTGGTGAGCACTCCGGGCGGCGTGGAGATCTCGCAGCTCTGTGATCTTGAACTACCCAATAGCACATGCAACGGCGGATCGCTGCCGGGCATCGAGCAGTACATCTACACAGGCATCGTCACGCTCGCACCCTGCGATTCGTGGACGATCTCGTACACCAACATCTACCGCAACAACGCGATCGTGAATCTGCAGAACCCGGGGACACAACGCACATACATCCGCGCAGTGGTGAACACGACCGTGACGCCCTGCAATAACTCCCCGGAGTTCACCAATACAGCCATCCCATTTGTGTGCCTGGGCTATCCGATCCAGTACAGCTTCGGTGCGGTGGACCAGGAAGGCGATTCGCTCAGCTACGTCCTCATCAATGCCATGGGGATCAACGGCGCTTCCATTCCTTATGTGAACCCCAACACTGGTGCGCAGCCTATTCCTGGCCTCACGCTGGATCCCACTACCGGCCAAGTGAACTTCACACTGGCCACGCAGGGCAACTGGGTGGTGGTGGTGCAAGTGAACCATTGGGTGAACGGTGTGCTCGTCGGCAGCATCATGCGCGACATGCAGTTCGTGGCCTACCCGTGCACCAATGATCCACCGGATCCCAGCACTGGATTGATACAGAACCTGAGTGGCTCGGCTGTGCAACTCGGACCACGGGCCATACAGGTGTGCGAGTCGGGCAACTTCTGCTTCGACTTCGTGATCAGCGATCCCAATCTGCCAAATGTCCTCGACGCCTTCAGCAACATCGGGCAAAACCTCCCGGGCGCCACTTTCACCTACACCGGTTTCAACCCCATCACCGGCACAGTTTGCTGGAACGCCACACCGGGTAGTTCGGGCTTCTTCCCCTTCATCGTGAACGTGGACGATGGCGCCTGTCCGATCCCTGCCTTTCAGACCTACGTGTACGCGGTTACCGTGATCCCCGGCCTCTATGGTGGCATTACCACCACCAACGAAGGATGCCAGGGCAGTGGTAACGGTACTGCGACCGCGACAGTGAACAGCGGTACTGCTCCTTTTCAATACAGTTGGAACACCGGTGCCACATCACCGAGCATCGCGGGCACTTCGGGAAGCTACACCGTGACGATGACCGACGTGAACAACTGCGTGTCGCCGCCCTACACGGGTATCATTTCTGCGCAGAACCAACCCAACGTCGCCAACGCAGGCCCTGACGCAACGGCATGCGTTTCCGCAGGCGCCGCGGCGTTGACCGGCAGCGTGACCAACGCCACCGGTGGTGCGTGGAGCGGTGGTGCTGGTGTGTACAGCGGCGTTTGGCCCAACATCAGCTACACCCCAACCTCTGCCGAGATCGCGGCCGGTAGCGTCATCCACACGCTCACCACCACAGGCAATGGTGGCTGTCCGCCGGATACGGATACCATGGTGCTCACGCTCGCGAACAGTTTCGCGAACACCATGGTGACTCCAACCGATGCGTTGTGCAATGGAGGTGCAACCGGTTCTGCCACGGTATCACCCACAGCGCCATCGTTCACCTACAGTTGGAACACCGCACCAGTGCAATCGCTGCCCACGGCGATCAACCTCGCGGCGGGCAACTACATCGTAACCATCACCGACGGCAATAATTGCCAAACAACGCTGACCACTTCCGTGGGACAACCCACTGTAGTGACACTCGCGAGCCTTGTTACCACCGATGAGAGTTGTGCAGGCCTCGGAAATGGAACAGCAACGGCAACGGGCGCGGGCGGCACATCTCCTTACTCCTATGCCTGGAGCACCGGCGCCACAGGACCCTCGATCACCGCAGGCGCGGGCAGCTACACCGTGACCGTTACCGACGCTAACGGTTGTGCACCTGCCAACGGCCTCGCAACGATCAACGCGGCAGCACAACCCAACCAAGCAAACGCGGGTGGTGATCTGGTAGGCTGTGTTGGAGCCTTCCCCATCGCCTTGAGCGGAAGTGTGACGAACGCCACCAGCGGGAACTGGAGCGGAGGTTCAGGATCGTTCAGTGGCACATGGCCGAACGTGAACTATTCACCCAGCGCGACGGATATCCAGAGCAACGGTGTCACGCTCACGCTCACCACCGCAGGCAATACCAGTTGTTCCGCAGCAAGCGATCAGGTCTTCATCAATATCCCGAACAGTTTCGCGACGGCTACGGTCAGTTCCACGGACGCCTTGTGCAACGGCGCGAACAACGGCACGGCCACGTTCAGCCCGGCAACACCCGGCTTCACCTACAGTTGGAACACGGCACCCGTGCAAATCGGCTCCACCGCTTCCGGCCTTGGTGCAGGGAACTACTCCGTTATTATCACCGACAGCTTCGGATGCAGCAGCACATTGAGCACCACCGTGGGCGAACCATCTGTCCTCGCGCTCGCAGGTCTCACCGTGGTGGATGAAACCTGCGCGGGCTTCGGCAATGGATCGATCACTGCGAACGTCACAGGCGGCAACGCGCCATACAACTACAACTGGAGCAATGGTGCTGTTGGGGCCGTCCTCACTGCGGGCGCAGGCACATACTCGATCACGATCACCGACGTGAACGGCTGCACACCGATCCTAACTGGCACTGCCACGATCAATGCGGCCGCACAACCCAACCAAGTGAATGCCGGTGCCGACATGGTGGGATGCGTGGGCTCCTTCCCCATTGCTCTCAACGGAAACGTGGTGAACGCCACAGGCGGATCGTGGGCCGGTGGTAACGGAACATTCACTGGCAACTGGCCCGTTGTGAACTACGATCCTAGTGCGATAGACATTGCCAATGGTGGCGTGACATTGACGCTCACTACCACGGGCAACACGAACTGCCCTGCCTTGAGCGACGATGTCTTCATCAACCTACCGAACAGCTTCGCGAACTTGATGATCACCAGCACAGATGCTACTTGCTTCGGAAGCACCACCGGCACCGCGACCGTGACACCGAACGATCCATCCTTCAACTTCCAATGGAACGATCCCGCATCACAGGCATCATCGAACGCGACGAACTTGCCCGCAGGGAACTGGAGCGTGTCGATCACCGATGCCTTCGGATGTACTGCTGCGCTCAGCGCAACGATCAACGAACCCAATGCACTTGTGCTCCTTGGCCTCACCGCGGTGGATGAGAGCTGCGCCGGTTTCGGCAACGGATCGGTGAGCGCGAACGTGAGCGGCGGCACACTGCCTTACAACTATGCCTGGAGCAACGGCGGAAGCGCTTATTCGATCACCGTGGGTGCGGGCATCTATGACGTATCCATCACCGATGCGAACGGCTGCACGCCTGTGACCGGTACCGCATCGGTGAACGCAACTGGTCAACCGAACGCTGCGAACGCAGGTCCGGATCTAATTGGTTGTTTGAACAACTACCCCATCTCCTTGCAAGGCAGCGTGACGAACGCGACCGGCGGTGTGTGGAGCGGCGGCGCTGGAACCATGGTGACACCTGGTGTGAACGGACAATACATGCCCACGGTGGGCGAGATAGCCGCTGGCGGTGTAGCACTTACCCTCACCACGACCGGAAATACCACCTGCCCACCTGCAAGCGATAATGTGTTCATCGCTCTCAGCAACGCCTTCATTGGTGCTGCGCTCACGCCTTCGAACGTGCTATGCAACGGTGCAGCCACCGGCAACATCGTCTTCGCGCCTGCCTCCACTGGTAACAGCTACTTGTGGAACGACACCCAAGCACAAACCACGCCCACTGCCAGCAACCTCGGACCCGGCATATACACCGTGATCGTTACCGATGCGCTGGGCTGCGATACCACCTTCACCGCTTCGATCACACAGCCGCAGCAATTGGTGATCACCAACCTGGCCACCACCAATGTCACATGCTACGGTGGCGCCAACGGTACTGCCAACGTGCAAGTGAGCGGAGGCACACCAACCTACAGCATCAACTGGAATGCTGGACAGAGCGGCACAACGGTGGTCGCACTACCTGCTGGAACGGTCACGGTGAACGTGACCGATGCGAACGGATGTTCGGCCCAAGCTAGTGGAAGCATTACGCAACCACCGCAGATCATCCTTACTGCACAAGTGCCTGACACGGTATGTGTGAACGTGCCCACCACGCTCACTGCACAAGCAAGTGGCGGCATAGGCAGCTTCAATTACAACTGGGGGCCGCTCGGCACGGGCAATCCCATCACCGTCTCCTTCAGCAGCACGCAGAACGTGCAGGTTAGCGTAAGCGACCAGAACGGTTGCACAGTGCCTGCGCTGATCCTGCCGGTGAACGTCCTCGACCTCAACGCCGCAAGCTTCAGCACCTTCGGCGACACTGCGATCTGCCCCGGCGGTGCTCCTGCAACGGTGGGTGCACTACTCAGCAACTTTGCGGGCAGCTACACGATCACTTGGATCGAACTCGCTTCCACCGGAAATGGCCCCTTTACCGTGCCGTTCACGGCCAACACGGATCTGCACGTCAATGTGACCGATGAATGCGGCATTTCTCTAGATCGTACCATCGTACTGCAAGTGCAAACACCGCCGGTGATCGATCTGTCTGCGTTCATCGCTGAAGGCTGCGCACCACTTACGGTGGACTTTCCCGATCTTCAACTGGATCCCAGCATCACCTACCTATGGACCCTCGGCAATGGCAACACCAGTGTATCCCCTTCGCCGGTGGTGGTGTACCAAGGGGGCACCTATAACGTAAGCCTCACCGTGAGCACGCCGCTGGGTTGCACCAGCACAAGCCCTACCACCGGTGTCATCAACGCGTGGACGCCGCCGATCGCAAACTTCAACGCGAGCTCTTACGAGACCAACGCGGCCAACGCCGAGATCCACTTCAACGATGCCAGCACTGGCAGCATCGCCACGTGGGCCTGGAACTTCGGCGACGGCGGTACCAGCAGCGCCATCAACCCGTCGTGGACCTATACCGATGTGGGCACCTTCGCAGTAGACCTGTACGTGACGGACATACACGGCTGCACCGATGAGGTGACGCAGACGATCCTGATCACGCCGGTGTACGATGTGGTGATCCCCACCGCATTCACACCTAACGGGAACAACGGCGGTGCATACGACCCCAACGACCTGCACAACGATGTGTTCTACGCCTTCGTGAAGTACGTGAAGGACTTCCGCATGCGGATCTTCAATCGCTGGGGCGAACTGATCTTCGAAACCACCGACCTCATGACGGGTTGGGACGGCTACTACCGCGGCGAACTGAGCCCGCAGGATGTATATGTGGTCCAGACGTGGATCCGCTTTGTGGACAACCGCGAGGTGCAGAAGCTCACTGATCTCACCCTGTTCCGTTAGGCCATGAGATCACTGCTACTCTTCGGAACGATCGCTCTGGTGCTTAACGCAAAAGCGCAGGACCCGCAGTTCTCGCAATGGTTCGCGGCTGCGCAATACCTCAACCCAGCGCTCACCGGCAACACGCACCAGGACCGCATTGCCATGAACTATCGTTTGCAGTGGCCCAGCGTGCGGCCCGGTTACGAAACCTACATGGTCGCATACGACCACCGCTTCAGCACGGCGCCCGCAGGCATTGGCGGCATGGTGCTGCGCGATAAGGCCGGTAGCACCGGACTGTACAGCACCACGATCGGCCTTAGCTACAGCTACGAGGCGCGCATAAACTACCGCCGCGCGTTGCGCTTCGGGGCGCGCATGGGTTACACCATGCGCGGCGTGGATCCCAGTGGCTACCTCTTCGCCGATCAGGTGATCCGTGACAATGCACCGGTGACGCTCGAACCCAACCTGGTGGAACGCATCAACTACCTCGACATGGCCGGTGGCCTCATGTACTACAGCGAACAGTTCTGGGCTGGCGTGAGCATGAACCACCTGAACCGGCCCAACATGAGCCTGATGATCGATGGCGACGCAAGCCTACCGGTACGCACCAGCGTGAACGCGGGCTACCGATTCCCGCTCGATGGCCGCCACATCAGCAAGAGCGACACGCGCATGACGCTGGCCACGCATTATAAGATGCAGGGCAAGTGGGACCAGCTCGATCTAGGCTGGTACATCGATCACGGACAACTCACCGGCGGCCTTTGGTTCCGTGGCCTGCCCTTGGTGAAAGCGTACAAGCCAGGCTACGGCAACACCGATGCGGTGGTTGTCATGGTGGGCTACCAGACCGAACAGCAACTACGCTTCGTGTACAGCTACGATGTCACCATCAGCAAGCTCACCATGCGCAGCGGCGGCGCCCACGAGATCTCGCTGATCTACGAATGGCCCAGGAAGGCCAAGAACCGAAAGGCCAAGGTGATCCCTTGTCCGAAGTTCTAGCGGTCGACCACTGCGATAGCAGGTTCCATCGATAAAAGGCCAAATAAGGTCGAAGACCGGGAAACTCCGTGGAGGTCGGACGCGTATGAGCCATGGTTCATTCCCGCCTACGCGTGCAAGATCAGCACAACAAATCCTTGAGGTTCCAGTTGCGATCAGCCACTCTTGTGGCCATCCTAGCGCACGCCGTGACTGTGATGGCGCAGTGCGACCCGACGGTGCCCACGTTCATAGTGGACCTGAGCGCTTCACCCAACGCGACCTATCTCAGTCCGAACGTTCAGCGCCAGGACTACTGCTGCGGCGCGACAAGTCCAGATAACTGCATCCAGTTCATCCTAACCCTGCACCCACAGGCCCAAGGGATCATTTTCAACATCTGCTCGGGTGCCATGCCGACCGGGGCCATGTTCTACCAAGTGGCATGTGGCCCCGCCGCAGCGGTGGGATCCGCGCTTTGCTTGAATGGTACTGGTCCGCACATCATCACATTCTGCAAGCCCGGTGGCAACACGAACGAGTACTGCATCACTTCCTTGCCCATTCCATCGGCCGGTCCGGACATCGGCGTGAACGATGGATGCACAGGCAGCATCTCTTCCACGGGCTATGACCCGACCACGGTCGCATGGACGTCGATAGCTCCGGGCGCGACAGGCGCATACAACGGCTATCTCGCTTGCCCCACTTGTCCGAACACGCCGGTCGTCGCCCAACCTGGATACCCTGCATTCGTGGATTACCAGATCTGCGGTGCGGCGATCGGTGCTTGCGGCAGCACACCCACATGTGATACTGTACGGGTGTATTTCTTCTCGACCCTCACCGTCAATATCCAACCCACTTCCCCCACTGTTTGCTTCGGTGCAACGGGAACCACGATCACCGCGGTAGGCGCTGGCGGTACGCCACCGTACACATTCCTCTGGAGCACCGGCGAAACAGCTGCTTCGATCTATGTGGATGCGGGCACGTACACCGTGCAGCTCAGTGATACGTCAGGATGCCCACCAGTAACGGCCACCGTGACGGTCACCGAATTCACGCAACCGATCCAAGCGCTCGCAGGAACGGACATCATCGTCTGCGGAGATGGGCTCCCGGTACAATTGAACGCTTCCGTAACCGGAGCCTCCGGTGGTCAGTGGATCTCCGGTAACGGCGCATTCCTTCCATCGAATACGAGCCTTACGGCCACGTATATGCCCACGGCAGCGGAGATCTCAGCGGGAGCCTTTTCGCTTGTGCTTGCCACGACCGGCAACGGCACTTGTCCCGGTGACACTGATACCGTTCTGGTCACCCTCACCAACTCGTTCATCGCGGCATCAAGCATTGGAACCGATGCATCCTGCGCGAACGGAAATGACGGAACCGCGAGCTTCCTGCCTTTCGACCCGACGTTCACCTACGTGTGGAACGACCCGGCGGCCCAAACGGCTAGCACCGCTACCGCGCTATTTGCTGGGATCTATCTGGTGACGGCGACCGATAGCTACGGGTGCGACACCACCTTGTCGGTAACGATCAGCGAGCCTACACCCATCACGATCGCGAGCATTGTCGTCACGGACGAGAGTTGCGCAGGCAACAACGACGGCAGTGTTACAGTGACCGCCTCCGGTGGAACCGGTCCGTACCACTTCCTGTGGAGCACCGGCGATACAACCGGGACCATCACCGTTGGTGCTGGCACGTATACCGTTGATGTGACCGATGCGAACGGATGTGCACCCGCACAGGGCACTGCAACTGTGAACGCGACCGGGTTGCCCAACGTGGCGAACGCAGGGGCGGATCTCATCGGCTGTTTGAACGATCTCCCTATCACGGTGCAGGGCTCTGTGCTGAACGCGACCGGGGGGTCTTGGAGCGGCGGTGCTGGATCGATCCTCGGTTCGGGGCTCAACATCCAATACATGCCTACAGCAGCGGAGATCAACGCGGGCGGGGTCGATCTCACGTTGACAACGACCGGCAATACAAGTTGCCCACCAGCCAGCGATGTCGTGCACATCACGCTGTCGAACAGTTTTCTGAACGCCGCCTTGTCCGTCAGCAACGTGACATGCAATGGTCTTGCAAATGGCAGCATCAGCTTCTCTCCAGCCTGTCCATCCTGCACCTATCAGTGGAACGATCCCGCAGGACAGATCACCCCCAATGCTGTCGGGCTGATAGCCGGGACTTACAGCGTCACCGTTACCGACGGGCTTGGATGTGATACTACGCTCACCGCTTCGATCACCACGCCGAGCGCGCTCGTGATCGGTGCGGTGAACACCACGCCGGTCACATGTGCTGGATATTCGAACGGGAGTGCCTCGGTGAGCATAAGCGGAGGAACACCCGGCTATAGCGTGCTGTGGAGCAATTCACAAACAGGACCACTGCTCATGGGCGTCATGGCCGCCAACTATGTCGCAACCGTAACCGATGCGCAGGGTTGCACAGTGCAAGCAACGGCAACGATAACGCAACCCGCTCCGCTAACGCTCTCGGTGTTGGTCCCTGACACCGTCTGTGTGAACCAACCTGTTACGCTCACGGCCCAGGGATCCGGTGGAACGGGCACCTTGCAGTACAACTGGAGCGGGATCGGAACCACCAACCCGATATCACATGCCTTCCAAACCTCGCAGATGGTGCAGGTAACGGTGAGCGACCAAGCCGGATGCACCGGACCGACCGTGTCGTTCCCGATAACTGTGCTCAACCTCGGTGCAGCGACGCTCACCACTTATGGCGCAACAACAGTGTGCCCGGGTGGGTCGGCCACGGTGGGCGCTGCTTTGAGCGGTTACCCGGGCAGCTATACCATCACTTGGCCCGAGTTGGGTGTGGTGGGCAATGGGCCGTTCGTCGTGCCTGTGACCGGTGATCAAAACCTCAACGTGATCGTCACGGATGGCTGCGGCAACACGCTCACGGCCATCGTACCTCTCTTGCTGGATGTTCCACCAAGCATCCAGTTGCCCACTTTGATCGCAGAAGGGTGCGCGCCACTGACGGTGCAAATGCCCGACCTACAATTGGGTGCGGGCATGAGCTATCAGTGGAACCTGGGCAATGGCTCGCTCTCGGGAAGCGCAGCACCGTTTGTCATCTACCCAGCAGGCACCTATTCCATCACGCTCACAGTTACCACCGCTGCTGGTTGCACTTCGAGCGCACCTACTGCAGGGCAGGTTATATCCCACACACCACCAACGGCTGCGTTCTCCTCCACCCCATGGACGGCGGACATCGATCACGCGAACATCGCCTTCAATGACCTGAGCATGGGTGGCGTGACAACGTGGGCATGGAACTTCGGTGATGGGGCTACCAGCGGTGTGTCCAACCCTTCGCACCAGTACATCGATATCGGAACCTTCCAGGTGGACCTGTACATCACCGATGCGAACGGTTGTACCGATGAAGTGACGCAGAACATCCTGATCACTCCCGTGTATGATGTTGTGATCCCTACCGCGTTCACCCCTGACGGTCATGGAGGCAACGGTGGAGGATACGATCCGAACAACCTCGATAACGACATCTTCTATCCCTTCTCGCGCTTCGTCAAGGATTTCCGCATGCGGATCTTCAACCGCTGGGGCGAACTCATCTATGAAAGCGAGGACATCCGAATTGGTTGGGACGGCTACTACCGCGGCGAACTGAGCCCGCAGGATGTGTATGTGGTCCAGACGTGGATCCGCTTTGTGGACAACCGCGAGGTGCAGAAGCTCACTGATCTCACCCTGTTCCGTTAGGCCATGAGA
>JBKJPT010000287.1:0-4057 GCA_046595075.1 Flavobacteriales bacterium
AAGAAGCCGATCGGCAAGCCGATGCCGATCCTTGCTCCGCTGCGCGAGCGCTTCTGTGGCGGGGGATCACAGCGCAAAGCGCAGGAGGAAATGCGTGATCCCCCGCCACAGAAGCGCTCGCGCAGCGGAGCAAGGATCGGCATCGGCTTGCCGATCGGCTTCTTCTTCATGCTTTGATCGGCCGATCACCGCGCGCTTCGTTCCCCCTGTACTTGGACCATGCGATCGGGGGCGGATCGGGAAGACTCCATCACGATGCATGCTGGCAAATTCCTTGTAGGGCAATTCATCGAAGGCGTCTACGCGCCACAGGCGAGCAGGTCGATCAATGTGATCGACGTGCTTCATGCGCACTGCTCGATAAAGGAACTACTCCGTAGCCGGAATGCCGAAGGCGATATAGAACTGCACGCATGCGTTCTTCGCATCGCCAAGAAGGAGCTTTGCGTTATCGCTGCTGGCAACCTCGGTAAGTCCGTGCTCATAACGCACTCCTATTTGCGCAGGACCTGTGTTCACGGCAACGCCGAAGGCAAGACCGGCATCCACTGAATTGAAGTTGTCCTTATCCAGTTCATTGGTTCCATTGCCTAGGTCACCATCGGTGGTCACGTTCGCGTTCACCAGATAACCCACATAACCGCCTACCTGGAACTCCACTAACTGATCCGCGAACCGAAAGGCGACGAGCGCCGGAACTTCCAAGTAGTTGAGGTTGAAGTCTACGGTTTGATCAATGAGGCCGAAGAAGCCCTGATAGGTGCTATGGTTGCCCTTGGTGGAATACAGCAGCTCGAACTGGGCTCCTATGGATTGGTTGGGCATGGCGCGGGCGAAGACACCTCCGTTGAAGCCGAATCGGCCTTTGTCGTCGTTGACCTCAACGCTGTAAAGGGTGCTCAAATTCACACCAGCTTTAACGCCGATGGTGGGCCCTTGGGCCAATACGTTGTCGGTCTCTACCGCGCCTATGATGATCAGCAGGCCGGCAACTAGTTTGGATGGGTTCATGCCCAAGACATTACCAGAACGGTACCAGCAAGCTTGCGCCTTGCGCAACCTCGCATAAGCAAAAAGGGCAGGGGAGATCGTTCCTCACATCGGGGCAGATCGAACACGTCAAGCCGCGTGATCACATCCCTTTCGAGGAATTGAAGGAGCGTGTCCCGCCCTTCGGGATGGAAAGGCTCTTGAACTCTTCACCTAAGTAGAGCTTGCTGAGTAGTACGATCTGCCCTACGTGGTAGGGGAGGTGCGCAATCTGGCGTGTGATGGCTTGTTCCACCGTATGCGGTTCGGTACGGATGTGCACGATGCGATCGAGGTCCCTTTCCGTGAGCGGATCGATCGCGGCGAAGAGGCATGTCCATCCTTCATTCCACAGAGCGATCACCTCCGCACGCGTGGTGATCACAGGTTCGAACTCCGCATCGCGCTGCCGCCATTCCTTCTCTCCATCGGTGGTAAGGAAGTCCGTCCACCGGCTCATCATGTTGCCGTGCATATGCTGCACGATCACTGCGATGGAGTTGTTCCCAGCGGCGGGCGCGCGAAAGAGATCGGTATCCTGGAGCTGCGCAAAGGTCTTGTCGCCAAGGCTGCGGTAGTACGCGAATTCCTTGCGGGCGCTATCGAGGAAGGAGAGTGCGGGCATTTCGTAAATGGATGAAGTAGGTGGTGACTGGAGAAGTAGTGGACGAGTGGTGCGAGGCGCGGATCAATTAGTTCCATGTTCCAACCCGTATCGCTCGCATACCACTGGCTGATGAGTTGCGCAATAGGATCGTATCCCGGACTCCGCCGACTAAAGGGCGCTTGGATAGCTACACCAGTTCTGCGTTGTGAGCGGCATGGCCGAACAACCACTCCATGGACTCCTCCTCGTCCGGGAAGTAGCCCACCTCGAACTGGATCGCTCCTGAGGAGTAGTTCATGATCCGCTCCACGCTCTGTTGATTGAAGAAATCGGAAGAAGGCATGATGGCCATGCGACGGAGCGCACCGGCCGCGATCAAACGAGGGAACCAATCCTCGTTGGTCCACTTCACCTCACTAGAAAGGATGGCGTGCATGTTCCGAAGGTCGGCTAGCCAACGTTTCACACGGTGTTGGCTTACGAATTCCAACGCCATGTTCAGTCCCCTACGATAGTTGGCGGCATCGGCGTAGCCGTTCCAACGCAGCACGATCAGATCCTGCGATGCACTGTGGTTGATGCTCAAAAAGGGCTCGTTCAAGATCTCTAATACAGCATCACCGGTTGCCATGTGCGGGGTATTGAACTCCTAATTTACAGGATCCGTGATTGCTGCGCAGCGTTCGGCGTTCTTCTTACCCCAGTTCCACAACCCGGTCAAATGACCACCTGCCGGTCAACGCCTCATGGCCGCTCTTTTGGATGCAAAGGCTCTTGGAGGCGTTGCCCAAAATAGCTTGTTCAGCAGGATGGTTTGCGAAGCGGTCGAAGTGCGCAACCTGCCATGGGTCGATCTCGTGGAAGGTTCAACCCCATCCTTCGTTCCAACGGATCCGCATTCTTCTCGCGTGCGGATCGAACTACACAGCTCGCTGGCGCAATGCCTTCTCGCCAGAGGTGATGAGGAAGTAGAGTGGAGGCATGCCGCAAAGTTCGGCGGATGTCGCACGTGGCTACATTCGGTGCATGAACAACCGCCTCCTCATAGCAGTGCGAGCATTCCTCATCGTGCTCCTGATCACCGTCCCGGCGATCTCCTTCGCCCAGGACACGCTCGTTGTGGTCTTCGGTACAGTGAAGGACCTGACCAATGGAATGCCCTTGACCGAATTCACGGTGACCGCTACCGAACAGAAGACCGTGACCCAAGTGCCTTCCCGAGTGCAGGACAATGGCAGATACGAGATCGACATTGTGCAGGAGGGCGATTACATGGTGGAGTTCAATGCCCCCGGCCATGTGCCCAAGCGTGTGCAATTGGAGTTGCGTGGCCCAAGCCCCGAACAATGGAAGGGCGGCTACGGAATGAACGTGGACATCACCTTGTTCCGCGAAGTTGAAGGCTTGGACCTGACTCTGGCCAGCAAACCATTCGGGATCTGCCGGTACGACAAGGTCAACGACATCTTTACTTGGGATCTTGCTTACACCGAAGCGCAGCGCGATCGCATTGCTGAACTGCTCAAGGAATACGAGCAGCGCGTTCCTAGCGCTCGATGATGCGGAACTCCACGCGCCGGTTGATCGCGCGGTTCGGCTCGCCCTCGTTCGGCACGAGCGGTTTGCTTTCGCCATAGCCCTTCCAGCTCAGGCGTTCCTTCTCCACATCCTTCTTCAGCAGGTATTCCACTATCGCCTTCGCACGCGCATCGCTCAGCTTCAGGTTGTAGTCATCGCTGCCTTGGTCATCGGTGTGGCCTTCGATCTCCACGCGCAGGTAGGGGAAGTCGGTCATCAAGGCCACAAGCTTGTCCAGTTCCTTCTCGTAGCCGGGCAGTAGTTCGCTCTTGTCGAATTCGAACTGCACGTTGTCCAATCGCACACGTGTGCCTACTGTCGGTTCCACTTGCACGATGTCCACCGTGGTGCTGCTCACGTGGTCAGGCACGATCGGGCGCGGTGGGGGTGGCACGCTTTCCTTCGGCTTTGGTGTGAGCGCGATTCCCGGCGGAGCGATCCGCACGCTCACATCATCGATGAAGTAGTAGGCGCCGCGCTCGCCATCGGGCTGTCGTTCGTGTGTGGTGGTTTCATCGCCATAGAAGTTGCCGATGAGAATGAACTTCTCGGTGCCTGTGGCATCGAACACCCCGCGCACTTTCTGCCAGCCACCCTTGATCACTTTCTCTTCATTCGCGTAGGGTGTGATGAACAATGGCAAGCGATCGCGCGTGCTGATCGGGATGCTCTGGAACGCGATACCGATGTTGTTGCTGGCCTCGTTGCTACGCACCGCGCGCAATACCCAGCATTCGGCGATGTAACGCACTCCGGCCTGCAGGCTGTCGGGAAGTTCGGCCTGTATGTACTCGTGCCAGTAGCTGGGCGTGTTCCCCTTGCCGTACACCTTGATCCCCACCA
>JBKJPT010000044.1:0-2699 GCA_046595075.1 Flavobacteriales bacterium
GGCGGTAATGTTGCTCACAGTGGGGATCACCAAGGGTTTCCAGCGCGAGGTGCGGGCGAAAGTAACCGGGGCCGGAGCGCACCTGCAGATCACGGCCATCGGCCAAAGCGATCCCAAGGAGACGATCCGTATTCCCATTGATCAAGCGTTCTATCCTGCGTTGGACACCGTGCCCGGCGTAGCGCATATCCAAGTGTATGCCACCCGCCCGGGCATCATCGAGACGGAGAACGATATCGAAGGCGTTGTCCTCAAGGGGATCGGCAAGGACTACGATGGCCACTTCATGCGCGCGCACCTCGTGATAGGCGATATGCCCGCCGTTGGAGATAGCACCCGACCCATCGATCTGCTCCTCTCCAGCTACCACGCGGACCGGTTGAACATCGGCCTCGACGACACGATCACCACCTACCTCGTTCGCGGCAAGGAGGATATCAGGCCGCGCAAGTTCCGCGTGTGCGGTGTGTACAAAACAGGGCTTGAACAGATCGATCACAACCTCGTCTTCGTCGACATCGATCACCTGCAACGTTTCGCGCAATGGGGTTTGAAGGCGGAGATCGCCGTGGGCGAAGTGGAAGATGGGCGGTACGTTGAATTGAAAGGCATGGCCTACGGTGGCGATCGCAACTACACACTGAAGTGGCTGGGGACCGATCTCAAGGGCCCGGGGCCACATCGGGTGCAGCTCTGGGACTGGCACAACCCGAACCGTCCGCTCGTTCCGGTCGGCCCCACACCCAAAGACAGCACCTTCACGTTGGTGGTGCACGATTCTGAGAACACGATCCCGGACACCGCATGGGTGCGGATCATACCAGATTATTTCGAATTCATTACCCATAGCCTCGGTACTGATATCGTAGTGCGTCGCACACGCCTGGAGCGCGGCGGCAGCGGCGGCAGCTACGACAAGTACTGCGGCGGCTTCGAGGTCACCCTCGACCGGTTCGAGGACGTGATGGCCATGGACGATCTCGTGTACAAGAAGTATCTGCCCCTAGGCCTGCGATCGCTCAGCGTAAAAGATCGCTTCCCGGAGATCTTCTCCTGGCTCGAACTATTGGACAAGAACGTGATCGTGATCCTCGTCCTCATGGTGGTGGTCGCGGTCATCAACATGACGAGCGCGCTGCTCATCATCATTCTGGAACGAACGAACATGATCGGCACGCTCAAAGCGCTGGGGGCATCAACATGGAGCATCCAACGGATCTTCCTCATCGATGCCGCATACATCCTCGGCGCGGGGATCATCCTCGGTGATCTATTGGGCATCGCGCTCGCGCTTGGGCAGAAGCAATTCGGGATCATCACCCTGCCAATGGAGACCTACTATGTGGATGTGGTGGCCATCGACATCGATCCCATCGCTATCCTCTGGCTCAACCTCGGCACCCTGCTGGTGTGCGTGGTGGCCATGCTGATCCCCAGCTTATTGGTGGCACGGATCGCGCCGGCCAAGGCCATCCGGTTCGCATGATCCTACCTTCGCCCTCGCTATGAAGATCCACGACAACATCCTCAGCACCATTGGCAATACGCCCATGGTGCGCCTGAACAAGATCACCAAGGACGTCGCCGCCACCGTGCTCGCCAAGGTGGAGACCTTCAACCCCGGCAACAGCATAAAGGACCGCATGGCGATCAAGATGATCGAGGATGCGGAGAAAGACGGCCGCTTGAAACCCGGCGGCACCATAATCGAGGGCACCAGCGGCAACACGGGCATGGGCCTGGCAATCGGCGCGATCATCAAAGGCTACAAGTGCATCTTCACCACCACCGACAAACAGAGCCGTGAGAAGGTGGACATCCTGCGTGCGTTCGGGGCGGAAGTGATCGTGTGCCCTACGAACGTGGACCCCGAAGATCCCCGCTCCTACTACTCCGTCTCTTCGCGCCTTGTGAACGAAACACCGAACAGTTGGAAGGCGAACCAGTACGACAACCCCAGCAACGCGCAGGCGCATTATGAAAGCACAGGTCCTGAGATCTGGGAACAGACCAGTGGTAAGGTGGATCACCTCGTGGTGGGCGTCGGCACGGGTGGCACGATCAGCGGCACTGCGAAATTCCTAAAGGAGAAGAACCCCAAGCTGAAAGTGTGGGGCATCGACACCTACGGCTCGGTCTTCAAGAAGCTGAAAGAGACCGGCATCTTCGACAAGAACGAGATCTACCCGTACATCACCGAAGGCATCGGCGAGGACTTCGTGCCGCAGAACGTGGACATGGACCTGATCGATCACTTCGAGAAAGTAACGGATCGCGATGCGGCCATCTTCACCCGGAAGATCGTGCGCGACGAAGGCATCTTCGTAGGCAACAGCGCGGGCAGCGCAATGGCGGGTCTGCTCCAGTTGAAGGACAACTTCAAGAAAGGCGAAGTGGTGGTGGTGATCTTCCACGACCACGGCACACGCTACGTGGGCAAGATGTTCAACGACGACTGGATGCGCGAACGCGGATTCCTCGTGGAAGAGAAGCCTACTGCTGGTGATCTCCTCAAAGGCAAGGACCTCTCGCTCGTAAGTGTTGAAGCCGACGAACCAGTGCTGCTCGCGATCGATCGCATGCGCAAGCACAACATCGACCAGTTGCCAGTGATGGAAGCTGGCAAACCCGTGGGGACGATCACCGATGCACGGCTGTTCGATGCGATCCTCGAAGATGCCGAAGTGCGCCACCAGAAG
>JBKJPT010000070.1:0-2749 GCA_046595075.1 Flavobacteriales bacterium
CCCTGCCGGTGCAGAGCTTCGTGAGCAAGTTCCGCAAAGACTTCGAAGACCACATCGCGCAGAAGCGCTGCCCGCACGGCGATCAGCCCTGGGGCGCGTTCGGAGAGTTCAAGTGAACAGCGCCACTCTCGAGTTGGTCCTGTTCGGCTTCTTCGCGGTGCTCACCATCTTGAGCGCCTGCGGAGTCATCTTCGCGCGCAACCCGATCGCGTCTGCGATGTCGCTGGTGGCGACCTTCTTCTTCCTCGCCGGCATCTACGTGCTGCTGTGGGCGCACACCATCGCGGCCCTCCAGGTGCTCGTGTACGCCGGCGCGATCATGGTGCTCTTCCTCTTCGTGATCATGCTCCTGAACCTGAACAAGACCACGGAGCCGAGGAAGTCGCTCACGACGCGCATAGCGGCCGTGGTCGCTGGTGGACTGTTCTTTCTCACCCTTCTAGGTGCGTTGCGCCACGGCATTACCGTGGAGCAAGCGAACCCTTTTGATCCCGGCGTCGGCCTTGTGCGAAGCGTGGGCATGTCCCTTTTCAGCGAATTCCTATTGCCCTTCGAGGTGAGCAGCGTGCTCTTCCTGAGCGCGATGGTGGGGGTGGTGATGCTGGGGAAGAAGGACAAGGTCGTTATGCAAGAGCCCGTGGGTAGCGGAGAATTGTTCAGTCCCACCGAAACAGAACGCCGCGCGTAGATGGGACAGGACGTCATCACCGCCATCCGCGTAGTGCCCTTGGAGCACTACGTGATCCTGAGCCTGCTGCTGTTCAGCATCGGCGTGGCCGGTGTGGTGTTCCGTCGCAACACCATCATCATCCTGATGTGTTTGGAGCTGATGTTCAACAGCGTGAACCTCCTGCTCGCTGCCTTCAGCGCGCACCATAGTGACCCGCGCGGGCAGGTCTTCGTGTTCTTCATCATGCTCGTGGCCGCTGCGGAAGTGACGGTGGGCCTTTCGATCTTGGTGATGATGAAACGCAACGTGGATAGCGTGGACGTGAACCAATTGAACCGCCTGAAGGGATGACGTCGGACGCGCTCGCCATCCTTGTTCCGGCGCTGCCCCTAGTGGGTGCAGTGGTGCTCGCTTCGCTGCGGCGCAAGTTGAGCGCGAACGTGGCCGGCATGCTGGCCACGGCGCTCATGGCCGGGGCTTTTGCCTGCAGCATCATGCTCTTCATGGACTTCGATAGCTCCACCGGCGGGCGTACCGTGAAGATCCTCGACTGGATCCACGTCACGGGCATGGACATCCCGCTGGCCTTGCGCATCGACGCGCTCTCGCTCACGATGATGCTGATCGTCACGGGCATCGGCTCGTTGATCCACCTCTACTCCATCGGCTACATGCACGACGACGAGCGTGCGCCGACCTTCTTCGCGCAGCTCAACCTCTTCAGCTTCGCGATGCTGATGCTCGTGATGGGCAGCAATTTGCTGATCACCTTCATCGGCTGGGAAGGCGTGGGCCTGTGCAGCTACCTGCTCATCGGCTTCTGGTACACCAAGCCGGATTACAACTACGCTGCGCGCAAGGCCTTCGTCATGAACCGCATCGGCGATGTGGGCATGGTGCTGGCGATGGTGCTGCTCTTCCAATTCCTCGGCACGCTGGAATACACCGAAGTGATGGATCGCGCGCACCAGCTACCGGCGTGGGCGGTCGGTGCCGTTACGCTCCTGCTCTTCGTTGGCGCCACGGGCAAGAGCGCACAATTGCCGCTCTTCACCTGGCTGCCCGATGCCATGGCCGGCCCAACGCCGGTGAGCGCGCTGATCCACGCGGCGACGATGGTCACCGCAGGTATCTTCCTCATCGTTCGTTGTTCGGGTCTATTCGAACTGGCTGATGTCACGCGTGAAGTGATCCTGTGGATCGGCACCGCCACAGCGATCCTGGCCGCCACCATCGGCCTCTTCCAGAACGACATCAAGAAGGTGCTGGCTTACTCCACGGTGAGCCAGCTCGGCTACATGTTCGCCGCGCTCGGCATGGGTGCGTATAGCGCGGCCATGTTCCACGTTACCACACATGCCTTCTTCAAGGCGTTGCTCTTCCTTGCTGCCGGCAGCGTCATCCACGCTCTAGGCGGCGAGCAGGACATCCGCAAGATGGGTGGCTTGAAGGGCTCGATCAAGATCACCTACATCACCTTCCTTATCGGTACGCTGGCGATCAGCGGCCTGCCATTGATGAGCGGCTTCTTCAGCAAGGACCTCATCCTCGCGCACGCGTTCCAAGAGAGCCCGGCCGTCTTCGTGTTGCTGCTTTTCGGCGCATTGCTCACCACCTTCTACATGTTCCGCCTGCTCTTCCTAGTCTTCTTCGGGAAGTATCGCGGCACTGCACATCCGCACGAGAGCCCGCTCACGATGACGGTGCCCTTGATGGTGTTGGCCGTGCTCAGCGTGATCGGCGGCCTGCTCAACCTGCCGCACCTCTTCGGTGGTCATGAGCCGATGAAGCACTTCCTAGGAACGGCTGCTGAAGCCATTCGCTTCGAGGAGATCGAACTGAGCGCCACGACCGAGTGGATCTTGATGGGAATCACCACGGTGCTCGTATTCGCCACGATCTTCTTTGCCTATGGCCGCTTCGCAAAGCGTACGATGTTGGAGGGTGACGAATCCGACATGCCCATCTTCAAACGCCTCATCGCACAACGCTGGCGCATTGATGAGCTTTATCGTACGCTCTTCGAGAAGCCGTACAGCTGGTTCAGCGCGCATTTCCATTCCATCGGTGAGCAGCGCA
>JBKJPT010000113.1:0-6148 GCA_046595075.1 Flavobacteriales bacterium
ACCGGGAAGCTGATCGCAGCTCCGTTGGCACCCACCAACAATGAGCCCTTAGCGCCTGCAATGCCCGTTGCCCCGCAATTGGTGATCCCCGACACTGAACCAGTGAATCCCTGATAGACCCTCCAGCCCGCCAGTCGGCAGGCACCCAACGACGAACCCCAGCAACCAAAACCAGAAACGATGAAGAACTCGAACACGAACCGAACGCGCAACGTGCGTGGAGCATGGTGGCTAAGGCTGCCCATGCTTTTTGCATTGGTGGCTTTAGCGCTTACCAGCAGCGCACAAACGCAGCGGATCACCCCGCTGGGTGATGGCAGTTTCTCCAACGGTATCGATTTCCCGAGCAATGGTTGGAGCGTGGCCAATGCCACCAACGGCCCATGGGTCGTGGGGTCGCTGTACAATGGAGCGCCGTTTTCCAGCCCGAGCGCCTACATCTCCTTGGATGGTGGTGTAACATCCGCGTACAATCCTGGGAACCCAACGAGCACCTTCTTCTACCGGGACATTACCGTTCCTGCTGGTGAAACGGTGATAAGCTTAAGCTTCAACTGGTTCCAAGTCGGTGAAAGCAGTTGGGACATTTGGCAGGTGTTCGTTGCACCTACCAGTGTAATACCCACAGCCTCCAACGTTCACCCCGGCAGTGGAACGGCCAACGTACCTCCCGGTATTGCCGGTGCCACGTACATCGGCAACGGCGCCAACATCACCACTTGCGGTCTTGTGCAAACCTTCACAGCAGGCATACCCGGCTCTTATGCGGGCACCACTTTCCGACTGATCTTCAGTTGGAAGTCCGACACGTCGGTGGGCGGCACCTGTCCTGCTGCGATCGACAACATTTCGTTGACCAGTGCTTTTCCAAGCAACTTCACCGCCACTGCTTTAGGTGGCCTTTGGAACAGCCCTGCCTCTTGGGTAGGTGGCGTGGTACCAGCTGCAGGTAACGACGTTACGATCCCTGCCGGTTCCACCATGGTAGTGAACCAGAGCGTGAACTATGGGAACTACCAGATCGATGGTAAGATGCAGTGGATAAGTACCACTACGCCAAGCGCGACGGTGAATACGATGACAGCTTCCAACGTGACCATTGGCGCTACGGGTGAATTCTACCCGCAGGCGACTTTCAATGCCGGCGCGCAAGTATTCGTTACAGGCAACTTCACGAACAACGGGATTGCCAACCTCGCCGCTACGGGCAACGTGCTCAACTTCAACGGCACCAGCGGCACACAAACACTGGGCGGTACAGGCACTTGGATCGCAGACCGCACCGGTCGCGGCATGGTGCAGAACCTGATATTCAGTTCCCTAGCTGCTTGCACAGTAAGCACTACTCAACAACTGGTGACCAACAACCTGGCACACACCGCCGGTTCGCTCAACACGGGCAACCTCCTAAGCATCGACAACAACGCCATGAGCGTTGGTGGTGCGATCAACCGCCGGGTGACCACAGTAACCGTGAACACGCCGGGTACGCTCTATACGGCCCCACCTACGGTAACCTTCGCTGCACCCACGGGCATTGGCGGAACCACTGCCACAGGTATTGCGAACGTTGACCTCGTTACCGGCACATTGCGTTCGATCACCATTACCAACCCAGGTAACGGTTATCGCACACTACCGCTGATCACGCTTACCGGCGGTACGGTGGGCGTTCAAGGCACGGCCGTAGCATTGGTGTATAGCAGCTACACTATGGGCACTGTATGCCAGGCCCAAAAGAGCGCTATTGCTTCGATCAGCGGCACGATCAACATTCCTTCCAGCCAAGGCGTTGACGTGTGCGTTACCAATGGCGGCTTGGGTTACACCTCGGCCCCTACCATCGGTGTTTCGCTCCCGACCGGCTTCTTGAACTTGGTCACCGCAGGTGGCAGCGGATATAACGCAGCACCCACGGTCACGTTCAGTGGCGGTGGTGCACTAACACAAGCAACAGGCGTTGCCGTTGTTACCCGCGGTCAAGTGACCTCGGTGAACATCACTGCTGGTGGCACGGGTTACACATCCGCCCCAACGATCACGATCACTGGTACCGGTGCAGGCGCAACGGCGGTCTTCCCGCCCGCTTACCTGCCCACTTTCACCGCTACCATCGATGCTTCGTTGGGAATGCTCACCAACATCAGCACGACCACTCCTGGTTTCGGCTACTTGGCAGCACCCACGATCAGCTTCGTTACAACAGGTGGTGCCACCGTGGCAGCCACGGTTGTTTCACGCGCGAGCATTTACAACCTGATCAACAACTTCTTCACTCCTGCCGGCGCCAATGGTGTACACACCGAGAGTGCTGTGATCCCCACCAACCGTCGGATCAACGCACACAGCTTGACGAACGCTGTTGGTTTCGGTGCCAACTACACGGGTAACCTCACCCTGTATGCTCTTGCTCCAATGCCAACCTTCACCGGCGTGATCGACATGGGTGGTAACACGCTTGCCTTCGATCACCCGTCCTATTTAGGAACTGCTGGTTCGGCCACTGCCTACGTGCAGAACGGATCCATCAGCTACCGCCTCTTCGGAAGCACGGCCACGCAAACACGGCCCTTCCCCTTCAACAGCTTCGACGGCATCGGCTTCGTGAACAACTTGCTGTCCCTCGGATCGGCCACTACGGTCCTCACCGAGGGTAGCACCACCACCTTGGTGAAAGCAACTTACGTAGCCGGACCAACTGGCGCCGATGTCGCGGGTAACCGTGCGCTGCGCGTGGAGACCAATGGTGGCCTTTACGGTAACCTGCCAACCCTGAGATTGACTTGGAACAGCTTGGACGGCATCGCCGGCGCTTATGACCTCTCGAGCCTGAGCATCGGTCAAGGTCCCTCGTTGAGCGGCCCTTGGACATCGCGTCATATCCCATCGGGCGTCGGTTTGGCCCCCGCATCGGGCAACCGCACAACCGCCACCACGGCACCAGGTCCGATCAACCAGGACGAATACTTCGCTTGGAACGTACCGGTATGCGCGGGCACTCCCACACCGGGCACCATTACTGGCACTGCAACCACTTGCCTCGGCGCGGCCAATACCTTGAGCCTCTCAGGCGCCACACCAAGCGCTATCGGCCTTACCTACCAGTGGTACTATGGCCCTCCTGGCAGTCCCTTAACCAACAACTTAGGCACGCTTTCCACCCAAAGCACCGCCTCGATCCCCGTTGGCACTTGGAGCGTGGTTTCCACCCTTACTTGTGCTGGCAATCCTGCTACCACACCGGAATTCACCTTCATCGCCAAGCCGATACCAACGGCCACAGCTAGTAGCAACTCTCCGGCTTGCACAGGGGCGGCCTTGAACCTTACCGGCGTTACGGACATTGGTGACACCTACGCTTGGACCGGCCCCAATGCCTATACCAGCACGGTGCAGAACCCAACCGTATCCCCGAGCGCCACTACGGCCATGGCAGGCACGTACAACCTCACGGCAAGTCTCAACGGATGCGCCAGCCCGGCGAGCCCCACGGTGGTAGTTGTGAACTCGGCGCCCGTCGTGAGCACACCTACTGCCACGCCAAACCCGATCTGCACCGGTGGCACTTCGCAGTTGAACGTGACCGCTTCGCTACCGGGTTATTCGCTAGCGACCATCCCCTTTGCGCCGGTGAGCGGAACAGGAATAAATGGGCCTTCGGGTGACGATGTGGTGAGCGCTGGCATTCCCATCGGCTTCAGCTTCAACTATTACGGTACGGCACAAACCACCGCGTTCATCAGCACGAATGGTTTCATCATGCTTGGCGCCTCTGGTGGCGCGGGCTGCTGTAGCGGACAGGTGTTGCCGAACGCCGCGGTGCCTAACAACGTGATCGCCTTGGGTTGGGAAGATCTGAACGCCGGAGTAGGCCAGATCACCTACTTCAACCTGACCGCGCCGAACCGCTTCGTGGTGAACTTCAACGCGGTGCCGCGCTTCGGCGCCACCGGTGCACCAACGACCAGCCAGATCATTCTGTACGAGACCGGTGAGATCGAGATCCACAATACCTCGACCACTGCTGGCCCGACCGACTTTACCACCATGGGTATCGAGAACGGCACCGGCACACTGGCCACGGTCGTACCAGGTCGTAACTCAACGGTATGGACGGCGAGCAACGAAGCGTACCGCTTTACGGCGAACCAGGCTACGGTCCTATGGTCCCCTGCCACCTTCCTGAGCAGTGCTACCATCTCCAACCCAGTAGCCTCGAACGTAACCACCACAACGACCTACTCCGTTTCTGCCACGGCCAATGGCTGCACAACTACCAGTCCGATAGTGACCTTGAACGTGGATCCCCCGCCAGCGGCGGCGATAAGCGTGGTGCCTGATTGCCCCAACAACATGTGGTCCCTGTCGTTGGCTGTGACCTCAACGGGCACAGGCAGCAACGTAACGTTCAGCTACACCGTGAACGGCGGCGCCCCAACGGTGATCGGACCTTATACCACCTCGTCCAGCATTCCGAACCTTGGACCCTACACCTTCAACGATGTGGTGAACGTGACACTGGTACACCAGAGCGTTGCCGCGTGCAACGTGTTGTACGGGAACTACTACACCACCTGCCCGTACTTGATCACCTGCCCGACCGTATTGCCGGTGACCCACTGTTATGGCAATAATGACAACCGCACGTTCTGGTTCAACACCGCGACGGTGACGGAAACGATAACGGTGAGCTTCATCAGCGGTACCATGGATCCCAACGATGTGATCCGTGCCTATAGTGGTACCAGCAACGCCGGCGCACCCATCGCCTCTTTGACCGGCACCTTCGCGAATTTGGCAGGTGCATCGGGAACTTCCACCGGTCCGGACCTCTTCATTGAGATCGACAGTGACGGCAGCAACAGCTGCGTAGATGCTCAACAGACCTCGTGGAGCTTCCAAGCCCAATGCACCCCGGGTTGTGTTCAACCGAACCTATCCATTGCCACCACTGCGGACTGCCCCAACCAACAGTTCAGCATTGATACAGAAGTGCTGTTCAACGGTGATGGTGCCTTCTCCACACTGGAGTATACTGTAAACGGTGGTACAGCCATCCAGATCGGACCGCTGGCCGAGTTCGACGTCACGAACATCGGACCCTTCGTGCTTGCTGATGTGATCAATATCACATTGAAGCACGAGTACGATGCGGCGTGCGATCACCAGTACGGCAACTTCACTGTAGGGTACGATGCGTGCCCCAACGATGAGCCTTGCCAAGCCCGCCCTGTAACGGTGAACCCCAACTACACCTGCCCGGTCACCACCCCAGGTGACATGACGGGTTCCACGCTTACGGCTGGTATCGTTGGCGCTTGCGGCACTGCTGTGCAGGACACTTGGTTCAAGTTCACGGCAACTGCGGTTAGCCAACGGGTAACGCTCGGTGGCAGCACCTCTGGCCTCAATTACGCGCTCTTCTCTGCGGCCACCTGTGCCGGTCCGTTCACTTTGTATCCCGGCTTCGGCTGCATCACGGGTGCCACGGTTACCGACTACAACGGCCTCACCATTGGGCAGACCTACTACATTCGAGTGTCCCGCAGCACCACCGGCACCAACGTGTTCACGGTTTGCGTAAGCGCACCTCCTGCTGGTGATATCGGCCAGAACGCGTTGAGCTTCGATGGTGTCAATGACCGCCTGAACTGTGGTACGGGATCATCGGTGAACATCACCGGTACTCAACTCTCCTTGGAGGCGTGGATCTATCCTACCACTTTCCGCCCTTCCTACTTCCAAGGCAGTATCATCAACAAGGAACTGGCCGGCTTCGGGGGCTACATGCTTCGGTGCGGTGGTGCAGGGGTCCTGAGCTTCGGCATCGGTAACGGCACCTCGTTCCCAGAGGTCCTTAGCCCGGCCAACGCGCTTGTGCTCAACACGTGGCAGCACGTTGCTGCCACTTACGATGGCGCCAACCTGCGCATCTTCGTGAATGGTGTGCAAGTGGGTGTCTTGGCCAACAGTTCCTCCATTATCAGTACACCCATCACGCCGTTGAACATCGGTCACTGGGCACAGAACGACACCCGCGGCTTTGTGGGCAAGATCGACGAGCCCAAAGTGTGGAACGTGGCGCTGAGCCAAGCCACCATTGCTGCAAATATGAACCAGCAGTTGTGCGGTGGAGAAACGGGCTTGC
>JBKJPT010000138.1:0-11332 GCA_046595075.1 Flavobacteriales bacterium
GCGAAAGCCACAGCCATGCCCGAACTGTACTTGATCACGCGCGCCCCACCGAGGCCATCCACGAGTTGATACAGCGTGCTGGATGGATCGTAGGTCACCATGACCTCATCCAGCCACGCGTGATCCTTCAGCGCGGGATCATCGTGGATGAAAGTGGCTGGGAGGTAGAGGTAGTAGCCGAAGACATCCCACGTGAGCGCCTGCTGGGCGGTCTGGGTAGTGCGCAGAACGAACAACAGGGCGCACAGCGCCCATACGGTGATCAATGACCAGTTTCGCCGCATTCGGCCAAGGTAGCCGGGCAGGAAATTGGCCTACGGCTTCTTGAGCTCGAAGTCCTCGAGGAACTTGGTCGTGAACTCACCCTTCCGGAACTTCTCGTTCTGCAGCAGTTGCAGGTGGAAGGGGATGGTGGTGTGTACACCTTCGATCACGTACTCGCTCAGCGCGCGTTCCATCTTGGTCAACGCTTCTTCGCGTGTCTGCGCGCTCACGATCAGCTTGCCGATCATGCTGTCGTAGTTCGGCGGGATCGTGTAGCCCGCGTATACGTGCGTATCCACACGTACCCCGTGGCCGCCGGGGCTGTGGTAGCTGGTGATCTTGCCCGGTGATGGGCGGAAATCGTTGAACGGATCCTCCGCGTTGATTCGGCACTGGATGCTGTGGCGCGTGGGCTCGTAGTTGAGGCCGCTGATGGGAATGCCTGCGGCGATCTTGATCTGCTCGCGGATCAGGTCGTAGTCGATCACTTCCTCCGTGATCGTGTGCTCCACCTGGATCCGCGTGTTCATCTCCATGAAGTAGAAGTTCCTGTTCTTGTCCACCAGGAATTCCACCGTACCCACGCCTTCGTAGTTCACACTGGCTGCGGCTTTGATGGCAGCCTCGCCCATTTTCTTGCGTAGCGCCTTGGTCATGAAGGGCGACGGCGTTTCCTCCACGAGCTTCTGGTGGCGACGCTGGATGCTACAATCGCGCTCGCTCATGTGGCAGAATGTGCCGTACTGGTCGCCCGCGATCTGGATCTCGATGTGGCGCGGCTCCAAGATGTACTTCTCCATGTACATGCCTGCGTTGCCGAAGGCCGCACCAGCTTCCTGGCTCGCTTTGTCGAAGGCTTCTTGGAACTCTTCTTCCTTCCAGACCAAGCGCATGCCTTTGCCACCACCGCCAGCGGTCGCTTTCAGGATCACGGGGTAGCCGATCTTCTTCGCCTCCTTCTTCGCCACGGCGATGTCGGTGACCAGACCTTCTGTACCGGGCACGACGGGAACACCTGCGGCGATCATGGTCGCTTTGGCCGTGGCCTTGTCGCCCATGGCCTCTATCTGCTCGGGCGTGGCGCCGATGAACTTGATGTTATGCTGCTGGCATAGCTTGCTGAACTTGGCGTTCTCGCTCAGGAATCCGTAACCGGGGTGGATCGCATCGGCGTTGGTGATCTCCGCTGCTGCGATGATGCGGACCATGTTCAGATAACTGTCCTTGCTTGGCGGCGGACCGATGCACACGGCCTCGTCCGCGAAGCGCACGTGCAGGCTTTCCTTATCGGCGGTGGAATAGACGGCAACCGTCTTGATGCCCATTTCGCGACAGGTACGGATCACGCGTAGGGCGATCTCGCCACGGTTGGCTATAAGGATCTTCTTGAACATGGGAGATATCTGGTCTGGTTCACCACAGAGGCACGGAGGACACAGAGAAGAAGAACACTACCACTGACCAATTCGGGCCGAGGAGATCGCTTGCGTGCCTTTCAAGCATTCCTCTGTGCTCTCTGTGTCTCTGTGGTGAAGGGGCTAGGACGGATCGACCAGGAACAAAGGCTGATCGTACTCCACGGGCTTGGCGTCGTCCACGAGCACCTTCACGATCTTGCCTTCCACATCGCTCTCGATCTCGTTGAAGAGCTTCATGGCCTCGATGATGCAGATGGGCTTACCCTTCTTCACCTCGTCGCCCACGTTCACGAACACGGGCTTGCCGGGTCCGGCGCTGCGGTAGAAGGTGCCGATCATGGGCGCCTTGATGGTAACGTATTTGGCATCTGCCGAAGGTGCCGGGGTCGCAGCTATAGGAGCAGGCGCTGCGCCGGGTACAGGGGCTGCGGGAGCCGGAGCTGCGTAGGTAGGTGTTGGTGCGTTGATCACCTGCACTTCCTTTTTCCCTGCGGGGGTCTTGATGGTGATCTTGAAGTCCTTCTGCTCGATCTCCACTTCGCTCACGCCGCTCTTGGCCACGAACTTGATCAGGTCCTGGATCTGGGTAAGGTTCATCGGTTCGCTCATTTGGTAAGGGCTCACTTCCGCCGGAAGGATCGCCAATGTATAGGTTCGGTTGATCTGGTTGATTTTCGCGATGCCAGCCCGAAGGATGGGTCGGGGCCGGCATGATAAGTCAGCCCCCGTATGCCCACTTCAGCCACACCGCCCCCCAAGTGAAACCACCACCGAAGGCGCTAAGGATGATGTTGTCGCCCTTCTTCAATCGGGGTTCCCATTCCCAAAGGCAAAGGGGTAGGGTGCCGCTGGTGGTGTTGCCGTACTTCTCTATGTTCACCATCACCTTGCTATCGTCCAACCCCATGCGGTGGGCGGTGGCGTCGATGATGCGTTTGTTCGCTTGGTGGGGCACCAGCCAAGCCACATCCTCGGCGGTGAGGCCGTTCTTCTCCATGATCTCCGCACTCACGTCGGCCATGTTGGTCACCGCGAACTTGAACACGGCCTTACCCTCTTGGTAGATGTAGTGCTCCTTGCGCTCCAATGTGCGTTCGCTCGTTTGGTGCCAGCTACCACCAGCTTTCTGATGCAGGTGTTGGCAGCCACTGCCGTCGCTGCGAAGTATGCTGTCCATGATGCCCACGCCTTCGGTGGTCGGCTCCAGCAACACAGCGCCACAGCCATCGCCGAAAATGATGCAGGTCGCGCGGTCCTCGTAATCCACGATGGAAGACATCTTGTCACCACCCACCACCACCACTTTCTTGTGCTTGCCGCTCTCCACGAACTGCGCGCCGGTAGTGAGGGCATAGAGGAAACCGCTACAAGCGGCCATCAGGTCGAAGCCCCAAGCGTTCTTGGCGCCGATGGCGTCGCACACGATGTTGGCGGTTGCGGGGAACACACGATCGGGCGTTACCGTGGCCACGATCATCAGGTCGATCTCGTCAGCACGGATGCCACGTTTCTTCAATAGGCCGTTCACCGCTTCAATGGCCATCACGCTCAGGCCCTGGTCCCTGCCGGTGAGGATGCGGCGTTCCTTGATCCCCGTGCGCTCGGTGATCCATGCGTCGTTGGTGTCCACCATCGTTTCCAATACTTCGTTGGAAAGACGGAACTCGGGCAGGTACCCGTTCACAGCGGTGATGGCGGCAGTGGTAGGCATCAGGAAAGCGCTTCGCGGATACGGTCGTTGAGTTTGCTCTGCACCACTTCGCGGGTGAAGAGGATCATGTTCTTGATGGTAGTATCGTTGCTGATGCCATGACCGATGATCACGTTGCCGTTCACACCCAACACCGGTAGGCCGCCGTAATTCTCGTAGTTGAACCGATCGAAGAAGGGCTCGTGTACACCGCGCTGTTCCAGCAGGTCGTGGAAGGCTTCCACCGCTTTGAGCACCACGTTGCCGGTGAAGCCATCGGTCACGTACACATCGGCTTTGTCGTTGAAGAGGTCGCGTCCTTCCACGTTGCCTATGAAGTCGTATTGCTGCTGATCGCGCATCAACTCATAGGTGGCTTGGCGCAGCAGGTCGCCCTTCTTGGCTTCCTCCCCTATGTTGAGCAGGCCCACCTTGGGCTTGGCGATGTGATAAACGTGCTGGGCGAGCATGGAACCGAGCAGTCCGAACTGTGCCAACACATCGGCCTTGCAATCGGCATTGGCACCTACGTCCACCAGGATCCCGTAGCGGCCGTTCTCCTTGGGCACCACGCTGGGGATGCAGGGGCGGATCACCCCGGATATGGGCTTGATGCTGAAGATGCTGCCCACCAGCATGGCGCCGGTGTTGCCCGTGCTCGCAAAGGCATCGATCTTCCCTTCCTTCAATAGCTGGAAGCCGATGCTGATGCTGCTCTTCGGTTTGGCCTGAAGAGCTTTGGTGGGGTTGTCCGTGAAATTGATGTCGTCCTCGCTGGGGACGATATCGTACGCGCCCACATCGGCACCTTCGGCCGAAAGGGCGCTGGTGATCACAATGGGATCGCCGATCAGCACCAAGCGTACGCCAGTAGGAAGCTCGCGCGCGGCCATGGCGGCCGCCCGAACCGGAACGACCGGTCCGTGGTCGCTGCCCATGATGTCCACGCCTATCCTCATCGGATGTCGCGGGCGAAGATGGGGTTAATCGGCGGCCTTCTTGGTGGACACCAACTTGCCGTTGTAGTAGAGGTCGTCCCCTACTTTGAAGGCGCGGTGCCGCAGGTGTGTTTCACCAGTGGCGGCATCAATGGTCACCGTGGGTACGCCCGCCTTCTTGGTGCTGCGGCGGCTGGCCGTGCGGGTCTTGGAAAATCGTCGTTTCGGATTTGGCATGGCTCTACGGATTGTGGCTCAGGGCCGCTTGTGTTTCAGTTGTTTCAAGGCATCCCAGCGCGGGTCGGGGACGGGTTCGTGTTCCACGGAGAATTTGCCCAGTGCAGCGTCCGCTTCGGGGTCGCATGCGCCGGGAGCATGCACGCGCCGGGCGGGCAGTGCCAGCCGCAGGCATTCGTAGATGTAGTGGGTGACGTTGATGCTGTGGTCCTTAGGGTCCAACGGCACCAGTTCATCATCGTCTTCCTGCGGTTCGCCCACCAATTGGAAGATCTGGCGCTGATCACCAGCCACTTCCAACGCGAGCTCCCCGCCGCAATGATCGCAAATGGTGTCCACCGTCCCTTGGGTGTGTATGTGGGTCACGAGCAGGGTCAGGGTCTTGTCCAGGGTCACTTCAACATGCACGGCGCCGCCATGCAATTCTTCTTCCCCAGCAGCGTCGAAGAAGTCGCGGCCCAGTTCGAACTGGAACTTGTGCTTACCGTCCTTGAGGCCGGTGAACTGTATCGTATGGTCCTTGAGCGCTTCCATAGGGTATCCCCTGCGAAAAGTGGACGGCAAATGTAGGATTTGAAGCCATGCCGCGCGGGCGCCGGGCCCCAGCGTTGGTGGCACTCTTGAGCACCGGGTAGACGCCACTTTGCCGAGTATCTAGGCGCCGAAGCACCGAAGCCCTCTAAATTGGCCACCCAAACCCTCAACTACGACCCCATGCAATTCCTCACCCGCCTTCTCGCACCAGCCCTGTTGTTCAGCGCTCCGTTCGCTGTCCACGCGCAAATGGATGCCAAGGCACTTCAGAAGATGTACGTAGAATACCTCGCCGACGAAGGCTTCCGCCCGGAGGTGGATACCGATGGCGACGTGCAGTTCAAGTCCGAAGGTCGCACGTATTTTATAGACGTTACCGAGGATGATCAGCTCTACTTCCGCGTCGCGCTGCCAAACATCTGGCCCATCGAGAACGAAACAGAGCGCACGCAATGCTACATCGCCGTGGACCATTCCAACGCGCAATCCAAAGTAGCGAAGGCTTACTTGGTGAAGGACAACATCTGGGTGGGGATCGAGATCTTCATTGCACAACCAGAGGATTTCAAGGCGGTCTTCAAGCGCTGCATGAGCGCACTGGACAACGGCGTTACCCACTTCGTCACCAAGATGAAGGAGCAGCGCGGGGAGTAGATAGGACCACCTTCTTCGTCCAAACCATCACGATCCGGGATGCTGCCGAGCGTCCGGGATCGTTCACATTTACACCACCAATACACCGCCCATGCGCAAGTTGTTGCTCCTTTTCGCGCTGCTCTTCGTTTCAGCCGCGCAGGGCCAGGATGAAGCATACAAGGACGCCTTGCGCGAGTACCTCGATGCTGCTGGAGTGATGAAGATCTACGATGCGGCGATCGACAAGATGTTGGACATGCAGCAGGAGCAGAGCGGTGATCCATTGGACGAGCGGTTCTGGAAGGATGTGAGCACAGAGATGCACCAGACCACGAAGGAATTGGTGGAGATGTACGCGCCCGCTTATGTCAACCACTTCACGCAACAGGACCTCGTGGGCATGGCCGAATTCTATCGCACGCCGCTGGGGAAGAAGATGGCCGCAGAGACGCCACAACTCATGCAGGAGACGATGCAGATAGGTGCCGAATGGGGCCGCGCCCTTGGCGAACGGCTGGGCCAACGGATGCTCGAACGGCAGCAGAAGGACCACTGATCCGCAGCGGCTGCGCCTTGCTTCAGATCTGCTGGTTGCTTCGTTGCGCGTAGTACATCTCCATCTCGCCTTTGCCCTTAACCTGTACCATGCCGCGCACAGTGAATTGCAGCTCGGGTTCGCGCTTCACTTCCTCGTAGGTGCTCTCGCTGATGTTGACATGTCCCGTGGCGCCGGTGCTTTCCATGCGCGCTGCGATGTTCACCGTATCGCCCCATAGATCGTATTGGAACTTGGTGTCGCCCACGATCCCAGCCACCACTGCCCCGGTGTGCACACCGGCACGCATGGCGAAGGCAGGTAGACCTTTGGCGGTGCGCTCGGCCACGTGTTTCAGCATGTAGTCCTGCATTTCCAGTGCGGCTAGCACCGTATCGCGCGCGCTGCCTGCGCGTGGCTCGGGTAGCCCCCCTGCGCACATGTACGCATCGCCGATGGTCTTGATCTTCTCCAGTCCAAGCCTTGTAACGATCGCGTCGAAGGCCTTGAAGCACTCGTTGATCGCTGCCACCAGCTCTTGTGCGCTCATGCGTTCGCTCTGGGGTGTGAAGTCCTCGAAATCGGTGAAGAGAATGGAGACCCCTGCCACATCGCGCGCCTTGGCTTCGCCGAACTGCTTGAGCTCTTCGGCGATGGGTTTGGGCAGAATGTTGAGCAACAGCTTGTCGCTGCGTTGTCGCTCCACGTCGATGGCATTGCGTGAGCGTCGCATGTATCGCAGGCGGCTCCACAATGAACCGGCGATCACCAGTACGCCAATGGAGCTTAGGAGGAAGAGGTTCTTTTGATCACGCTCGCGCTCCAGACGCTGTTGTTGAGTAGCATCGGCTTCGCGTCTCTCATCGGCCCGCACCAAGCTGTCGGCGAGCTGCTCCCGCTCAAAGGTGTGGGTGAGTTCAACCCGGGTGATCTCCTTGGCCAGTTGTTGCCCGAACATGGAATCGCGCAGCACCACGTACCGCTTCAACATACCGATGGCTTCCTTGTCACGCCCCGCAGCTTGGTAAGCTTGGAATAGGCAGTCGCAGGCGTTCTGCTCCAGGTTCATGGTGCGCAGCTCCAGCGCGGTCGTAAGCCCCGCGTTGCAGTAGTCGATGGCCATTGATGTGTTGCCGCCATGCAGCATGGTCAGACCAAGGAGCACATCCACGTTGCCACGCACGAAACGGTTCGGGGTGTTGGCCATCAACCTACGGCTCTCCAGTAAGTAGTAACGAGCGCTGTCCAATCGCCCCAACTTGTCCAAGCATTCGCCGATATGCGAGTAGGTGACCGCGATCCACGAATTGTCCTTTTGTGCCAAGCGAATGGCCAGCCCACGCCGGTAGAGCATGATCGCACTGTCGAGCCGACCACGGTCCTCGAGCAACGCACCGAAGTTGTTGTACAACTGTGCACGTTCGAAAGGGGTTCCTGATCGGTCACGTATCGCGAGGCTCAAGGAATAGTAGTGTTCGGCCTTGTCGTAGTTCTTGTCGTAGTGGTGTATCGAACCGATGTTGTTGTACACCTCGGCCAACCCCTGCTCATCGCCGTTCTCTTCGAAGAGCCGCATGCTGTCGTAGAACTCCAGTAGGGCCTTGTTGAAATCACCCATGCGCTGGGCGATCACCCCTCGTCGCACAACCACACGCGCGTGTTTACCCGCGTCCTTTGAGGCCACGGTGAGCGCTGAGGCCTTGTCGAGATGAACCAATGCAACCTCGTACCGCCCGGCGTTCTCGGCCGCGAGCGCACTGTCCATGCAAACCTCGAACGGCGCCCCCCCGGGAGCTTGTGCAACGAGCGTGGTGGAGAAGCGCAGCACGCCTATGGCCACGCACCAAGTGCGTGATCGAGAAAGTTCGGAGCGCCTGCACATTTTCACAATATAGCCGGGGATCAACCCAAGGCGGATCTTGCCAATTCTGAAGATGCGGCTAACTTCGGACAAAACCATAAACCATGCGCCGATCGACCCCACATCTGCTCGCTGCGCTATCCCTTATTGCACTCGCGACCATTTCTTGCACACCACCACCACCCTCCGTTCATGGCGAAGCGGGTTTCAAGGAAGCATACTTCGGCACGGACCTGTTGAATGGCGTCATGGGCGACGACGGTTGCACCACGGTGCGGTTCTACAATGCGCGCCGCGACCGCGCCGATATAGAGGGCACGGCCATGGTGATCCCCGTTGGTGCGGAAGGCAATGACCTGTACGAGGAGGCCGGACGCCGATACACCTATTACAGAGTGTTGAAGGAGGACCGCGTGATCACCAACCTCTTCTTGGAGCATGACGCAGAGGCCTCGACGGACTGGGTAGAGGAGGCCCATGAAAACACCTACGCCGGCAACTTCCCGGTGGATGTGGTTGCGAAGATGCTGGAGGTGGAAGGATGCAACGCGCTTCGCGCAACACCCGAAAGGACCAAGGAAGGGAACTGGACCATACGCCTTGCTCCAGTGTACATCAAGGCCGGTGATGCCACCGTGCTCGGCGATGAGACCGTACAAGCGGTCTGCGGTGAACCCTGCCCGGTCTATTGCGGCAAAATGCCCGCGCTCTACGTGCACTGTCGGCCTTAACGCTTCGGCTCATCCAACCGGAGACGGTAGGCGAGCAGGACCCGCACGTATGCTGCATCGGGGATCCCGTGATCGGCGTAGCCCCCGCTATGACCTACCTCGTTGGCGTAAAGCGCATCTCCAGGGCCGCCCAGCATGCGCCTGAAGAAACACCAACCCGCTTCGGTGCGCAGTACAAAGTGGGGTGTGATGTAGAAGTCGGTGTACGCGCCCAGTGGGTTGTCGTTGATACGGCGGTAGTCACCGCCTCGTGGACCGTAGCTGGAGGTGTACGCGCGGAAACACGCGCCCCAATGGAACCAATGCGTGCTCTTGCGTTCGAAGTTCATGGTGCCGGGAAGCACACCGTAAAGGTTGGTCTTCTCATTGATCCGCCAATCGAACCCTACCAGCGGCATCACGAACCAACCGAACGCCTCGTAGTTGGTGTACACGCCGGTGCGTATGGTGAGCGTCGGTCGCAACACGCGGCTTGCCAGCACCACACCGCCGTACTGTATCTCACCGTGCCGTTGCTCACCTACCCAGTGGTACTTGCCTATGCCTGCGACCGCCAGTTTCCACTGGCCACCGCGCAACGGGGTGACGTAGGTGAGGGCGGCACCAACACCCTGCATCAGTTCGTCCACATCGCCTTCCATCGGTGGCGTGTAGCGATCACCATTGGTTGTGGATCGCCATTGAAGGAAGTAGGGGTCGAACACGAGCAGTCGTCCCGTGGTGTCCAACTCAAGGGGCAAGGTCCCCGCGATCTCCGTTCGTTCCAAGCCATTGCTCACCAGTCCGTTCACACTGAGCAGATCGATCAGCGGTTGCGCCCACGTGCAAATTGGAACGATGACGAGCAGGACTAATGCGAAGCGGCGCATCTTCCAAAGAAAGCCGGATGCCGTGTTCGCGCAACGCTTGTGAACAGCGCGCCTTGGGTTACTTCCTGCCCTGCATCGGTCGCAGGGGTGGGCGTCGGGTAAGTTCGCATCATGTTGCGTGCGATCGCGGTGCTTGTACTGGTGCTTGGTGCTGCGTTCGCGTTCGCACAAACCACTTCATCATTGGCGGGAAAGATCACCGACGGTGGTACGCAACAGCCACTTTTTGGCGCTACTGTGGAAGTGCTGATCGGCGATAGCGCGATGGGCACCACCACCAATGAAGAAGGAAAGTGGCGGATCGCCGAGATACCCACCGGGATCCATGCGGTGCGGGTGCGCCACCAAGGGCATGCAACGTTGGTGGTCCCAGAAGTGTGGGTGCGTGCAGGCCGTACGGAAGTGGTGGACGCAGCGCTGCAAGGCATCGCCTATGAGATCAAGGAGGTGGAGGTTGGAGAGGTACGGACGATCCATTTCCATGCGCCGGGTGTACATGCGCTCACGGTGGAACAGAGCCTGCGTTACCCGGCCACGTTCTATGATCCGGCGCGGCTTGCCTCCACACGACCCGGCGTAGCCGCCACCAATGATCAAGCGAACCACTTCAGCGTGCGCGGTAATTCGCCCGCCAGCAACGCATACCTGTTGGAAGGCGCGGAGATCGTGAACCCGAACCACTTGAGCAATGCTGGAACAGCGAGCGACCTCCCCGTGCTGAGCGGCGGAGGTGTTAGCATCCTCAGCGCGCAAATGCTCGGCACATCGCAACTGCTCACCGGAGGGTTTGGTGCGGCATACGGCAATGCGCTCGGAGGGATCATGGACATGCGCTTGCGTAACGGCGCAAACGATGGCCAGGCCTTTACAATGCAGGCAGGTCTTCTTGGGATCGACCTGAGCACCGAAGGGCCGTTCAAGAAAGGAGGGCGTGCATCCTACCTCGTCAACTATCGCTACTCCACGCTCGGCTTGTTGAGCGCGATGGGGGTGGACCTCGGCGACGAGAAGATCAGTTTCCAGGATCTTTCGTTCCATGTTTCGATACCCATGAAGAAGGGTTCGATCTCGCTCTTCGGGTTGGGTGGAACGAGTAGCAACATCTTCGAAGCGAAGGACAGCACCGAATGGGAGTTCGACAAGGACAGCCAGAACATCACATACATCGCGCAGATGGGTGCGGCCGGAGGAACAATGCGCCTAGCGCTTGGAACGAAGGCCGCGTGGACCACCACGGCGGTGATCTCGCAGAACGACCAAGTGCGCGATGCGGATGGGATCAAGTTCCGCCGCTTCCAGTTCGTGGAGCACGACGAGTTGCACGAGCGTAAGCTCTCCTTGGTTACGAACGTACACGGTCGCATGGGAGACCGGTTGGACTATGAGGCTGGCGGCAGTGCTATGGAGCGCACCGTGGAGAAGGACCTGCTCATTGAAGAGGCTGTCGTCGCTTGGCTTGTTCGCCCCTTTATGCGGGCGGGTTATGACTTGGGGGCGCGGGTGCATGCTGAACTCGGGTTTGCATACGCACACTACACGGCCAATGGGAATGGCGTACCCGAACCGCGCCTGTTACTTCACTGGAACATTGGTGCGCGCACCGCTCTTTCGCTTGCCGC
>JBKJPT010000160.1:0-4810 GCA_046595075.1 Flavobacteriales bacterium
CCCACGCGCGTGGAACACATTCGGCCTGCGAAGAGCGCGGTGAACAACGGTGTGCACCGGCACGATTTCCATGAACTGTTCTTCTTGGCCACGGGCACAGGCGAGCACATGATCGATCTGGAGCCGATCAGTGTGGCCACACCCAGCATGCATGTGGTGGCACCGGGGCAGGTGCACCAGTTGAAACGATCGTTTGATATGGAAGGACTGGTGGTGATGTTCGGCACCGATGCGCACCTGGGACAGGGACACGCCGCGCGCGCTGAACTCTTCGCGGCCGCTGAAGGTCCCATGGCATTCGCACTGGACATACCGAAGCTGCACGAGGCGCAGGCGCTGGTGCAACTGATGGAAACGGAACTGGAGCGATCCACCGGTCCCGTTGCCGAGATCGTAGAAGGCTACCTCGGCATATTGCTGATCAAGTGCGCGCATTGGGCGCGCGAAGGACGGGCGCACATGCCCTCGCCTGCTTCGGTCAACGATCCGGTGCGCCGCTTCGCCGACCTACTGGAGCAGCGCTTCCTGCACGAAAGGCAGGTCGCACATTACGCGGATCAGTTGAACATGAGCCCCGACCACTTGAACGAGCTGGTTAAGGAGCGCATGGGGCGTACGGCGATCAAAGTGATCCAGGACCGCTTGCTCTTGGAAGCGAAGCGGCTGCTGCTGCACGCCGAACTGAGCATTAAGGAAGTGGGCTACGCCCTCAACATGAACGACCCGGCCTACTTCACCCGCTGGTTCAGCAAGATGGAGGGGCGCGCACCTGTGGCCTACCGTGAGCACATCCGGGAATTGTACAAGCCCTGACCGTTTCCGTCCATTGGCGAATGTGACCCGGAACAGGAGCTTTGTCTTCTGTAAAAACACCTACCATGAAACGTTTGCTCCTCCCCCTGTTGTTGATGCCCTGCTTTGCGCAGGCGCAAGTGGACTGTGCCGATCTGCAGATCGAAAGTTTCGGGCACGCACCCTTTGGATCGGGCCTGCACGTGTGGTTCCACAACGGTAGCACCGAGCTCCTCGGCTACCCCTACTTCGACCTGCTGGACGCCAATGGCGACACGCTCATCCCGGGCGGGCTCAATTCGTTCGGGATCCTCGCAGGTACCTCACAACTGTATACCATGAGCATGCCCTTCCCGGCGATCGTTTCCCCGTTCTCCGGTTCGTTGGTGTTGCACTACAGCTCCGTTGATGGAGACTACACCTGCACGTACCCCTTAGCCAATGTGGACCTGTGTCCCGCAGAGCCATGCGCGCCCTTGCAGGTGTACGCCTACGGCAACGGCACCTCGGTGAACGCATCGCTGGCATGGACCGTGACCGATCCGCAGAACAATGAGGTGGCCACTGGCGGCCTGCAACTGAACGTACTGCTTCCGCCCACAGCCCAGGAAGACCTCTGCCTGCCACCGGGCTTCTACACGCTCAACATTTCGCAACCCTTTCCTACTGGCGAGGCGATCACGGTGGGCGTCACCACCGCGCTTTTCCAGTCCGATGGTCCTAGCGGGATCACTTCCGTCGATGGCACCTTGACGCTGCCCTTCATCTACTACCTCTCCTGTATCGACGGCACGCAGGGAATCCATGATGCTACTGCCAGCGCACCAGTGTTGATGATCCAGGGGCGCACGATGAGCTTCAACATGCAAGAGGACCGGATGATAGGACCCCTTGCTGTGATCGATGCCATGGGCCGCACGATCATGCAATACACCTTCAACAGCAGCACGGCTACCTTCGATCTGGGCAACTTGGCACCAGGTGCATACAGCCTGCGCTCATTGCAGAACGAGAACACCTGGCCCGCGCAACGTTTTCTTCTTCCCTAACTCCACTGTCATGAACAACTCACAGCACGATCGCGTTCGCGCACTGGATCGCCGCCAATTCATCAAGAGCGGATCTCTGCTCACCCTCGGCTCCATTCTGTTGCAGCACCAATTGCTGGCCAAGGGGATCGCCGCACCGCCAGGCGGTTGTGCACCCACGAGCGACGACATCCTTGGGCCGTACTACCTCGCTGGATCGCCGGTAACCACCATTGTCGCGCTGCCCAACGAGCCGGGCACGCGGCTCTTCATCAGCGGCACGGTGCTCAGCAGCGATTGCATCACGCCGGTGCCCAATGCGACCATCGAAGTGTGGCAAGCGAACGATGCCGCCGTGTACGACACCTCTGCGGCATTCAACCTGCGCGCTACCTTCTACAGCGATGCCACTGGGCAGTACGCCTTCGAGACGATCATGCCCGGCGCTTACCTCAACGGCGCGCAATACCGGCCGAAGCACATCCATTTCCGCGTGAACAAACCAGCCTTCCCGGAGTTGATCACGCAACTCTACTTCGAAGGCGACCCGTACATCGCCGCCGACCCGTGGGCCTCGCAGCCCGATGCCGCACTACGCATCATCCCGCTTACCGCGCTCGGCGGCGTCGGCGAGGAAGGCATCTTCGATATCGTGCTCGACGGTGTCACTTCGGTGAAGCCCAACCGCTTCGGCACCGAAGGCGATCTGCTGCCCGTACACCCCAACCCGATGCGCGAGTTGTGCAACATCCACTTCAACGTGTTCCGCGCCGCACAGGTGGCCCTGCATATTGCCGACCTCAATGGTCGCGTGTTGCGCACCTTGATCGATGAGCAAAAGACCCAAGGCCGCTACACCACGCAATGGGACGGCACCAATGCAGAAGGCCACGCGGTGAGCAGCGGCACCTACCTCTGTCTCTTGCACATGGACGGCAAGCCCGTGAAGGCGCAGCGCATCGTGCGGGAGTGAAGGCACGCCACTGCGCCAGGGTGCTAAGCCGCAGACTTTCGGCAATGGACCTCGGTGGTGGGCCAAGGATCTTCCACATCCGTCACACTGCCGTGCCTCAGGCCCCGTGGTTCGGCTGCGCCGCCGCGCGACCGGCAAGCCAACCCGTGCTCCACGCCGCTTGGAAATTGAAACCACCAGTGATGCCATCGATGTCCAACAATTCACCGGCGAAATGCAGGCCCGGTGCCACACGGCTCTCCATGGTTGCCGGATCAACCTGATGCAAAGCGATGCCACCTGCCGTCACGAACTCTTCCTTGAAAGTTGTTTTACCCTTGGCGATATACCGGTCGTTTGTGAGCACATCCAGCAAACGGTCAAGGCCCTTCTTGCCCAATTCTCCCAAGGTTTTCTCATGTGCGAGGCCCGCCCGGCCCAGAAGGTAAAGCCATAAACGTGCGGGCAACCCGAACGCCATTGCATTGCCCAACTGTCGCTTTGGGTGCTCACGTGCTTCTTGTTCCAGCCGTTCGCGTGCTGGGTTCTCTCCCATGGCGCCGAGCCAATCAACAAGTACAGTGTAGTTGTATCCTTGGTCGTGGAGAACGCGGGCGCCGAAAGCGCTCAACCGCAGGACCGCCGGACCGCTGAAACCCCAATGCGTGATCAAGAGCGGGCCATTGCTCTCCAACTTACTGCCAGCGATCCGCAAGCGCACCGGCGATGCCACCAAGCCCATTAGCTCGCGGATCGGATCATCGGGCAGGTTGAAGGTGAAGAGCGAGGGAACGGCAGGTATCAGATCATGACCAAGTGCACTCAACCAAGCGAGCCCTTCATCCTTTGGGGATCCGCCGGTGGCCACCACCACGCGGTTGGCATGCAATGCACCCGCAGGAGTGATCACGGACCAACCACGTTCAACGCGGATCAGTTGCGTTACGGGGCAGTGCGCACGCGCGACCACACCCAGTTCACGCGCTGCTTGCTGCAACGCATCGATCACCGTCTGCGAGTCATCGGTTGTGGGGAACATGCGGCCATCGGCCTCGATCTTCAGCCCTACGCCATGCGCTTGGAACCAAGTAACCACTTGCGGCTGGCCCCAAAGGGTGAACACCTTGCGCAAGAACGCCTCGCCACGCGGATAGTACCGCGCCAGCCTGCGTGGCTCGCTACAGTGGTGCGTTACGTTGCAGCGGCCACCACCGCTCACCCTCACCTTGGCTAACCACTTGTCGCTCTTCTCCAATAGCAACACCTCGGCGTGCGGTGCATGTGTTCGTGCGCTGATCGCCGCCATGTAGCCCGCCGCACCACCACCAATGACGACGATCCGGTGCGTGGTTGTTGACATGCGCGAGCAAGGGTCGTTGGGGATGGTAAAGATGCAGGTCCATGGCATCCTCGCAGCATGCCCGCGGCGGTGTACTTGTGTTCAGGACCATTGATGTTGCCGTTGTAATGCGCACCAAGATCTGGAGTGGTATAACGTGTTGCACCCGTGCCATCAAGATGGCCAAGTCCCGCTTGTTCGCTCGCCATGGGGCAACCGTACGTGGTGAAATGCTCCCGTATTCCGCAGGATCGTTTTGAGCAAACCCATTCCAGGAAGAGTAGATCGCGCACAAACCATCACGACCCCACCAACGACGAAGCCCCAACTCTCGTCGGGGCTTCGCATGTTAGATGCTGGAAAGACCTAGGCCTCTTCTTCGCCTTCTTCCTCTTCGGTCTTCTCCTTCTTCTTGCTCTTGGTGGCGCGCTCGGTGGTCTCCATCGCGCTCTTCAGGTCGCCCAGCACGCTGAGGTCGCCTAGGGTGCTCTTCTCCACTTTGTCGTTCACGCTTTTCACGCTGGCGCTGGTGCCACCTTCGCCTTCCTTGCGAGGGCGCTTGGTCTTGGTGGCCGTGTTCTCAACCGGCTCCTCACCCTCTTCGAAGGTGCGGGTGTGGCTAAGGACGATGCGGCGTGCTTCGGCGTTGAACTCCAACACCATGAAGGGCAGCTTGTCCTCCAGTTCGGCTTTGCTGGC
>JBKJPT010000218.1:0-20152 GCA_046595075.1 Flavobacteriales bacterium
CAGGGCTACAAGAACCTGAGCAAGCTCTGCTCGCTCGGGTACATGGACGGCTTTTACAGCAAGTACCCGCGCATCGATAAGGAGCTGATCCTGAAATACCACGAGGGCTTGATCGCCACGACGTGCTGCCTCGGCGCGAGCGTGCCGCAGGCGATCATGCGCGCGGGCAATGGTGATCTCTCGAAAGCGGAAGCCGAGTTCAAGTGGTGGCTCGATCTCTTCGGCGAGGACTACTACGTGGAGTTGCAACGCCACGGCCTGCCCGAGCAGGACCAAGTGAACGTGGTGTTGGTGGAATGGGCGCGCAAGTACAAGGTGCCGATCATCGCCAGCAATGACAGTCACTACGTGGATCAGGAGGATGCGAACGCGCACGACATCCTGCTGTGCGTGAACACCGGCGAGAAGCAGAGCACGCCCAAAGCGATGGACGGCGACGAGGAAGGCTCGCAGAAAGGCAAGCGCTTCGCGTTCCCCAACGATGAGTTCTTCTTCAAGACCACTGCGCAAATGCAAGCGGTCTTCCACGACCTCCCCGAAGCCCTGGACAACACGGGCATGATCGTGGACAAGGTGGAGACCTTGAAGCTGAAGAAGGATATCCTCCTTCCCAACTTCCAGATCCCGGACGGCTTCGCGGACCAGGATGCATACCTGCAGCACCTCACTTATGAGGGTGCGATCCGCCGCTACTTAGCCAATGGCCAAGAGCTAATGGCCAATGGCGGCATCGATGCATTGGACCCCAAGATCAAGGAGCGCATCGACTTCGAGCTGTTCACCATCCGCACGATGGGCTTCTCGGGCTACTTCCTCATCACGCAGGACTTCATCAACCACGGCCGGGACATCGGCGTGTTGATAGGTCCGGGTCGTGGCAGCGCAGCGGGAAGCGTGGTGGCCTATTGCACAGGCATCACCAACATCGATCCGATCAAGTACGATCTGCTCTTCGAGCGATTCCTCAATCCGGACCGCAAGAGCATGCCCGATATCGATACGGACTTCGACGACGAGGGTCGGCAGAAGGTGATCGATTACGTGGTGGAGAAGTACGGCAAGAACCAGGTGGCGCAGATCGTCACATACGGAAGCATGGCCGCCAAGAGCAGCATCCGCGATGTGGCGCGCGTAATGGACCTACCCTTGAGCGAGGCCGATCGTTTGGCGAAGCTGGTACCGGAACGTCCGGGCATTGAACTCGGTCGCGTGCTGCACGCACCGCTCGACGGCGCCGATAGTTTGAAGACGCGGGAGAACCTGGGCGCGGACGAGATCGCGGGTGTGAAACAGTTGCGCGAGATCCTCGAAAGTGGCGAGCTCACCGCCGATGTGTTGCGCGAAGCCGAGAAGGTGGAAGGCAGCGTGCGAGGCACAGGTGTTCACGCAGCGGGCATCATCATCGCGCCAAGCGATCTCACGGACATCATTCCTGTATGCACCTCGAAAGAATCGACGTTGCTGCTCACGCAGTACGACGGCAAGGTGATCGAGGACGCGGGTGTGATCAAGATGGACTTCCTCGGGCTGAAGACGCTCACCATCATCCGCGATGCGCTGCGCCTGATCGACCAGAACCATGGGATCCAGATCGACATCGACAACATCCCGCTCGATGACCCGAAGACTTACGCGCTCTACCAGCGCGCGGAGACCAACGGCACCTTCCAATTCGAGAGCGTGGGCATGCAGAAGTACCTGCGCGAGCTGAAGGCGGATCGATTCGGCGACCTTATCGCCATGAACGCCTTGTTCCGGCCCGGCCCGCTGGAGTACATCCCCAGTTTCATCCGGCGGAAGCACGGCACCGAGAAGATCACCTACGATCTGCCGGAGATGGAGGAACTGCTCAAGGAGACCTACGGCATCACGGTCTATCAGGAGCAGGTGATGTTGCTCTCGCAAAAACTCGCGGGCTTTAGCAAGGGCGACGCCGATGTGCTGCGCAAGGCCATGGGCAAGAAGGACCGCACTACGCTCGACAAGATGAAGGGCCAGTTCCTCACGGGCACTGCCGCCAACGGACTCGATGGAAAGGTCTGCGAAAAAGTGTGGAAGGATTGGGAGGCGTTCGCGCAATACGCCTTCAACAAATCGCACAGCACCTGCTACGCCTTCGTAGCCTACCAGACCACCTGGCTGAAGGCGAACTACCCTGCTGAATTCATGTCGAGCGTGCTCACGCACAACCAGGGCAACATCGACAAGGTGACCTTCTTCATGGAGGAGTGCCGTCGCATGGGCATCAAAGTGCTTGGCCCAGATGTGAACGAGAGCCAGTTCCAGTTCAGTGTGAACAAGACCGGCCACATCCGCTTCGGACTCGGTGCGGTGAAAGGTGTTGGCGAGAACGCGGTGGCCGCGATCGTGCAACAGCGCGCGGAGAACGGTCCGTTCAAGAACGTGTTCGACTTCGTACGTCGCGTGGAACTGCGCGCTGCGAACAAGAAAGCACTGGAGAGCCTCGCTTACGCAGGAGCATTCGATTCACTGAAGATCGCACGGGCCGTTTTCTTCAACAGCGCGGGCGAAGGCAAGCCCACGTGGATGGAATTCCTGACGCGCTACGGGCAGATGCACCAGGACAACGCCGACAGTTCGCAGGTGAACATGTTCGGCGACGCGAGCGAGGGCGCAGGAATCCCCGAGCCAAGCATTCCGCAGATAGAAGGATGGAGCGCGTTGGAGAAGCTGCACTTCGAAAAAGAGGTGATCGGTTTCTATCTCAGTGGCCATCCGCTGGATGATCACCGGTTGGAGATCAAGCACCTCTGCCACCACAACCTCGCGCAGCTCAGCGACCTCAAAGCACTGGAAGGCCGCGATGTCACCCTGGCAGGGATCGTCACCAAAGCGGAGCACAGGATCGCCAAGAGCGGAAAGCCCTTCGGCACGCTGAGCTTGGAAGATCATTTTGGCTCGCATGACTTCATGCTCTTCAGCGAAGACTACATGCGCTTCAAGCTCTACCTGCAACAGGGCGCACTTCTTTTCGTGAAAGGCCGTGCCGCCGCCCGCACGTGGGGGCGTGATGAAGGCCAGATGGAATTCAAGATCACCAGTATGGAACTATTGGGCGATGTGCGAGAGAAGTACATGAACAAGCTCACTGTGAAACTTCCGGTCGAGCATACCACCCACGAACTTGTCCATGAACTTGGAGTGCTGATAAAGGCCAACCCCGGCAAGTGCAAGGTGAACGTTCATCTGGTCAGCCAGGTAGAGAACATGGCCGTGGACCTGCCCAGCAAGAGCCTCAGCGTGGGGATCACCGAGGATCTCGTGCTGGCGCTCGATGGCCTTGCCGATGTCTCCTACACGTTGAACTGACACATCGGCGTGGAATTCTCCCTGGCAAGGAGATCGCTCAACGGGGGTACCTTTGGCCCCGTTAAGGAACCATAAGGAAAAGGTTCAGAGAACGACCAGCAACGCGTACGGGCCAATGATGATCGGCCCAAACAGAACAACAACATGGCACTCGAATTCACAGACAGCAATTTCGAAGAACTCGTCCTCAAGAGCGATAAGCCCGTGGTGGTGGACTTTTGGGCGGAATGGTGCGGACCGTGCCGCATGGTGGGCCCCGTAGTGGAGGAGATCGGCAAGGAATACGAAGGCAAGGCCGTAGTAGGCAAGCTGAACGTGGACAATAACGCGCAAGTGAGCATGAAGTACGGCATCCGCAGCATCCCCACCATCCTGTTCTTCAAGAACGGCGAAGTGGTGGACCGCAGCGTGGGCGCCGTGCCCAAGGCCCAACTTACCCAGAAGCTCGACGGGCAATTGGCGTGATCGCGATGATACCGAAGATGAAGGCCCGGTGAAAGCCGGGCTTTCCAATTTTCCACCCCGCCGGGCGTTCGTGAACTACACCTTCCCTAACGATCTTCGCCACTAAACATTGATCCTGCTTCAGCAAACAAAGAATGCCCATTCAACAGGACCATATCCAAGCCCTCAGTGCGCTGGAATTCAAAGCGCGGCAGGTGGTGGAGGGCTTTCTGGCAGGTTTGCACAAGAGCCCCTTCCACGGATTCAGCGTGGAATTCGCTGAGCACCGCTCTTACAACCCCGGGGAGAGCACGCGCCACCTGGACTGGAAACTATACGCCCGCACGGACAAGCTCTATGTGAAGCGCTACGAAGAGGAGACCAATTTGCGCTGTCAGTTGGTGGTGGACGCGAGCAGCAGCATGTACTACCCTGCCAAGGGTGAAAGCAAAGAGTTCAACAAAGCCGAGTTCGCCGTGCACGCGGCTGCGGCCTTCATCCAACTCTTGCGCAAACAACGCGATGCTGTGGGCCTTACAGTGTTCTCAGATAAGGTGAACGTGAAGGAAGAGGCGCGCAGCAACGCAGTGCACTTGCGCCACCTGATGGGCCATTTGGATACCCTGCTCGCCGCCGATAGCACACAACGCGGTGCGACCAGCAACGTGGTTGAGGCCCTGCACGACATAGCGCGGCGTGCACAACGCCGCAGTTTGGTGGTGGTTCTCAGCGATATGCTCGACAGCGCCGATCGCGAGGCGGAAGTTTTCGACGCCCTCCAGCACCTGCGCTTCAACAAGCACGATATCATCCTCTTCCATGTGGTGGACCGCAAGCATGAATTGGAACTGGACCTCCCCGACCGCCCTTACACCTTCGTGGATGTGGAGACCGGTGAGCAAGTGAAAGCCCACCCCAACGAGGTGCGCGATGCGTACCGCAGCGCCATGACCGATCGCTGGCACCGCCTCAAGCTCAAGTGCGGTCAGTACCGGATCGATCTGGTGGAGGCTGATATCAATGCGGGCTTCGAACCGGTGCTACTGGAGTTCCTCACCAAGCGGGCGCGCTTGTATTGATCACTTGCAGGATCGCCTCACGCGTCTACATTTGCAGCCGCTCCGCCGGAAGGTGGAGCAAGTCGGACCGGTAGTTCAGCTGGTTAGAATGCCGCCCTGTCACGGCGGAGGTCGCGGGTTCGAGTCCCGTCCGGTCCGCGAAAGGAAGTCCGCTGAAAGGCGGACTTTTCCCATTTCATAGGGGACGAGAAGTTGAGCAAAGCGAGGTTCCGCACGGCGCTAGTACGATGATGCGGAAATTCCCGTACGGCCTGCAGAAAGCCCCGCCAACGCGGGGCGTCTTCGTTCGTAGAGGTGGGTGCCCAAATGGTCACCCGCCAGCCCGAGCCGTCCAGCGGAGGACCAAGCGCGTTTGCCGAATGGAGTTGGCCAGTATCCGCGAATACTCCTAAGATCGCGGATGCGAATTTCCAAAGCAAGGCGCGTTCACGTTGCCGCCCTGCTCCTTCTCTCATTCAGTGTTCATGCCCAAGGCCCGGCCAGCGCAACGGCTTGGTGGTCCGAGATCAACGATCGCGATGTGATCACCACCGGTGAACGCCGGATAGTGCCGGACGCCTATCGCATGGTGCGGATCAACGGAACCACGCTGAGCGACGTGCTCGAGGGCGCTAACAGCGGCACCATTCCCGAAATGGCGATGAATGCCGACCGCACCATCGCACTGCCAATGCCCGACGGCAGCATGGCACTCTTTCGCTTCATGGAATGCTCGGTGATGCACCCCGATCTGCAAACGCAATTGCCCATGATCCGCACCTATGCCGGTTATGGGGTCGATGATCCCGGTGCCACGGTACGCTTCGACCTAACCCCGCACGGCTTCCATGCCATGGTGATAAACGCCACACGCGAGGTGTACTTCATCGACCCGTATGCCTATGGCAACACCACCGACCTGATCTGCTACAGCAAGTCGAACTTCCACAAAACGCTTCCGGCTGGTTTCCAGTTCTGTGCGTTCGATGAGGTGAACGACGCGGAACATATCGCACGGCACGCGCAGGAAGTGATCGAGTCATTGGAGAACGAACGCGCGGGCGATTGCCAATTCCGTACGTACAGTCTGGCCCTGGCGTGCACCGGCGAATACGCCGCCTTCCACGGTGGAACAGTTCCACTTGTGGCAGCGGCCATGACAACCTCACTGAACCGCGTAAACCAGATGTTCGAGCGCGATGCAACGCTCACACTGCAACTGGTGGCCAACAACAACAGCCTCATTTACCTCAACTCATCCACTGATCCTTACACCAACAATAACGGCAGCACGATGCTGAGCCAGAACATCACCACGTGCAACAGCGTCATCGGGTCTGGCAATTACGACATCGGCCATGTGTACAGCACCGGCGGCGGCGGCGTGGCCTATCTCGGCAGCGTTTGCACAAGCAACAAGGCGGGTGGCGTAACGGGATCGGGCGCACCAGTTGGAGACCCTTTTGACATCGACTACGTGGCGCACGAGATGGGCCACCAGTTCGGCGGCAACCACACCCAGAATAGCAACTGCAACCGCTCGGCCGCAGCAGCGGTGGAAGTGGGTAGTGGCATCACGATCATGGGCTACGCTGGAGTGTGCTCGCCCAATGTGGCCCTGCATAGCGATGCTATGTTCGGCGGATACAGCCTTGGCGAGATCCACACCTTCATCACTGGTGGTGGCCACACCTGTGATGCGGTAACGGCCTTGGTGAACTCACCACCCACAGCCAATGCCGGCTTGGACCGTGTGATCCCGCGCAGCACACCCTTCCTGCTCACTGGCACCGGTACCGATGCCAATGGCGGCGATGTGCTCACGTACAGTTGGGAACAGATGGACAATGCCGTGGCCACGCAGCCACCGGTTGCTACTAGTACAGGGGGGCCGTGCTTCCGACCCTTCCTGCCTGCGACGAGCAACCAGCGTTTCTTCCCGGTCCTAAGCGCGATCATCGCCAACACCACACCCACATGGGAAGTGCTCGCGTCGGTCGCGCGCACCTACAACTTCCGGCTTACGGTGCGCGACAATGCCACCGGCGGTGGATGCAATGCGCAGGACAACATGGTAGTGACAGTGAACGGCACTGCGGGACCGTTCCAAGTAACAGCACCGAACACGGCCGTGAGTTGGGCCGGGCAAAGCACACAGACCGTGACGTGGAACGTGGCCAGCACTTCCGCAGCGCCGGTGAGCTGCGCGAACGTGGACATCCTGTTGAGCGCTGATGGTGGTCTCACGTGGCCGGTGACCTTGCTCAGCGCAACACCCAACGACGGTAGCGAAACGGTCACGGTCCCGAATAGTGCAACCACCACGGCGCGCATCGTTGTGAAGGCGAGCGACAACATCTTCTTCGACATGGGCAACACCAACTTCACGATCACTGCTGCGGCACAGGCACAGGCGAACGTTAGCCTCTGGCTCGATGGACCGTACGACACCAATACGAGCCTGATGACCGACAGCCTGCGCGACAATGGGCTGATCCCACAGCTGGAACCATACACCGCCCTGGGCTATGCGAACATCGGTGGCGGTGGCGGCGAAATCACAACGACCGGTGTACTTGCCGCCACTGGCAACGATGCCATCGTGGATTGGGTGCGCGTGGAACTGCGCCTCTCCAGCGATGCGACCTTGCTCGTTGCCTCGCGCCATGCGCTGGTGCAACGCGATGGTGATGTGGTGGCGGCCAACGGCGCCGCTGCGCTCACCTTCGGTGTGGGACCTGGTAACTACTATGTGGTGGTGCGGCATCGCAACCACCTTGGAGCCATGACGCTGGGCACCGTGAACTTCACTGGGACCACACCCACGGTCGACTTCCGCGCGGCGGCCTTGAACACGTACGGCACCAATGCGCGCAAGACCATCGGTACCGCCATGGCGCTTTGGGCGGGCAATGTGCTCATGGATCCTTTGCCACCGGTGCAGATAAAGTACACCGGCAGCAACAACGATCGCGATCCCATCCTCACCGACATCGGCGGATCGGTGCCGACCAATACGGCCACGGGCTATATGGTGAGCGATGTGAACATGGATGGCACTGTGAAGTACGTGGGCAGCGGCAACGACCGCGACCCGATCCTCACCAACATCGGTGGATCGATCCCGACGAACACGCTAGACGAGCAATTGCCGTAGTGCTATTGAGATATCATTGGCGACGCCATTACCACGCGCACGGAACGTGGCCTCGATGCGCGCGCTGGAGAAGAACGGCTTCGTGCGTGAGGCCTACCTAAAGGAGAGCATCTTTTGGGGTGGCGAGTTCTGCGATTCAGTGGTGTACGGCAGGTTGGCGCCGAAGTGAGTGGATCTTTGCTCCATGAGCCGCGGCTTCGTTAAAGAAGATGATCAAGAGGAGGGGCCATTCATACCGCCGCGCGCCGCGCTGCCCGATGGTGTGACGAACTACGTGACGCCACGCGGGATGCGCATGTTGTTGGAGGAGCGCACACAATTGGAACAGGACCGTGCGAACGCAACAGGCAGCGACGATGAACGCCGCCGCACCAAGGCGGAGATCGATGGACGCGTGGCGCTTTTGCACGAGCGCATTGTCACTGCGCGGCCGGTAGAACCCGCTGAGGAAATGCCCATGGATGTGCGCTTCGGTGTTCTAGTGAGCGTGGCCTATAGGAGCGGTCCGCGCAAGGGCACGGAACGCAGCTTCGCCATCGTTGGTGTGGATGAGGCCTCTGTGGCTGAGAAGCGGTTCGCCTTCACATCACCCATAGCACGCGCGATCATGGGCAAGCGCGTCGGTGAACGGACTGCCGTGCTGCTCGGCACCACACAAGAAGAATTGGAGGTGCTTGGGATGCGCTGGCCTCGTCCCGAGGACTAACAAGACCTATTGGGCACAAATACGCGCCCAATTCACCAACTGCTTCGTTGTAAGCACGGTCCTCAGATCTGCTTGAAGCCCTGGACGTTGGACGGTTGTTTCCCGATCTCCGGTTGCGCTACCGATGTACGGACCCGATGCACTCGCTAGGGAATGAGGTTCTTGTGGACGGAGGATGGAATCATTACCGATCCAAACCTGCTGTATCGGTTGAGCGTTCACCTCATCCTCGAAGCTGATCCACTGCCCTTCCACTACAGCTGGATATAGCAACCGCAATTCCTCCATTTCCAAGATCTGCCAGTGTTTCAGCCCGATCTCCTTCCAGACATGGCGGTCTGCGTTCCAAAGGCACATGCGCGAGATAGTTGGAGCCTGAGGAACGGGCGGCTTTGTTTGAGCAGAAGCGCAGAGTGCGCCCACCGTTGTAGTGAGCATGATCATCGATCGACGAAGGAAAGAGTTGGGGATGTCCAGGTTCATGTGTGTTGTCCGATGGGTGCACATGCAATGCCATGTCGTTTGCAGCGCACCATAGTTCATGAAGAACGAGCCATTTGGGTCAACCTGACCCCGATCCGTCCCGATCCCTCCTCGCGGGCAGCTTGCGGAAGGTCCAAGGTCCCATTGAAGGCGATAGCAACCACCGAGAAGCAATGATCTACCTTCACCGCCGATGTCCATCACCCCCGCCGAGATCCAAAAGGCCCTGCGAATCAGCAAGGTGATCCAGGAATTCCTGGAGAACAACCACGCCGTGAACGTGAGCAGCAATGATCTCTACTTCATCCTCGCGGACAAAGGGCTGGTGGAGCGTGACAAGGAACAGGGTCAGCACTTCCGCGCATTCCTCACCAAATTGGTGAAGGCGAACATGCTCAACCTGATCCCGCAGTGCCACGCCCAGCCGCGCGCCGGGGGCAAGTATGTGTGGACCTTCAATCGCGCCGCAGACCGCATGCCTGCGCGAAAACCCGCGCCAGAAGCCGCTGCGCAACCAAAAGAGACCGTGGAGTAAGGCTCCCTATTTGGCCCCGCGGACGGTGCGTTCTTCGCACCAAACCAGCCACTTCGTGTATTGTTCATCAGTTAGCACCTTGCGCACCCGCTCGGTGTATTGCTCCACCAACGCGCCGCTCGTACTTGGATCACGCTTTCCGCCTTCGGGCAGTGATGTGCAATCGGTGACACAAGCGGTTTGCAAGCTTTGCACCTGTTCCACTTGTGCCGAGGTGAGCTCAAGGGCCATCCATGCCTCTTTGTCGGTGGATAGCAGGCAAGGCTCCTCCCCTTTGACCGGGGCGGTTTGCGAGTAAGCGCAAGGTGCGCACAGCAGCACCATGGCGGGTATTGATAGGTAGCGGCTCATGTTGGGGAAGTTGATGTCGTTCTAACTCCCGATACAGCAAGGCGCGAACCATGCTGAAGCCTTGGGCTCTCCAACGACCGACCACGAAACGACCGCCACGAAGAACAGCTTGAATGCTTGCGCGTTCCTTCCCTCGGTGTGGTTCATCGCGAGGGTCCGCATTGATCAACGTTGGTGATACAACTCCCCGATACGGGCAACGATCACCTCGTGGCCGCACAAACGGCACCAATGGCCACGATGGATCCAACGTGCACCCCCCCCGCTGGCTGGTAGTCCATGTACAGATCCACCGAACATGAGCCACGCGCCCACCACAATAGATCCGCAGTGGCCGTTCTGCCACAGTAGATCGGATCGTAAGCTATGTCATGCTCCCGAACTTGATCTGTTCAGGTCTTTACGGGTTGGTGCGTTATGCTGAAGATGGAATCGGAAGACTCGATCGGGACGATGCAATACCGTTGGACAGTGCACGTTCGACGACGCAGGGAAAAGGTGATTCCAAAGGTCCCCGACTATGAGGAATCGCTCATCCAGAGGCCGACCACCTCGCGAAATCACCCTTTGTGGGTAGAGACCGCTGCGGGACCAATGGTCCATCTTAGCCGCCATGAACGCCAATGCCAACAAGGGCATCGCTCATCTGTGGTTCGAGGCCTTCAATGCGCACGACCTCGATGCGCTGCTCTCGCTATACGCGGACGATGCCGAGCATTTCAGCCCCAAGCTTAAACAGCTGCACCCGGAGACCAAGGGTAAGATCCGCGGTAAGGCTGGGCTGCGCGATTGGTGGCGCGATGCCTTCGTGCGTCTCCCCACCTTGAACTACAAGATGACAAAGCTTACCGCCGATGACCATCAGGTCTTCATGGAATACCTGCGGCGCGTGCACGGCGAACCGGAGCTGCGTGTGGGGGAGGTGCTGGAGATCCAAGACAACCTGATCGTGGCCAGCAGGGTGTATCACGGCTGATCAACTGCCCCTGATCCGCGACCAAGTTGTACACTCGGAAATGGTCCGACCGGTGCGGGGGACTTCTTTTGCGCCATGGACCCCATCATCATACCACTTCGCGGCGAGTACGTTGAACTGAACCAGTTGTTGAAACTGGCAGGCGTTTGCAGCAGCGGAGGCGCGGGCAAGCAACTGGTGGCCGAAGGCCGCGTGCGCGTGGACGGCCAGGTGGAACTGCGCAAGACCTGCAAGGTGCGCGCGGGGCAGTTGGTGGAATGCGGTGGTTCGGTGATCCGGGTTATGGCCGCCTGATCTCACTGGCTCGCGCGCGTAACACGCACGTACTTCAAACCCAAAACCGTGTGGCCAGGTAACGGATCCAGAAGGTGGAAGACACCCGCACGCTTGCCGCCATTGCTCACATGATCGCCGGTGGTGATCGCATTGTGGCAGCGATCCACGTTGATGCGCGGTGCGCTCACCCGCGTGGCAATGCGCATGTCCTCGGTGAACCAACCGATACTGCTCAGGTTCAACTGACCGCCCATGTACATGATCACCGGCGCCTTCTGTGGTCCGTTCCAATAGACCTGCGAAAGATCGACGCTGCATTTCGATGGCATGTTCACATGTATGCTCGCCTTGCGCACAGCATGCTCCACATGAAAGTTGGAAAGCGTGAACTGCTTCACCACGGTGTTCTTCGCGGGTAGATCCTGGTTGCCATCGGTGGTGGCACTCAGGAAGAGGTCATGGTCGCAGGGCCCACCCTCGCTGATGCAATCGCTCATGCGTACTCCATTGCAGTTGAGTACCGTGAACGCTTGCGTAGTGGTGGCCATGGCGTACACGCGACATTTCTCCAGCACGGTATGGTTGCTCTGGCTGTTGCTCCAAGTGGCGCCGGGCCAGTCTCCGGTGCGCACCACGAAGCCGCGCTTGGCCGGTTGCGTGACCAGCACGTTGCGCACCTCCGTCATCAAGGCGAAGCGTAGGTCGACGGCGGCCTCGGTCTGCGCGGTGAGCCGGCAATTCTCGATGATGCTTCCCAAGGTGGCCTTGAAATCGATGGCGCGTTTGCCGCCTTCAATAGAAGCGAAATCGCGAATGACATAGCGACTACCTGTGCTCTTGGCGGCATCGGCTTGGTCGGTGATGTTACGGGTGAATCCGTTGCTATTGGGGCCCAGCACCAGCTTGCAACCCTTGCCATCGATCACCAACAACTGCGCATCGGGCAGCACGATGTCCGCATTGCATTTGTACACCGCCGCTGCGCTGAAGGAGAGGTAGGTAGCGTCCTTCGGCAGTGCTGCGAAGAATCCCGCGACGTCCTTCACGGGCACCACGTACTCGGTGGCTCGCACACCACCCAGCCGGACGAGCAAAAGGAACAGCAGCATCGAGCGGATCATGGCGCCAAGCTAGCATGCACTCCTTCCGGTACTTTCGTCGCTGATGCTCGCTTTGGATTTCTCCGAGTTCCCGGTTTTACGCACCACGCGGTTAGTGCTGCGCGAACTCCTCCCCTCGGACAGTTCCGCGCTCTTCCGACTGCGTAATGATGAGCGTGTGATGGAACACATCGGCCGCCCGCGCGCCACCAACGAACAGGACGCTATCGACCTGATCGCACGGATCACAGCGGATCGCCATGCGAGCGAGGGAGTCACTTGGGCAATGACCTTGCAGGGCAACGACACGCTTATCGGCACCATCGGTTTCTACCGGTTGAAGTTGGAGCACCACACAGCCGAAGTGGGCTACATGATGGATCCCGATCATTGGGGCAAGGGCCTGATGAGCGAGGCATTGCAGGCTGTTGTGGAGTGCGGTTTCGCGCGCTACGGCTTCCATCGCATAGAGGCCATCACCGATCCGGCCAACAGTGCCTCTCGTGCGCTGTTACCTCGAAACGGCTTCGTCTTGGAGGGGATCCAAAAGGAGAACTTCCTCTGGAACGGAAACTTCCTGGACTCGTGCCTCTACGCCCGCCTGCGAAACGCCTGATCCTCCCATCGACAGAAAGCAGCTTTCCAACTTATCCCGGACATCAGTCGTCGGAGAGCCCCTGCGCATAGCTAGGGACCATTAGTTTCACGCACCCAAAAGCCTGCCTCATGAAACACATCCTACACGTACTCACTTGTTCTCTTCTTTTCGGCTCTTCAACACTGGCAAGCGCCCAGTGCACAGCAGGTGAACTGGAGATCACCATTGATGTGGTCACCGATGACTGGGGCAACGAGACGTACTGGCAACTGGTGCCCTACGGCAACGGATGCGATCAGTCGCCCATCTTCATCGGTGGCAATATGGTGATCACGTGCGCCACGGCAGGTAACCAGACCTCGCCCAATGGCGGCTACGCAAACAACAGCACCATCGCCGAAGGGCCATGGTGCCTCACCGAAGGCGCGCAATTCTCGATCATTTCCATTGACAGTTATGGTGACGCGCAGGCCACGTTCAATGTTTTCGCCAACGGCGCTTCCATCGGCCAGTTCAGCGGCACGGGCGGCTTCAACATCTGGAGCTTTACGGTGGCCGAACCTGCCATGCACGACATGGGGGTGATCGACCTCACCACGCCGCTCTTCAACACCGTAGGTGTGAACACCACTTTCAACGGTACGGTGAAGAACTTCGGCGGCATACCCGTCACAGATTTCACGCTCAACTTCAGCCTCGATGGCACGGTGCAATTCACCAGCGATGTAACGGGTGTGAGCGTTGGCAGTGGTACCCCATACGAGTTCAACGTGAACGGACCATGGGTGCCTGCAACGACCGGAACCGTGGATCTCGATGTCTTTGTGACCAACATCAACGGCATGCCCGATGAAGTACCGGCCAACGACGTGGGTAGCGTAGTGTTGGTGGTGAACGAGCCGATCCCCGACATCATCGGCGACTATTTGACCCTTCCGCCCACATTGGTTCCCGTGGCCGACGATGATGAGGACCTATTGGTGCCTCGCGATCTGGATTTTCACCCCGACCGTTCACGCAACGAACTGTGGGTGCTCAACAAGGACGTGGAAGGCACGGGTGGAAGCACCGTGAAATTTGGCGACCCCGGCGAAGGCACGCAGACCTATTTGTGGCAGCGTGACCAGAATGCATATCACTTCATGAGCCTGCCCACGGGCATCGCCTTCGGGGACAACAACAACTTCAGCACCTGCCCCGGCGTGTACGATGCCAATCACAATGGAGGCGCTCCCTTCACTGGCATCAGCCTTTGGAGCAGCGATCCCGCGATCTATGCACAGCCCATCTTCGGCGGGCTTGGAAGCCACTTGGACATGCTGCACGTAACGCCGAATTCGCAGGGCATCTGCCACGAACGTTGGAACCGGTACTGGGTGGTGGACGGCTACAACCAAGATGTGGTGATGCACGACTTCCGCGCCGACCACGGACCCGGCAACGACTACCATGGCAACGCGATCATTCGCCGCTATGCGGGGATCAACCTGGTGCGCGACCCGAACGAGCACATCGTGAGCCACTGCGTGCTGGACAAGAACACCGGCTGGCTCTACGTAGTGGATCATGGCAACGCACGCGTGGTGCGCTTGAACACCAACACGGGCGCGGTGAGCGGACCTGGCTCATTCGGCCCCTATGAGACCTATGTGGAGTACAGCCAAATGAGCGGACATGTGTGGGAAGATGTGGCCACCACAGGCTTGATCCAACCGGCAGGCATCGAACTCGTGGGCACGCACCTGCTGGTGACCGATCATGCCAACGGCGACATTGTGATCTACGATATCGCTCAACCCAACTTCCCGGAACTCGGTCGCATTGCTACTGGTGCACCGGGCATCATGGGGATCGTGGTGGGCTACGATGGCCATATCTGGTACGTAAACGCCAGCACCAATGCGTTAGTGCGCGTGGATCCCGATCAGAACGTTGGCCTGACAGAAGCTGCCGTAAGTGGTGTGCAGGTGTATCCCAACCCTGCGAACGACCGCATCTTCCTCAGCAACACCACGCATTTGGATCCCGCGAGCCTCGTGCGCCTCTTCGATGCCACGGGCCGCATGGTGCTGCAAAGCACGATCGGGCTCTCGCGTACCGGGATCGACGTGGCGCAACTCTCGTCGGGCGCGTACACGATCAGCATCGGTGATGCTGGTGCGCAGCGTGTGACGATAGCGCGATGATCTTATTCCAACACTGAACGGCCGGTCCAAATGGGCTGGCCGTTCGCGTTGGTGATCACGAGAACGACCATACCGTGCGCGCGCGGCAATTGCAGGCGCCTCTCGCTGTTGGCGATCGTAGCAGCGTGGATCACGCGACCCATTGCGTCGTACACCGTGAGCCGTGTTGCGCTGCGATCACCGGCGATCAGCAGTGCATCATCACACAGCCGGTAGGGCGATGTGGCGTTCGCCTCGGCCACGCCCATGCCGTCCATGAGCTCATAGCACCCAATGTCGTACGCGGCACCTTGCGGGCGTAGGACACCACCGAGGTCATCGATCACCACGCCCGAGACGGCACTGGTCCCCGCATCCACCATTTGCGCTGTTGGTCCCAGTGGGTAGTATGCGCCCGGTATGAAGAGTTGCGCCTGCGCGTCGGCCACCTGCGAATTGGCATCATAGCCCAGGGCTTGCCATGCCGCAAGGTCGAGGATGGTCGCATCGCCATCCGGTGAAAGTCGTGGCGTGACCAGGTTGAGATCGGTCACGAAACCGGTGAGCGCATCCGCAGCCACCACGATGCTTCCACGGAAGGGATGCTGGTTGATGAGGACGTTGTTGAGCACTTGGTTGTTGGTGCAACCGTCGGTGATGTTCACGCACCAGCGCGCATCCACCGCATTGACTATGGTGTTGTTGTACACGCGGTTGCCGGTGCTGGGCGCGCCAGCATCGATCCGGTAGAGGCTGATGCCACTCGCGTGGTTCTCGTAGATCAGGTTGTTGTAGAAGACCGAATTGATCACACCGTCGCAATTGATGCCGCTGCCACCACCCGTGCCGTTCTGGTAGATCACGTTCCCGTACACCTGCGCATTGCTGATCACACCGTCTCCGCCCTGGCTCTCATCGCCGTTCATGTGTATGCCGTTCGCGTGGTTGTTGAAGCAGTGGTTGTAGCGGATGATGGGAGCATCGGCGCTGTTGCCGAAGTAGATGCCGTGCTCATCACTGGAGTAGGAGCACACGTTGTATTCGATGATGCAGTGTTCGGCAAAGCCCGTGAGAATGCCCCATTTCACATTGCCCGAACACGAATTGCTGCGCAGTGTGACGTGATCGCTCAACGCTGTGCGTATGCCGGTGCGCGGCATGAAGTTCACCTCGAAGCCTTCGACCACCACCCACTCCACGTTCTCCACATTGATCCCATCGAGGTTGTTGTAGCTGCACGGCTGGTCGATGAAGACACCGCCGGCATCCTCCTGGGTGAGAAAGACGATGGGGTCGTCCACAGTGCCACTGTTCGTCATGGCCGCGAAGCCTTGATAGTTGCCATCGTGCACCACCACAGAATCTCCGGCCAAGGCCAGATCGGCCGCGTGCTGGATGGTGGCCCAAGCGGTTGCGACCGCGAGGCCGTTGCTGCCATTGCTGCCGTCGATGGCCACATGGTAAGTGGCGGCGTTCAGCCTCAAAGTGAACGTGGCGATCAGAAGGAGGATGGGCTTGCGCATGCTTAAGATTACGCGCGATCTGGCCAGATCGTACACTAGATCATGCCGATCCCCTAATTTGCACAGACCAAACCACAGGTTTTCCCGACCTGTTGCCCATCATGCCACTTCGCACGTTCGCACTTACCTGCGCCCTGCTGCCATTGCTGTCCCTAGCACAGGACTCCACTCGCGCCGAAGGCGGGACTTATCCTTCCAAAGAGGCCATACTATCGGTGCCTTGGGAACATCCCTTTGTGATGCCCAAAGGGCTTACGGTCCCTTCTGCGGTCGATCATTCCTCTTGGTTCCCTCCCGCCGGCGATCAATACAAGCAAGCCTCTTGCAGCGGTTGGGCCATCGGTTACGGGTTGGCCACTTTCATGTGGAACAAGCTGCGTGGCCGTCCATCGGACACCACCTTCCTTGCCGATCCCGCGAACGTGTTCAGCCCGAGTTTCGTGTACAACCTCACCGCCACCGGAGAGAAGAATTCCAATTGCGAGATCGGGGTCCAATTGCCCAACGCGATCCAACTGGTTTGTGACACCGGCTGCGCCACCTGGCTGCAGTTCCCGGTGGATACCCATAGCGTTCAATGCATCAAGCATGTGCCCGATAGCGCCTTCATGGGTGCATACAGGCATCGTATGGCGCGACCAGTTTCCTTGGACAATTTCAACAGCGCCCAATGGAAGTACCATCTCAGTCAGGGCAGACCGGTGATCTTCTTCGTGTCCATCAGCGATCCACTTTTCCTCACGGGCTATCTAACAAATGGAAAACCCTTCGTCTGGAACGAATCGTTCCCGAGCAACTGGAGCGGCCGTGAGGGACATATCATGGTGTGCACGGGCTACCGGGACAACACCTTCATTGCCTTGAACTCCTGGGGCGCAAACTGGGGCCAGCGTGGCTATGTGGAGATCCCGGATAGTGTGCTGAACTGGGCTTGTTCCGATGCTTACGTGTTACAGGCGGGGTATGCGCCCATGCTCCTCGTTGCACCGAAAACAGCCGACGCCCACAACCTGGGGCACGATCAACGCCTTACAGGCACGCTGGGTCAGGGTGAAACCCATTCAGCGGACAGCATTTCGTACCGCGTTCTACAGACCAGCCCCGATGGGTTTGGTAGGATCATTGAGATCCTTGACGCCGGCACGAACCACCGCGCACATACACTGGATGTGCGGAAAGGCCAGCCGGTGACCTTCCATCACGAAGGCGACTTGTACACCTTCACCTGGCTCAGCTTGGGCTTGTTCGGGCAACTGAAATACAGGCTGGTGAAGAACGATCCGGTCCAGCATGCGGAATTGAAGCACCAGCTTGAGGTGATCGATCAACATGCCGATGGCGTGATCGATGGCCAGTGGTAGGAACTAGACCAGCTCCGCGAAGTACATCTCCATTTCGCCTTTTCCTTTCGCCTGCACCTTTCCACGTGCAGTGAAGCGGAGCTCAGGAGCGCCATTCACCAACGCGTAGGTGCTCTCGCTGATGTTCACCCTGCCCACCTCGCCGCTGCTCTCCATGCGGCTGGCCGTGTTCACCGTATCGCCCCAAATATCGTAGGCGAACTTCTTCACCCCCACGATGCCAGCGATGACCGGCCCGGTGTGGATGCCAACACGCATCTCGAAATAGATCCGTCCGGCAGCGGCACGCTCCGCCTTGTAGGTCGCCATGAAGGCCTGCATCTCGATCGCGGCCAGCACCACATCCAAAGGTTGCCCGTTGGCTGGGTCGGGCAAGCCACCAGCGGCCATGTACGCATCGCCGATGGTCTTGATCTTCTCGATGTGGTATTTGCCCATGATGCCATCGAACGCTTTGAAACAGTGATCGATCTCGGCCACCAGTTCCGTGGCAGGGAGCTTCTCGCTCATTTGCGTAAAGCCCTTGAAATCGGAGAAGAGGATCGTGGCCGTATCGAACTCCTTTACATCGGCATACCCCTTCGCCTTCAGTTCTTCCGCCACCTCTTCCGGCAGGATGTTCAACAACAATCCCTCGCTGATGTCCTTCTCCTTCTGGATGGCTGCACGCGACCGGTGTACAAAACGCAGGCGGCTCCACAAGCCGATGGCAAGCCCCACCACGCCAATTGCGCTAAAGAAGAAGATGTTGCGCGTGCGCTTTACTTGCGCCTGTTCCAACTCGCCTTCCAGGTTCTCCGCCTTCAGCCCCAGTATCTCCTTGGCCTTCTTCTCGCTCTCGTACTTCTCCTGCACATCGGCGATGGCCTTCACCTTTTCGATGTTGAGGAGGGAGTCTTTGAGGATTACAAAGTGTCTAAGTTCAGCATAGGCGCTATCCAATCTTCCCATATCGAAGTACACCGTATGTCTTAGCTCCGCAGCCCGAGTTAACATAGGAAGATCCTTTGATTCAAGGGCAATGGTCGATGCGGAATCCAAGTAGGCCAAGGCAATCTCGTGATGCCCCTTATCACGGAATGTATTTGCGAGATTATTGTAAAGAACGACTTGGGTGTTCTCGTATCCTGCTCGTTTGGCCACGGCAATTGCCAGGTTTGTGTAATGCACCGCACTATCGACAAGCGCTGTTCGCTTGCCGCCCTCACTCAGCAGCCCGTAGATCGCCCCTATGTTCGTAAGCGCGTCGACCTCATTTGATGGAACCCCTTCACGACTTGCATTGGACAAACAGTCCTCGAATGCCGACAACGATTGGTCCAGCTTTCCCAAGTTGGCAAGTGCGATCGCACGGTTCGTGTACAATCCATTGTGAGCGATCGAGTATGGCCACTTGATGTTCCACATCCTCAACGAAACCTCACACAAGTCCAGCACCTTATCGAATTCGCCCAGCCCTAATAAGACATTGGAAAGATTGACGTTCAATGACATCAAAATGAGGCTATCACAGTCTCCATTGAATATTCCGAGGCCGCGTTGGGCACATACCATCGCCGAATCCAGCACACCCATCTTCTCAAAGCAATTGCACCGCCATGATTCAATTCTTGCAACTCGACAGAAATCCCCGGTCGAGCGATAGTGTTTCAACGGGACAGACAACAATGACAATGCAACGCTGGGATCAGCAATCGTTTGATTTTCGAATTCCGCATAAATGGTATCAACGTGGTGCGCATGTCCTATCTGAGCCATGACCAGAGGGGCAACGGCTAGCGTTAATACGAGGATCCCCGTCCTAGTGAGGAACGGGGATCGCATTGGAAGAGTGAAAATGTTAGGCATGGCCGCCCCCGCCATTGCCCTTTACAAATGTGTAAGTGCTCCCCCCGCTCGTTGCCAAGTTCACCGTCCAGTTGTTCGGGTCCGAAGCCGTCATGGCAACGGAGATGTACATGTTGGTACCGGAGCCGGTGGCGGACAATTGAACCACGTTGTTCCTGTCCACAGTAACGCTGGAGTTGCCATCGGAACTGATCTGCAGCACGACGAGAGCCTTGCTGTTGTTCGTTCCGTCCTGGTAGGC
>JBKJPT010000166.1:0-2846 GCA_046595075.1 Flavobacteriales bacterium
CATGGTCTCCATGCCGTCCATTACGGGCATCTCCAGATCCAGCAGCACGATGTCGATCGCGTTCCCCTTCAGGCCGGTGAGCAGTTCCTCACCGTTGGAGCATTCGAAGGCCACCTGCACGTCGGTCATGTCCCGGAGCAACATGGCCATGCCCCGGCGGAAGAGGGACTGGTCATCGGCGAGGGCGAGCTTGATCATGGGAGAGAATTCAATTCACCACAGAGGCACAGAGACACGGAGGAACGCGAATGTCACACCCTCTTCTCTGTGCTCTCTGTGCCTCTGTGGTGAACTCTGAATGTGCTGCAAGATCGCTCAGCGTGTAAATACGCCGGCCCCGTATTTCTACGGTTTCTGCATTTCCCGTGCATCCACGCTGGCGGGGGCCTACGTTACAAAAGCACTTTTGTCCCGTCGGTCAGCGATCCAATGCGAACCGGCCCGAACGATGAAAAACCTCATCACCTCCTTCACGATGAACACCATCCTCGCCACCAGCCTCAGCGCCCAAGGCCCCATGCCAATGACCCCCACCACCAACTGGCTCGCCGCGCACCAACAGAGCTTGGGCACCAACGCCCCCGCCAATTGGTTGCTCGATCTGGACACGGACGCGATGGAGGTGTATATCACCCCGGAACACGCGCTGGTGCTAGTGGACCGTGCACCGATCATGGAGAAGGACGGTGTAGCCTACTTGCGCAACGGCTTGAACGGCTTGGGCGGAACGCGCCTGAGCCTTGTTGGCGAAGTGGAACCGATAAGCGACACCGTGCTGCATGGCACCTACAGCGGGTTGCTCGGCGGTACCGCCGTATTGATGGACCAGTACGTGCAACTGCGGAACGGAATACCCGTGGCCTTGGTGCGCACGATCACACGCGTGAACGGTTCCATGCCCGCGTTCGCTGCCCTTCCCGAAGAACAGATCGTTGCGTTGCTCGAGCGACCGAACCAAAGCTCCGAACCCGCGCTGACGAAGAATTGAGCGGCCGGGATCCGATCACTGTTGGCCGAGTTGCTCACGCAGCTCGGCCATCACGTTCTCATTCAATGCCAATGCTTCACGGACCTCCGCAGCGCAGGCCATCGCTCCATCGCCTCTCGCCCTGAACTCGATCGCCGTAAGCAGATCGAAGAGCACCTGTGCCCCCATGTAGTTCACCTGCGGCCGCAACGAATGCGCCGCGACAGCAAGTCCTTCGCCATCGCCGTGCTCCATGCGCTCTTGAAGACTTTGGAAGAGCCCCGGAGCGGCTTGCAGGTACATGCCTATGTACTTCCCCATACGGGTCCGGTCGCCTTTGCAGAAGCGCTCCAAGTACGCGAGGTCGATGGCCGGATGCGGCATGGGGCGAAATTAGAACTGCTTGAACGAGCGGACTACCTTGGTCGCGCAACCCGATCACATGGCCAAGAAGATCTTCATCGTGGACGACGACCTGATGCTCGCCACCATGCTCACCGATCATTTGCAAAGCACGTTTCCGCATGCGGTCAACGCTTTCCACACGGGCGAGGAATGTCTTGCCCAGCTGCACCAGCACCCGGACCTGGTGATCCTGGATTACCACCTGAACAACGTGGTGAAGGACGCCGCGGACGGTATGCGCATCTTGGAGAAGATCAAGAAGCTGGACCGGCAGATCCACGTGATCATGCTCAGCAGCCAGACGCAGTACGGCACCGCACTACAGACGATGGCCAAAGGCGCCGAGCAGTACGTGATCAAAGGCAAGGACCAGTTCGACGAGATCGATCGGATCGTGCGGGAAGTGTTGGGGTGAGCGCCGGGCAGGCGTTAATGACCAGGCTGGTCAAGGTTCAACGAAGAACATCTCCATTTCCCCTTTTACCCGCCATTGTCTGCCGTACGGTGGACGGCGGCGGGATCCCTATCAACGAAATACATTTCAGAGTGAAATGAGCAGGTACATTGGTACTCCAAAGTCCTATAGCCATGAGAAACGCCACCTTCATTCTCGCCTTCCACCTTTCCGCAGCGGTCTGCGCCCAATGGTCCACCGATCCTGCGAACCCTTTGGTATTGTGCAATGCGCCTAACGCCCAAGGCGATCTTAAAGCCATCAGCGATGGATCCGGAGGCTGGTTCGCCTTTTGGACCGACCAGCGCGGCGACGGTGTAAATGGAGAAGTGTATGGCCAACATCTGGATGAAGAAGGCTACTCGTTGTGGACGGCCAACGGGCAATTGATCCGCAGCGAACCCGGTTCGAGCATCGATGAATTGGCGGTGACGCGCCTTGACAATGGCAACGTGCTCATTGCCTTTCTTTTCCATTCGGACACCCTAAGGGCGATGTCCATTGACGCGAACGGTGATCCGGTGTGGGTGGCACCAGTGCACATCGCCCAGGGCGGCTCGCCGGTCCTTGGCTTGGGTTCATTAACGGCCATCTCTACGCCCGGTGGTGCCTACATCGGCTGGTACGACACCTACTTCGGTGGAAGCAGCGGGGTGAACATCACCCGCATCACCAACGCCGGCGTGCTGCCGTGGGGAGCTGATGGCTATGCGGTCCCCAACGCCAGCGCTGGACCGTTCGAACTGCATGGTGACGATGCCGGAGGAGCAATCGTCCAGTGGCGCACCGGGAATGGTTCGGGCGCACCTTTGATGGCCATGCGCGTGGATGCAGATGGCACGAACGTGTGGCCGGCGAACGTGGAGACATCGGCTGGGAGCGGTGGACTGAACTACGATTTCCACACCGCCAACGATGGGTTGGGCGCACAGCTAACGGCATGGGTCGATCTGCCGTCCTTGATCGTGATGGCGCGGCTCGATACCACTGGTACGCTCACTTTCTCGCCCAGCCCGGTCG
>JBKJPT010000034.1:0-22968 GCA_046595075.1 Flavobacteriales bacterium
CCGGCGCCGTTGCGCACATGGATCCGCCGGTAACGGCGAAGGGTCTGCACGGTCCGCTTTGCACCGTGGCTTCCACCAAGGTGCCGGTGAGGTCGAGGAAGTCCTGCGCTGCTTGTAGCTGATAGCACTGCCCGGCATTGAGGTTCACATTGAATGGAACACCGGCCATTTGTCCACTGGAGGTGTTGGCCGTTGGCGTGATGCGCACTTGCGTGCCGTCCTGCGTGGCCAGCACCAGCAGCTCGCTCTTGTGCAGGTTGTTGAAGTTGGGAAGACCCTGGTAGCTATCCACTCGGTACACGGTGCCCAACGATGGTTCCGGAAGTACCTGTGTGAGGTCGTGCGTGAAGTTCTGGAAGCTGGTGATGAACACGTTCACACTGTCCTGGCTCTGGATCAGCACGCCTTTGTTCTGCACCGTGCCACTGCCGTTGTTCTCTGCGCCGTTGGGTACATCGATCACCGCCACGCTGTTGGCCGCCACGGAGAAGTTGGCGCTCCAGCCACCCAGCGGAAGGCTTACCGTACCGCTGGTGGCCACGGTGCTCATCACATGCACCTTCAGACTTTGGGCACCGAAACCGTTCTGCATATAGCCCGCCCAGAAACGAGTGCCACGCGTGGGCAGCAGCGTGTTGTTCTGTGCAGCGAGGTCGCCCTGAGCAAAGGTCAGTAGGACCGCTGCCAGCAACAGGTACAGGTGCGTTGAGCCGGCGCGCCGGAAGTGGTTATTGAACATGCGTTCCCACCGAAGAGCAGGGGTGGTGGCGGCCGTTCTACGCCGGGCACCAACGCAAGGTTCAAGCCGACGTATTGCGCCCTTTCTTGGATGGATGGCTCAGGGACCGGCGGGTTTCCACGTAATGCCGAGGTCCCAGGCCGCGCGCACGTTCAATACTTCAGCGTAGCGCCACACACGCTCGGGCTGTAGGCCAATGAGCCAGATGCCCGGGTCCCAACGGCCATTGCCGCTGGCGTCCTCGATCAGTCGTAGTCCGTGGTTGCCGGGTGTAATGCGTTCCCACACCACGGCGGGGCTCGCCGGATCCAGCGTGGCCTCACGTACCGTTCTTCCCTGTCCATCGAGCAGCTGAAGGATCCACGCACCCACGCCGGGAGTGCCTACTTCCAAGCTCACGCGTAGGGTTCCCGTTCGCGCTTCCGCCGCGCGGCCGATACCGATCCGCAAGGTGTCGTTGTGCCCTTGATAGATGTCACGCACGGCTTTGGGTACTATCGTGAGTGTAGCGTTGGCACCGGGTGGTAGCTCTGGTCGAAGTATGAAATGGCGCAGGTCCGCGCTGTCTTGAACCAGGTCGAAGGCCACTGGTAGCGAGTCCTTCACGAGCAAGAAGCGATCACGATCAATGGCCGCGATCGGTCTTGTTGCTTCAAAATGCAGTGCTACCCCATCATCATCCTCGCGCACCTGTGTGATCAGAGCAGTGAAGAAGGGCCACTTCAGCACGGAACGGTAGCTCAATGTGTCGAGCACTTCGCGGTCGGCCGCGATCGCATACCGTCCTTGGTTGAGAGCGGTGGTGTCCGATGGCCACAGTATTAAGGTGTCGCGGCCGCTGTTCCATTCGCGGGTCCACGAAAGCATGCCACCACTACGCGCCACATCGGTCAATTCCAATTGCTGCACCGCCCGTGCGAAAACGAACCTCCACGCACCGTCGGCCATGACCATCGCATCGCGCAACGCCTGCACTTCGCTCCGCTCTTGGAATGTGCGCAGGATGATCGGAGCGGCTTCGTCCACGGCCTTCGCGTTCACCGGACCTGTACCGAAGGCGACCTCCTCGTTCGGTAGATCATAGCGGTAGTTGTTGTTCTGGTCCTTCAGCGCGGTGATCAGGTATGTGCCTGCACGTATGTGGCGCAGCGCGAAGGTGCCCGCCGTATCCGTGCGCGTGGCGTACACCGGTCGGCTGTTGCGGAAGTTGGCGGTGTCGCCTGCGTCGTGCAGCATCACGAGCACATCCTTTTCACGCAGTGTGCTGAAGGCGTTCGTGACCTTGCCGATGACCATGAGGCTGTCCAGTACGTCCCCAGTGCCCAATACGTAGTCGATTCCTGCGCCCGAGTTGCCTTCGGTGAGGTCCTTCACCATTTCACCCATGCTGAAGGTGTATGTGGTGTTGGCCCGCAAGGGTGCGTTCAGTTCGATCTCCACGTCCTTGGCGTTGAGCACGCGAACAGTAGGCGGCTCGTCCAATGGTGGGGACACCAGCAGGCGTTCACGTGCGCGCTCGACCTGCACGCGTTCATCGAAGTGCAGCACGATGCGATCACCGCTGAAGCGTGTGGTGTTGTTCGGAGGTTCTGAACCGGTGAGCTGTGGGCCCTTGGCATCGGCATCGCCGCCGGTGATCTCGCGCACCTGTGCGCAAGCCACCAGCAGCACTATGGCCATGAACGCAAATGCGCGTCCCTTCATTCGAAGAGCGGTTGCAACTGTTCGCACAGCACTTCGAGTGCGTGTGCGTCCACGGCGTCGAAATCGTCCAAAACGCTGCTGTCAATGTCGAGCACAGCGGCGATGCGACCATCACGATCGCGGATCGGCACGACGACCTCCGATCGCGAATGCGGACTGCACGCGATATGGCCGGGGAACTTGTCCACGTCGGGTACTACAAGAGTGCGTTCTTCCTGCCACGCGCTGCCGCAAACGCCTTTGCCATGGCCTATGCGCACGCAGGCCACCGGACCTTGGAACGGACCTAGCACCAGTTCGGCACCCACCACGCGGTAGAACCCGATCCAATGCCAGCCGAACGTTTCCTTCAGCAGCGCGCTGAAATTGGCCATTGCGGCGATCAGGTCGCGGTCATCGGCGAGCAGCTCGCGCAATTGTGGACCGAGCGTGGTGTACGCCGTCACTCGCTCCGCGCGGCTCAAAGTTTTCAGCTCCAGAGGGGATTGTTCCATACGCGGCGAAGGTATTCCCGTGTGTTGGATGATCCGAGCCGGAACGATATCACGCGCATGCTGCCGTGAACAAGCTGATCCGTAGATCGGGCACCGCCTCCAACGCCTTCACGCAGCCTTCGATCGTGGCGCCTGTAGTCACCACATCGTCCACGATCAACACGTGTTTGCCCCGCAAGGCCTCGGGGTCGGGCAGGTGGAAGGCCTCCTTTACGTTTAGCCATCGGTCCAAACGACCGCGTTTGGTCTGCGACGGTGTGCGTACCACGCGCATCAGTTCGCGTCCCGCCGAGTCCAGGGGCCATACTTCTTGGACGCCCTCCACCAACAACTGGCTTTGGTTGAAACCTCGCGTGCGTTCCTTCTTTTTGTGCAGCGGCACGGCGAGCAGCGTATCCACCGTGGCGAAACGCTCGCAGTTCTTGAGCGCTTCGCCCATGAGCTTGCCCATGAATACCCCGGCCTCGCGGTCCTGTTTGTACTTGATCCGGTGCAGGATGTGCTGCACACGTCCCTTGGCGTTGAAATGCAGCAGCGCGCTGGCGGCCACCAGTTGCACCCTGCCTTTGAACAATTGCTCCACACGGTTGTGCGGATCATCATGGAAACGCGTGAGCGGTAATTCGATCATGCATTCCGGACAGAGGCACTTTTCAAGTCGCAACAACGTGGTGTCGCATCCCGCACAACGGCGCGGAACGAAGAGCTCGGCGAAGCCGCTCAACCAATCGATCACCGTGTGGGTTGCCGGGTTCAATACTTTGTTGAAAAGCAGGATCTTGATCCACCAAGCCCTTTTTTGGTGGCCGTAATTTAGCCCGCGCGCTCATACGCGCACATCCCCATGGACCAGCAAGCCGCCGAACCAAAGAAGAACCGATCCAACACCGGGCTCCTCATCCTCGTCATTCTCCTTCTCATCACCAATATCATCGGCTGGGTCATGTATTCGCAAAAGGGCGAAGAACTCACTGTTTCGCAGGATCAGAACACGGCCCTCACCGAGCGGAACGAGGATGTGCTGGGCATGCTGGAGAACACCCTGGATAGCTACGACAGCCTGCAGACCACGAACGACACCATGAAGCAGGAGATGGAGTTGCAGAAGCAGCACATCGAAGAACTGATCGCCAAGGTGAAGAGCGGCTCGTACAGCCTGGCCAAGGCACGCAAGGAAGCCGAGACGCTGCGCGGGATCATGAAGAACTACGTGCACCAGATCGATTCGCTGAACCAGGCCAACCAGGTGCTGACTGCCCAGAACGCGGGCCTCACCCAGGAACTGGGCGTGGAGAAGGCCCAGAAGGAAGCACTCTCCACGGAGAAGGATGCGCTACAAGGACGGATCAGCAAAGGCGCGATCCTGCACACCACGGCGATCATGGCCGGAGGACTGCGCGTGCGCAGCAACGGCAAACAGGTGGATACCGACCGTGCGAAGAACGCCGAAATGGTGCGTTGCTGTTTCACCGTGGGTGTGAACAACGTGACCGATGCGGGCGACAAGACGTTCTACCTGCGTGTGATCAGCCCCGATGGTAAAGTGCTGGCCAGCAGCGATGGCAACAACCGTTTCTCGTTCAATGGTGTCGAAGGTGAGTACAGCGCCAAGCGCGAGGTGAACTACCAGAACGCGTCCACGGACGTATGCATCTTCTGGACCGGTGGCGAGGAATTGCGCACGGGCCAGTACATAGCCGAGGTTTACGAGGCCGGGGCCAAGGTCTCCGAGGCCAAGTTCGACCTGAAATAGGGCCCTTCTCAGAAGAAGGCGCGCACCTGGACACCGCCCACGTGCACCACGGGCACACCTTCGCTGCGCCTGCCGTTGTAGGTGAGGTCCAGTTGCAGGTTGTTGCTCAGATTGCGCTGAATGCCCAAGCTCCACGTGGCGTTGGTGCCGGGCTTCAAGCCACTGAGCAGTTCGTTGCCCAACGACGAGTTCACTTCACCATCGAAGGTGATGTCCACCAGGTTGGCCGCGGCCGTAACGCTTCCCTTGCCAGCCGTGTTATACCTGAACTCGAACCCGAGGTCCTGCAATAGCACGCTCTGCCCACCGAACTCCTCTTGGTTCTTCTTGTCGGTGTACTTGAAGGAGGCAATGGTACGAAGCGATGTGTTGGGCTGCCAGGTCACCCGGGGTTTCAAGCTCTGTTGATCGATCGCCCATGTGCGCCCGCTGAGCAGGTCGGATGAATTGGCTGTGCGGCCGCGTTCACCCTCCACGTCCACGGTCCATTGTCGAGTGGTGTTCCAGCGCACACGCACAGTATTGGAAAGGCGCGCACGCGATTCGAATCCATTGAGAAGCAGACTGCGCGCACGATCGCTCTGCCAAGTGTGGTCCATGCTCCATGTGCGGCTTGTGCGATCGTAGAAGAAGGTGTTGCGCGATGAAGCCGTGTAGGCCGTGAGGTTGCTGTCGGCTGTTTCCGGTGCGAAGGGATCGATCGCGGTGAGCACATCGCCGGTGCCGGTCTTGCGGTCCACGCGCGCGCTGGCCAGATCGCTGAACTTGGCGATGAATTTCTTCGCACCGGTGGCATCGGCCCAACGCGCCGCCGGTCGTAGATCGAGCGAGGCGCTGCTCTGGCTGCTGAAGATGCGCACGTAGTTGTTGCTGGGCACGAACACACGCATGTGATCGGCCTCATAGCCGAAGTTGGCGAGCTCGAACTCGTTGAGGTCCTTCACACCATCGCCGTCGTAATCGTTCCAGATGTAGAGGCCCTGCCCGGCGGGCACCACCACGTAGATGTACTCGCGCCGTTGTTCCAGCCCACTGCCGAATTCGTTGAAGAGATCGATCGTTGCGAAGCCCTTCCACAAAGTGAGGTCGTAGTCCACGCGGGTGAGGTAGGTGTTCTCCGGTTTCTGCGCGGTGAGGGCGCTGTCCAATATCTCCAACTGTCGGTAAGTGAAGGTGGTGTTGAGGCGGTTGCGCGGGTTGCGTGCCAGGTCCACGGTGAAGGAATGGTATGTAGCGAGCGTGCTGGAGGTGAGCCGCTCCTCTCGTAGCGCACGATCACGTCGCTGCCCGGTGGACAAGCGCCATTTGTTGCGGAAGGAGTCGGGGCTTTGAACGAAGGCCTCCCAGTCGAAGAACTCGTACGAACCGATCTGCATTGCCATGGTGGTGTCCGTGCTGAAGATGTTGCGTTCGTGCTCGTCGCGCAGGCCGAAGGAGAAGGGCTTCAACCGGTAACGCACTTGTCCCTTGTGCCGCAGGAAATCGCTTTTACCAGGCTCGGTGGCTTGCAACCAAGCTGCGGTCCCTGTTACATCTACACGGCCTAGATGAAGATCACTGGCGAGGTCCTGTTTCCAACCTTTGTACTTATTGGCCACTTGAAAGGTGTTGAGGCCGTAGATCAGTCGACCGATCTTGCTGCCACGTATGCCCACATTGGCGCCGGCCAATAGTTGATCGCCCACGAGGTCGGCGCCAATGGCGTTCCAATTGCGTTCGAACTCCACGGCGCGATACCGCTCCACATAGCGAAAGTGCTTCGAAACACTTTCTGCATCACCCCCTAGGAGCAGGTGCAATGATGTGTCGCGCGCGCTGATGGGGATCGCGTGCGCCAGCCTTGCCATGAGCCCGATGCCGGTGTCGTCTGCTTCATCGAGAGGGCTGAAGGTGTTCGCGTCGGTGTTGCTGAAGGCGGTCTCCACGGTGGCGGTGGTGCGCTGCGCGAAGCGGTGGTCGAAACCCAATGTGAGCAGTTGTTGGGCGCGCGGTGCGATCAGCAATCGTACCGGTGCATAGTTGCCGGTGCGCACGATCACGGTGTTGACCGTATCACGCGGAGACCAGCGGAACACCCGGCCGTTGGGCGTGAACTCCTGCAGCACGTAATCGCCGTTGCCGCTGCCCACCTCGGTGAAAGTGATGCGGTAGAGCGCCAGCTCGGGATCGTTGCTGTACACGAACACGCTGTCATACCCGAGCGAATCGGTTTTCAGGTAGAGCACTTGGTCCGTGGCGAAGCCCGTGCTATCGATCCCCGTGGTGGTTGCCGCGAGCGGATCATCGCCTGCCAGGCGCAATATTTCGCGCTCGGCATCGTCCAGTTCTTGTTGCAGAGGTTGGTTGCGGTGGTCCTGTTCGCTGTACAAATGGAAACGCACCGTGCTGTTGCCCTGCTCGTAGGTGTTGTCGAAGCGTAGGAGGGATCGCGCGTAGTTCTTGTCGCTGTATTGGAACTCAACCACGATCCGGCGGTCCTTTGTGATCAAGCGCCGTGCGGTGAAGACCACTTCGGCTGTGTTGTAATCGATCACATAGTCGTTCTCTTGCCCGCGCTGCAGCAGTTGCCCATCGATGAACACGCGCTCGCTTCCCGAGAGCACCACGATGAAGGACCCCACATCGTTGCCGCGCAATCGGTAGGGCCCTTGCACACCTTCGACCCCTTGTATGGTATTGCGCGCGAACTTGCCCTTGCTGATCGCAGCGCTCGCACCTGTACTCATGCGGCCGTGTTCGCCAAGGGCCAAGCGTGTATCGAAGCTGATGCCCTTGGTCTTCTTCAGGTAGGTGAGGAAGTGGCTCGTGGGTTTTTGCAGTACGAAGTCGCCTGCGATGAGTTCCCATTTGTTGCCGGGGCCTTGTTCTTCCTGCTCGAACAGTTTGATGAAGACCTGGTCGAAATCCTGCAGCTCGGCGGTGTTGCCTCCGGCCTGCACAGGTATGTTGTTGTCGGTGATCGAGGCCAGCACGTTGATCCGATCGGTGATCCGGCCGCCGAGTTCCAGGTTGAGCGTGGAGTTGACGCTGAGATCCTGGTTGTTGCCGAAGAGGATCCCCCGCGAGATGCTGCCGCTCCTGCTCAGGCCTTGCATCTCTAGCAGGTCGTTCGCCTGGCGCGGCGGCACGTACTTGAACGGGTCGTTGCGATCGCCGCTGGTGGTGATGCGCGATGGATCCTTGTGGGCGGTTGTTCCGCCGAGCAATAAGGGCATCACACGATAACGAGCGAACACCGAGTCAGGTGCGCCCTTGAGCACCAGTATCGCCAAGAAAGGGTCAAGGTTGTACCGCGCGGGATCCAGCACGGTCGCACTATCTACGTACAGGGTCAAACTGCCAGGCACAATACTGAGTGTATCCACCCTGAGCGTATCGTTCGATGGCTTCAGCCAGCGATGGCGCAAGTTGCTCGCGGACTGTGCACCAGCCTCGTTCGTCCCTAGCAATACAAGCAACAACAAGGCCCACCACCGCACGAGCGATCGCGCGCTGGAGCACCCGCGCGTGCGGTTCTCAACTATTGCCGGGCCATAAGGCACCTATGATCTACGTGTTCGCAGGCCGAAAAGTATCCGGTACCACATCGTTCCCGCCCTTTGTCGTCATCACCAAGACGCTGTTGATGCCCGAACGGGCCTTGCGTGAAGGTGGGCGGGGCGCTCGGATACATTGCGCCACCTATGGACCGCGCGCTCATTCTCGCACTTTTGTGGCTCGCTGCATGCGCAGCACCTGAAGAGCCCCGGGAGCGCAAAACGGCCGCCGGTAGGAGCTATGGCGGCGTGTTCAACGCCAACGAAAGCGAAGAGCTCCGCAGCTTGTTCCCGTTGAGCTTGACGCAGGCTGCGTCGCACCGGGTTGCGGCACAGGTATATGAAGGATTGGTGCGACTCGACCAGCGCGACCTAACGGTGATCCCCTCCTTGGCCGAGACCTGGACCGTGAATGCCGCGGGTACCGAATACACCTTCAAGCTGCGAGCAGGAGTGTTCTTCCATGATGATCCCTGCTTCGCCGATGGGAAAGGCCGCGAGCTGAAGGCCGCGGATGTGGTTGATTGCTTCGTACGCATGTGCACCAACACGCCGGACAACCATATGTTCTGGTTGGTACAGGATCACGTGGTCGGTGCTAATGCGCATTACGCAGGGGAGCACACCGAAGGAGTGAAGGGCATTGTGGCGGTGGATGACCGCACTGTGCGGTTCTCGCTCACGAGCCCATGGCCAAGTTTCATACAGGTGCTCGCGCACCAAGGCTGCTGGATCTATCCGGCTGAACAGGTGGAGCATTACGGGGCCGACGCGCTTTGGCGCATGGTGGGCACTGGCGGCTTCCGTCTGAAGACCTTCACCAGCAATGAAGTGCTCGTGCTGGAGCGCAACCCGAAGTACTGGCGCAAGGACACCGATGGTTCGCAGTTGCCCTACCTCGATGCGATCCGTTACACATTCGAGCCGGACAAGCTCATTGAGCTCGAAGCTTTCGAGAAGGGAAACCTCAGTGTGATCTACGAGCTGCCCGTGGACCGCACTGATGTGCTACAGGGCGAACATGCGTACGTGGTGCAGACCACTCCGGCGCTCACGATCCAGTTCTACGGATTCAATGCGAGCAAACCGCCCTTTACTGATGGGCGTGTGCGCAAAGCATTCTCGCTGGCCATAGACAGGCAATTCCTAGTGGACAGCGTGCTCGATGGATTGGCCGTGGCAGCGGAACACGGCGTGGTGGCAGCTGGCTTCCATAACTACCCCTACGATAGTGTCCCCGAAACGAGCTTTGATCCCGAGACTGCGCGGCGCCTGTTGGCTGAAGCCGGATTTCCCGGTGGGCGTGGGCTGCCCACCGTGTTCCTGCAAGTGAACAACAACGGATTCGGTTACGTGAAGGTGGCGGAGGCCACCCAATCCATGTTGGAACGAGAGCTCGGAGCACGCGTGATCTCGTCGGTGCTGCCTGCCGAGCAACACTATGAACGCGTGGCACGAAGCGAGGCCATGTTCTGGCGGGAAGGCTGGATCGCCGACCACCCGGATCCGGAGAACTTCCTCGCCCTATTCTACGGCCGTAACGCACCAGCGGATAGCGCTGAACCTTCATACCTGAACAGCACGCGCTACCTCAGCGCCACTTTTGATTCGCTCTTCGCACGCGCCTTGCGCACCAGCGATGAGACCGAGCGTATGGGCCTCATGGCGCTAGCCGAACGGCAGTTGATGGAGGATGCCGTGGTGGCACCGCTCTACCACGAGCGATCTGTGCGCTTATTGCAACCCTGGGTGCGCGAAATGCCGATCAATGGCATGGAGTACAGGGATATGAGCCCGGTGTGGTTCGATCCAGCAGTGCGGGCGCAGCCTTAACTGCGCGCGCGGATCTCCCCGTACACCATCTTCTTGGCCAGTGGCATGAAGGTCTCTATGTGGGGTAGACCCAGATCGCTCTCGAACGCGAACACCGCAGGGTTCGGCAGGCCACTATGCAGGCGGATCAGGTCGCGCTTCATGTGCTCAAAGGTGCAGGTGATCCCCATGCTATAGCTGGTCACGTATCGCGTGCGCACGTGCAACACTGCATGGTGCACGTCCGGGCTTCGCAGGAAGGGAACGGTGTACGCATACACACGCGCCTCCATTCCGGTGCGCAACAACAACCAGCCCTCCTTCAACAACAGCGGCAGCACACCTACCGGGGCGAACCTTATGTGTGCGGCGAGCTCCTCTCGCAATCCCGTTCCTCGCGTGAGCGCAGCGGTCAAGTGCGGTAGCGCGTGCCCGATGATCTCCTCGATCACATCGAGGCGCGGGTCGCGAGATGCTTCGTGCACAGGCCGGCCCGTGCGTTGATCGAAACCCATGAGCTCGCCACCTAGCGAACGCTCCAACTGGTCCTTCTCGTGGCGCAAACGTGCGAGCTCGTCCACCTGCACTTGAAGTTCGTCCAGATAGGGGTACAGCTTGTGTTCAGCGAAGCGGCCACCTACGCGCTGCACATAGGCCAGCACCAAGTAGCGTTTCAGCTCCGGGTCCAGCGCGGGGCGAAAAGCCCAATCCTTCGGTAAGCCGGTATATTCCATGGTAGGTGCTGGTACTGCAACGTGTTGTTCAAAAATAGTGTTGCACCAAGGGCATGCCACGCAGCATGGGTACCACCTTTGAACACCGCTAACAGATCCCGTTCACCGATGTTCAGCAACAAATATTTCCTCGTCGTTGCGCTCGCTGTGAGCGCGATGGTCACCGCCTGCGTTCCTGCCCGCAAGTATGAAGAGACCAAGGCCCGCGCCGACGCCATGCAGGCCGAAGTGGACGCCGCCACGACCAAAGCACGCGACGCTCAAGCGGCGCTGGACGAGTTGCGTTCGGGAACAGATGAGATGAGAAAGCGCGTGGCACACTTGGAGCAGGACACCACGATCCTGGGCCGATCGCTGCGGCAGATGACCGGGCAGTACGACAAGATCAACACGCTGAACAATGAGCTGCTGGACAAGTACAATAAGCTTCTCGCCGGGGACCGCAGCGAGAACCGCAAGCTGCTCACCGACTTGGAGGCGGTGCGCTTGGACCTTATGAACAAGGAGGATTCGGCGAACGCATTGGCCGCGAAGCTCAAGGAGAAGGAGTCTGCATTGGCGGAACGCGAAGCGACGCTGGCCGAGCTGCAAGCGGAACTCTCCACGAAGGACGCCGCGATGCGCGCACTGAAGGACCGCGTGAGCGCCGCGCTCACGGGCTTCGAAGGCAAGGGCCTCACCGTGGAGCAACGCAATGGCCGCATTTACGTGAGCTTGGAGAACAAGCTGCTCTTCCCCAGTGGCAGTGCAGTCGTGGATGCCAAAGGGAAGGAAGCCCTGGTCAAACTCGCCAAAGCCATCGAGAACGAGAAGGACCTCAACATCCTGGTCGAGGGCCACACGGATACGGACCAGATCCAGCCCGGCAGTACCTACAAGGACAACTGGGACCTCAGCGTGATGCGAGCCACCAGTGTGGTGCGCATCCTGCGGGAAGGCAGCGTGATCGATCCCACACGGATCACCGCAGCAGGCCGAGGTGAGTTCATCCCCGTGGATCCCGCAGATAAAGCGAAGAACCGCCGGATCGAGGTGATCCTCTCGCCGGATCTACAGGAGCTGTACAAGCTCGTGAAAGATTAGGCGTTGCTCAGGAAACCGAAGGCTGCGCGACCCCCTCGGTCAGCCACTTGCGTGCATCGGCTTCCTCAAGGAACACTGCCGTGCTCTGCTCGCGCGGGTGGTACCTGAAGTAGATGGTCGCGAGCCGCTCATTAAAGGGGCTTTGCGCGGCGAGCGCGAGTCTGCGCGCCAAACCGCAACCGCCGTTCAAGGCATGGTGGTCCACGGAGAGCACGCTCAGTTCGAAATCCACTTCGGGAGGAAGCACGGCAAGCACGTCCAACTCCTCCGTACTGCACAACACCCGCTTGGCATGCACAACCTCGCCCAACGCGGACAGGTCCAACCGCACATCCGGCTTGAACCGTACCTCCACCACACCGGCCACGCGCTCCAGTCTGGCAGCACGGGTCTCGATCATTCGGGGGCGTTCGTTCGACATGGGCGCAAATATATTTTTGGTATGCGCGCATACTGTTGGCCTCCGCGTCCCTTCCGTTCGCATTGGCAACAATTAACTGCCTCGGGTGGCGGGACAACCGGCAGAGGTAGCTTGGCCGTCTGATCGTTGCCACACGAAAACCATCGACATGAACAGATCACTACTCCTAGGCCTCACCGCAATCGCGTTCATGCGGGTACAAGCCCAAACCTCCGACTTCCAGTCTTTGACCTATATTGAACATGCCACCTGCGGCTCCACCACGGGATCCATCTACGTATCGGTGTGGGGAGGGGTGGCGCCTTACGCATTCCTCTGGTCGCCGACACCGCCGAACGGTCAGGGTACCTCTTCGATCACAGATGTTCCTGCTGGTGTTTACACACTGACCATTATGGATAGCAATGCAGAGGAACTCGTGCAGGACATAGAGATCATCCAAACCCCCGACCTCTTCCCGGCGATCGGGGCCACCGAAGCATGGTCGTGCGAGGCGGGCTGCAATGGCACATGGTATCAGTATGTGCCTATTGGCGGCGGGGCGGCGGTCACCACCACCTTCGACCCTCCCGGGCCGGTGGGCAATGCGAACCCCAACGGGATCTACCTGAGCTCACTTTGTATCGGCGAGAACTACACAGTGACCGTAAGTGATGACAATGGATGTGTTGGTACCGTGGGGCCCTTGACCGTGATCGGTCCCATGAACCCGCAACTGCTTACTACCGATGTAACGCCCTCGTGCCCGAACGGAAGCACGGGTTCGTTCACTGTGCTGTTCGACAACATCGACTCGCTGACCGTGAGCGGCCCCAGCGGAACATGGATGAGCTCGAGCGCCAATCCGTTCACTGCCGAGAACCTGGCGCCCGGCACCTACACGCTCTATGCTTCCGTTGGCGGCGTCACCACGCCGCCGGGTACCACGGGCGGGTGCTCTGTCTCCTATCAAGTGGAAGTGCCGGTTTCCACCGATCCCTGTGGCGAAGTGAACGGTATCGTGTACGCGGATCTTGATGCTGACTGTTCGCAAGGAGGAAACGATCCCGGCATGCCGTACCGCGTGCTCGAGATCGGGCCGGGTGGCAATTACACGCTCACCAACGCCGATGGCACGTACGCGACCGAACTGTTCTATGGCAGCTATGATCTGGATGCAACGATCGCCGACTACGATGTGATCTGCCCCGCGTTACCCACCCCCTTCATGCTGGATGCGGGTATGCCAACAACGACCATCGACCTGGCCTGCGAGCCAACCATGGGTCCTGATTTGCGCGCCACACTATCGGCCGGCACGCATCGCCCGAATTTCGCGGTGAACTATACGGCCGTTGTGCAGAATGATGGCCCTTACGCGTTCACGGACCTGGTAGTTGATCTCTACTACGATCCGGTGCTCACCTTCCTTTCAGTGGATGGCCCCGGCACATTGGTGGCAGCCGGCCATATTCAATGGATGATCCCAACGCTCGGCGCGTTCCAGACGATCACCTATGTGGCACACCTATCCGTGCCGAACATACCTGCATTGTTAGGCACCACCATGGTGGGTACGATCACTGTAACACCGGTTCCTGCGGACAGCGATCCTTCCAACGATACATACAGCATCGCGAATACTGTTGTGAATTCCGTGGACCCGAACGACAAGCTCGCGCGCACTAGCACGCAGTTGAGCGAGGCGTACTACTTCCTCGATGCAGACACCCACATTGATTACACGGTGCGTTTCCAGAACATCGGCACCGTCGAAGCGATCGATGTGGTGGTGACCGATACCATTTCCAATCTGTTCCAGATCCCCTCGTTGGAGATCCTCGGTGCTTCGCATGCGTTCACAGCTCAACTACTGCCCGGTCGTGTACTGGAGTTCACGTTCGCGGAAATCATGTTGCCGGATAGCGCCACCGACCAAGCAGGCAGCCAGGGCTTCGTCAGCTTCAGGCTGAAGCCGGTGGACGGGCTGGTCACGCAAACGGTGATCCCCAATGCAGCGGACATCTACTTCGACGCGAATGATGCGATCCGCACCAACACGGCCACGTTGATCACCGAGATGACCGTTGGAACGAACGAGCTGGCACGCACGATCGGCCTACATCCGAACCCTGTGCGCGACCAATTGATCGTGGACCTGCCGTTGGGTATTGCCAGTGTGGAGATCTTGGCGATGGACGGCCGTGTGCTGCATCGCGTGGTAGCGCGCACCAGCAGCTTACGATTTGATGTGGCTAACCTCCCAGCAGGTGGATATCTGCTACGCGCGATCGCTGAAGATGGTACACTCTACAATGCGCATTTCATGAAGCACTGACCCTTCAACAGTGAATTGACCGGAAAGGAGGGCCCAAGGCCCTCTTTTCGTTTTGCTGTTCGGCGATCGGATCGGGGGCCTGGTAGAATATGCCATAGTACGGACGAATGGCGCGATGATAGGGGCGAGCGGGTCGATGTGCCCGACGGGAGGGGAAGCCGCCCCGCTAAGCATGGAATGAAGTGTCTCTCAGCTCGTTACCCTCCGGTTATTAGTGGTCTAGTTTCGGCGCACCGGCACCTAAGAGGACAGTAGAACTTGCAGGCAGCCGGGTGGTTCCGGAATCGTGCGTTTGCTCCACACATGAGATCGGAACAATGGCGGAGATCGGACCGTAGGATAACGCGAAAGGAAGAAGGAGCAGGAGAGTACATCAAACCAGGAACCCATGTCCATCAGCCGCGCATTGTTCGCTCCAATATTGTTGATCCTGTCGTTCACGGTGGCAGCGCAATCCCCATCGCAGAGGGCGGCCGTGCAATTGAACGCCACGGTGCAAGCTTCTCCGGCGCGCATCACGCTCGCATGGACAACGATGGCCAGTACCACGAGCATCACGATCTATCGCAAGATGAAAACGGCCACGTCCTGGGGAAGTGTATTGGCATCACCTGCTACCAGCGCGCTGAGCTATGATGACAATACCGTGAGCACAGCAACGGCATACGAGTATAAAGTGGTGCGCGTGGCTGGTGGCGTAACAGGTACCGGCTACATCTGCTCGGGCATCGAAGTGCCGCCGGTGGACTACCGTGGGAAATTGCTCCTGCTTGTGGACAACACCTTCTCCACTTCATTGTCCGCGGAGCTCAACACATTGTACGCCGATCTGCGGGCCGATGGTTGGGCAGTGGTGCGCACGAACCTTGCGCGCACTGCCAGCATCGCTACCGTAAAGAGCACGATCGTATCACAGTACAACGCGGATCCCTCCAACGTGAAGACCGTGTTCATCGTTGGCCACTTGGCCGTACCGTATTCGGGGAATATCAATCCCGATGGTCACAGCGAACACCTGGGTGCATGGCCCTGCGATGGCTACTATGGCGACGTGAACGGCACGTGGACGGATGCGAGCGTGAACAGCAGCGGTGCTTCACGGGTCGAGAACCGCAACATCCCCGGCGATGGCAAGTTCGACCAGAGCACATTCCCGTCCACGGTGGAGTTGCAGGTTGGCCGATTGGACATGTACGACATGCCCGCCTTCAGCGCGAACGAGACTGAACTCACGCGCACTTATCTGAACAAATTGCACCAGTTCAAGCTGCGCTACTGGACTCCCACCGCGCGCGGATTGGTGTTCGACAACCTGCAGTGGGTGAGCAACCCGCTCGCGGCCAGTGCTTGGCGCAACATCGCTCCCGTGGTGGGCGCGGCCAACATCACCAACGCCAACCAGAACGGCACGAGCTTCAACGTGCTCGTGGACGATCAGAGCTACTTGTGGACCTACTCCAGTGGCGGCGGATTGCAGGCCTATGTGGGGAGCACGCTCACATACAACGGTGCCGATAATGTGGGCACGACGCAGAACTTCGCGACCACTTCCTCAACGGGCGGCGTGTTCAACATGTCCTTCGGTAGCTACTTCGGCGATTGGGACAACAAGAACAACTTCCTGCGCGCACCGCTGGCCAGTGGCAATGCGCTCACCAATTGCTGGGTTTCGATCCCCGCATGGTATTTCCACCACATGGCAATGGGTGACAACATCGGGTACAGCACGTTGGTGAGCATGAACAACACAAGCTTATACACGCCGCTCACCGATGGATGGCAGAGCACGATGGGCAAAACACACCTGGCGTTGATGGGCGACCCCACTCTTCGCCAGAAAATGCTCACGGCGCCATCGAACCTGGTCGTTACTAACAGCGGCGGTGTGGCCGCCTTCAGCTGGAACCCTGCAACGGAATCAGTAGGAGGGTACCACATCTATCGTGTGAATGCCGCTACAGGCCAGATCACGCGCCTAACCACCAACTACGTCACCTCTACCACCTATACGAACGCGGCCATCCCATACACACCTTCTACGGAATACATGGTGCGTGCTGTGAAGTTGCAGAACGACCCGAGCGGCAGCTATTACAACCTATCACTCGGCGCCTTTGCCACAACAGCTGCCGGTGCGGTAACGGATTGTCAAGGTGTGGTCGGGGGCACTGCGCTACCTGGTACCGCATGCAACGATGGCAATGTGTGCACGATAAATGACCTCTGGAACTCGAGTTGCCAATGCGCAGGCACGGCCATGAGCACGGTCACTATCATAACGGCGGCTGGCCCCACTGCCCTATGCACTGGGGGTAGCGTGGTGCTTTCCACGACCACGGGCACCGGGTTCACGTACCTGTGGAAGCGCAATGCAACCACGATCAGCGGGGCGACTGCTAGCGCATATACAGCCACGCTGGCCGGGAGTTATACAGTAACCGTAACCAATGGTGGATGCGCCACCACTTCTCCGGCGGCGTCGGTCACAGTGGTGACGGCTCCCACAGCCACCATCACATCTAGTTCCACCTCTTTCTGTCAGGGGAGTACGATGGTCCTGAGCACCACTTCGGGGACGGGGTACATCTATACTTGGAAGAAGGACGGCACCACCATTAGTGGCGCGACCTCGAGCAGCTACGCGGCCACCCAATCCGGTAGCTATACGGTCACCATCGGTTTGGGTGGATGCTCAAGCACATCGCCCGCCACGGTTTTAACAGTGATGAGCGTGCCTGCGATCACTTGCTCGGCTTCACCTTCCTCCGGTACGGTTTCCGTAACGGCGACCGGCGGTGTGACGCCGTACATCTATACATGGAACACTGTTCCAGTGCAAAGCACGGCCACAGCCTCGGTCACCGCCAGCGGCACCTATACGGTCTCAGTGAGGGGAGCGAACGGGTGTTTGGTCTCTTGTACGGTCACATATACAGCGCCTGCATCCGGCGGAACCTGCACTGGTACACGTACCGAAGCGCAGGGATCCTGGGGCTCTTCCAACAGCACGCAATCGGCATACATGACGGCGCAATTCGCGAGCAAGTTCCCATCACCCAACTACCTCACTATTGGTTGCGGCACGCGTCTCATGCGTTTCACAACTGCGGCGGCGATCATCACCGCATTGCCCACTTATGGCACGTCTTCTTTGTTGCTCACCGGTACTACGGTGAATCCCAGTTCACCAAACAATACGCTCGTTGGCCAGCTGGTGTCGGCAAAACTGACCGTGCGTTTCGATGAGACCGATGCATCATTCGCCACATCGTCCGTGCTGCTCAAGAACATGATCGTGGCCAGTGGTTCGTTCGCTGGGATGACGGTACAACAAGTGATCGATGCCGCAGACCAGGCGATCGGTGGTTGTTCTTCCACATATACACGATCAGACTTGAGCACTGCCCTGACCGCGATCAATAACGGCTATGACCAACCGGGGGAGAACAGCGGTTACCTAATGTGCCCCACTGCGGGGATGGTCTTGCAGCCCGATGCGCCAATGGATGTGTTGCTCGGAGAGATGATCGAAGCGATCGTCTTCCCGAATCCTGCGAATGGCCCGGCCACGATCATGATCACCGGCGGAACCACGGACGAGGAAGTCGTGGTGGACCTGATCGCCCTGTCGGGCGCGCGTCAAGCCAGCTTGTACAAGGGCACCGTGGAAGCGGGCATGCAGCAACGCATCCAGTTCGATGCAGCCGCATTCGCACCGGGGGCTTACTTCTGCATGGTGCGTTGCGGCGGTCGTACGCGCACGCTGAAGGTGATGGTCGAGTAACGAGGCGTCCCGGGTCTTTCGATCATCACTGTGATCGATCCAGCGTAGGTTCGTCGGGTAGCACCCGCGAACCGCACCCAACATGCATCCACTACACGTTGCGGTCGTGCTTATCCTCAGCGCCGGACCGGTTGCCCAAAGCCCCGAGTTCACCAGTTGGATCATCGATCCCGGAACGGAAACGGGGTATGGCCGCAAGCTCACCAACACACGATCGAACCGGTACGCACCCGGCGATATCCACGTGTTGTGCACGAGCATACCGGGTTAAGACGGCACCGGATGAAGAAGCCCTCGTTGTTTCCGCCGCCAGCGGATCGATCCTTGGCATTGAACTGTTCGATGGTACGGGACGATCGGTATGGAGCGACCGCGTGAGCACGACCGCTGAGACAATTCCATTCTCAAGTATCGGCCTCGGTACCTATACCATCCGAGTTGTTCTTGCCGATGGGCGGGTCCTGCATCGGAACGTGATCAAGGCGCGATAGAGGCCGCACGTATCGCTCGGTTGTAACAATAGCCCTGTCCTATGCGTCCAGGGCTTGAACAACCAACCCCCCACTCGTACGCACTCTATTCCTCGTCGTGGCCGCCGTTCTCTTGGTCGTGCTCGCCACCAGTGCTAACGCTGCTGCTACAAGATCAAGTGCAAGGGAGCGATGATGAGGTAAGGAGAACGATCACCCTTTGGGCCTTCCACGGGATCGTGTTGCACGGTTCCATGGACGTGGTCATCACCACGGCCGCCGAACGTTCGGTGGTGGTGGAAGCACAGGCCAACATCGCCGAGCTGGTGATCATCTCCGTGAAGAGCAGATCATGTCGCGCACCTCAGTGCACCTGAAATGGACGTGGTGCACGTGGAAGGATCGGGCGATGTGAAAGGCATCGGCACATACGATGCAACGGAAGCGGCGGTGGCGATCGCTGGTAGCGGAAATGTGGTGATGACCTACAAAGCGGGATCGATCAACTGGTCGATCGAAGGTTCGGGTAATATGAACTTGAGCGGCATCTGCTGTCGGCTGAAAGTGTCCATCGCGGGCAGCGGGAACGTGCGCGCGGCCGATCTGGTGACGCGTGAAATGAACGTGGAGATCGCCGGAAGTGGTGATGCGAGCGCCGATGCAAATGGTGATATGCGCGTCTCGGTCGCAGCTAGCGGTGATGTGTTGCTAGCACATGCACCCGCGCCTCGAGCATCGGAGCGATGGATCCGGAACGGTGCGCATAGCGCACTGAGCGCAGCTTTGCGGATGGGTACTAACGCAAAGGGGCCCGGCGAACCGGGCTCCTTGCGATCGTGTTACCGATACTACTTCTTCTTCTTCGCTGCCTTCTTGGCGCCCTTCTTGGCGGCCTTCTTGGCACCTTTCTTCGCTGCTTTCTTTGCTGCTTTCTTAGCCATGGTGAAATGGGTTTGTTGTCAAACGTAAGTTCGTTCATGACATGCTACGCACATTCATGCAAGAATGTTCTCACCATCGTATGTTGATATCGTTGACCGTCGATCGCCAAGCAAGGAACGATCGATCGATGTCGATCCACCTTTGCATCATCGATCCTCGCACTTGGATCATGCGCACACCGTACGCTCTTCAACCTTCAATGCGTGTTGCGATCAAGTTCCTGCGCATGTAGTTGTGTTTTCGTATCAATGCATTGCGCGTGTGCTTCTGATGGTGCACCGCAAAGGGAGCAACTCGATAGCGTTCGCGTCAGAATATTGCGCGAACAGGCCGGTGAACAACTAGGTAGTGATCCGGCTCTGCGTTCGCGCTCTGCATGCGCGTACGCGCTATTGCGCATATCACGGGTCGTGCTGGCGACGTACGCGAGGCGGAAGGGCTTTGTAGAGGGGCAACGTGGCCACATTGAAAAGGCGCTCGGGCACCAGGCCGTGGGCCTAGCCGAAGCGGAACGCCTGCAGGACCGAAAGGGTATGGCTCCTGTGCTCAACTAGCTCGGGGCCATATACAAGGACCAGGGTAGGTGGAGGATGCCCTGGCCGCGCACGAGCTCAGTCTCGACATCCGCAAGCTGCTGGACGATACTTCGGGGATCACCACCTCGCTCAACAACATCGGTCTCCTGTTATATGATCAAGGACGCATACCGGAAGCGATGGAGAACTATGCCCAGGCATTGCGCCGGTACCAAGCCGCGAACGACCAAGTAGGGTGGCCACCGCACTGCACAACATCGCGGGTTTGTATCGCGAGCAAGGAGGCCATGCCGAAGCGCTCGCATACCTCCAGCGTGCATATTCGGCTCAGGAAGCGGTTGGCGACGAGTACGCCATGGCCAGCTCAGAGGACAACATCGGTGGAGTGCTCAACGATCTGGGAAGAAAGTTGGAGGCATTGGAACATTTCGAACCCACATTGACCGTGCATGATAGTGTGAACGATCCGCGGGGCATGGGTTGCTCCTGGCGCAACATGATGTGGCATATGGCTAAAGCGCCAGGAACCCGCCTGCGCGCTCGATGCCTGCTTCAAGTTCATGGACGCGATCATCGGACACCACCGCATCGAGAAGATCAAGACGATGGGCGATGCGTATATGGCCGTGGGTGGACTACCGGACCCAACGCACGGCTCCCCAGCCGATGTGGTGCTGGCTGCGATCGAGATGCAGCAGCGCATGGAGGAACGGATCGCGGAGTGCGAGTGCAATGGGCTGCCCGCCTACCACATGCGCGTGAGCACACACACCGGTCCGGTGGTGGCAGGCATCGTTGGGTCGAAGAAGTTCCAGTACGACATCTGGGGCGATGCCGAGAAGATCGCCAGCCACATGGAAAGCAGTGGCGAAGTGGGCTGCGTGTACATTTCATCCACTACCTATTCGCTGGTGAAGAGCGACCCGCGCCTCAAGTTCGAGGCGCGCGGAACGGTGAGTGCGAAGGACAAGGGCGAGCGGGAAATGTGGTTCGCGGACCGCACAGGATCAACAGCAGCGATGGGCGCAATGCATGCCTGCTTACCTTGGGGTCCACATGTCCAAGAACATTTCATCCCTCAGCGGAAGGGACGGCAAGGAGCTCGACGACTCCCTTTGGGAACGCCTTCAGTTGGCGGCTGACAGGCAAGGGGGTACTCCGAACGATGCCACATTGAGCGAAGTAGCGGATGGGTTTTTGGTGGGCGAGGCCATCACCTATGGAACTTCCTCCTTCTATGACTTTCTGAAGAAGGACAACAAAGGGAAGAGGGCATACGTGTGCAACGGATCCACTTGCCTCGTTGCCGGAACGCAGGATCATGTGCATCACGAATTGGGCAAGCACTTCAGAGCAGAGGAGATCGGCCACATGTGTTGTCTAGGGCGTTGCCACGAGAACAGCGCCTTCAATATCGGGGGAAAGAACTACAGCGGGTCGAGCATCGATCATCTCGAAGAACTGGCAAAGGGGCAGAAGGCTGAAGCGAACGGCAAGCACTTCGTCGGCACATCCATGGAGCATCCGATCCTGACGGCACCGATGCCCACACTCGAAGAATTCTATGCGTTGTGGGAGCGCGTGATCCAAGGCGACAGTGCCGACATCCTCAATGAGATCAAGATCGCCACGATCCGTGGACGCGGTGGTGCGGGCTTCCCGATGGGCTTCAAACTACAAGCGTGCAAGGATGCGGAGGACAAGACCGGGAACGGTACCCCGCGCAAGTACATCGTCTGCAATGCCGACGAAGGCGATCCCGCCGCGTTCAGCGATCGCTACCTCTTGGAGCAACGTCCGCACCTGGTGCTGTTGGGGATGATGATCGCCGGTTTTTGCGTAGGTGCCGATACTGGTGTCATATATATACGGGCCGAGTATCCCGAGGCGGTGGAGATCGTGAAGCAGGCCGTCGCTGACATCGAATCGAAGGGTTGGATCGGGAAGAACATCAAAGGCAGCGGCTTCAACTACCGCTTCAAGGTGATCAAGGCTGCGGGTGCATATATATGTGGTGAAGAGACCGCCCTGCTCAACAGCATCGAAGGAAAGAGGGGAGAGGTGCGCACCCGTCCGCCATATCCTGCGCAACAGGGTCTGTTCAACCGGCCCACCGTGGTGAACAACGTGGAGACCCTCGCCTGCGTGCCATGGGTGGTGAAGAATGGAGGTGCTGCCTTCACCAAGCTCGGCACCGAGAAGAGCAATGGGACCAAACTGGTTTCGCTGGACAGCGCTTTCAACCGACCAGGTCTTTATGAGGTGGAATGCGGCACACCACTTAGCAAGGTCATCAACGAACTCGGCCAAGGTTTTGGGAAGAAGGTAAAGGCCCTGCACATCGGCGGTCCACTCGGGGGCATCGTGCCCATGGACAAGATCAACGTGCTCAGCATCGACTTCGAGACCTTCCAGAAGGAGGGTTTCTTGCTCGGTCACGCTAGCGTGCTCTCCATCCCGGAGGATTTCCCGATGGTAGAGTACCTCGAGCACCTCTTCGAGTTCACCTCTCTCGAAAGCTGCGGCAAGTGCTTCCCCTGTCGTATTGGTTCCACGCGCGGCAAGGAGATGATTGAAGGTTCGCGGCTGCACGGAAAGAAGATGGATCGCGCCCTGTTCAACGACCTCATTGAGACCATGGAG
>JBKJPT010000257.1:0-3592 GCA_046595075.1 Flavobacteriales bacterium
CTATTGGCCATGGCCGCGATCGCAGGGTTGCTCATTCCGCTGCACCACCGCATGGAGAAGCTGATCACGAACATGCTCGTGAGCAAGAACAACCGGGTGCGGTTGGAGGCGGCGAGGAGGACGATAGAGGAGTTGGAGGCACGACCAACTGATACCAACGCAGGTTGATCGCTATGACCAGAATGACACTTCCACTGCGAACCTTACGGATGACCTTGACCATCCGAATACTTGTCCTTGTCTTTGGCTCGCTCGGTATTGGGCCGATGCACGCCCAGCCGCTCGATACGCTCTTTGTCCGGTACGGCCGACTTCCGATGGACACCTTGGTCCAACTCGAGAAGGCCTCCACCGACCCACGCGATAAGGTCGCGCTTCTCTGCCGCCTCGCGATGAAGCAGCTTTACCTCGGCCGCAAGGAGGAGTGCATGTCAACGTCCATCCGCGTGCTGGAGATCGCGGAGCCCACCAAGAACGATTCATTGATCGGAAGGGCGCAGTTCGCTATCGGGGCCGCTTTCACCATTGCCAACGATGTGAACGCAGCATTGAAGCATTACAACCTTGCGCTCGATCACTTTACAAGCGCCGGGGACAGTGCGTGGATAGGCGGGGTCTGCAAGGAGATCGCGGTGCTCTACCAACGCACCGGGGACAGTGCCGGTAGCATAGGCTATATGCGTAAGGCCCTTGTTCATGGTATGCCGCCTGGCATCCGTTCACGGGGCATGGGCACGCTTGCGAAGTATTTTTTAGATAAGGGCGATCTGGATTCAGCCCTCTTCTATGCCAAGCAGGTGGACATGATCGCATCGCCCGAACTGGATCCGTGGGGTTATGCCTTTTCAAATGGCGCATTGGCCACTGTGTATGCTGCGCGCCATGAAGAGGACCTTGCCGAACTGCATTTCAAACGTGCCATTTCTGCAGCGGATTCGTTCGACCTGCCCCAGCCGCTGATCCAGTACGGGGCAGGGTATGCTGCATTGCTGCTACAGCAGGGCCGCAATGCAGACGGCCTGGCCATGGCCCAGCGATGCTTCCTTGTCGCCGAAAAGGTCCGGGCGCCGGGAATTCTCGAGAAAGCCGCTGATGCTTTGGCCGATGCTTACTACGCGAACGGGATGACCGATAGCGCTTTTGTTTACGCCAAGCGCTGCATCGCCTATCGCGACAGCCTCACCACAACACAGAACCGCAGCCAGCTTAAGGGTCAATTGTTCACGCAGCAGTTGAAGGATATGGAGGATGCCAAGCTGCGCGCGGAGGAAGTCGCCGCCCGCTCCCGCAACATCCAGTTCGGCATCATCGCGCTCATTGTCATCACGCTCGGCATCTTCCTGCTCATCTTCAGCCGCACGGCGGTGGTGGGTGCAAAGGCCATCAAGAACCTGTCGCTCATCGCGCTGCTGCTCTTCTTCGAGTTCATCAACCTATTGCTGCATCCCTTCCTTGATCGCGTCACCAACCATTCGCCGATCCTGATGCTGTTGGCCATGGCCGCTATTGCGGGATTGCTGATCCCGCTGCATCATCGCATGGAGATGCTCATCACCAATTTGCTTGTGAGCAAGAACAACCGAGTGCGGTTGGAGGCGGCGCGGCGGACGATCGAGGAGTTGGAAAAACGCAGTGATGCGAGCTAGGCCGACGGTGATTGCCTCATCATTATCGCTAAGGATCTGTTAATTCCTTGCCTGCGGCATGATCAGGCTCTACGTTCGCCCCCCGAAAGGTGCTTATGCCCCAGCGAACAAGGAAAACGTTACTGATCAGGCTTTTGACCGGCCTGCTCTTGTTAGGGACGCAGCCGTGGTTCATTGGTCTTCACGCAGCAGGTCGAACTGTCGCCACCTTCGAGTTCGGCGCATTGCCATCGGGCGCGGAGGACCAGAACGAGGGGCCGGACGGTGATCCGGACCATGACGTAGCCGCCCTACAGGGGTGGTCCTTGTGCTCTTCTTTTCGGCTGGGTGCTGTCGCGCGGCCTTATGAACCCGGTTTTGATCGTAGCGGCTTGTCGCTGCTGCCTGTCGAAGGGCTTCAACCGTCTGCTCCTTAAGTCACGTAAAGTCCCGGACCTGTTCCCGGGCGAAGCGGTGCGACGTTGATCGTCCCCGTCCATGCGCGGTGGTCCGTTCGGACCTGAAGCGCATCACCATGGCCGCACCCATCCAGTGTTGAGTTTATCCACGCTTTCGTTCGAAGAAGAGCATCCCACATTCCCATGCTTCATCCGCATTCGACCTCTTGTCACCGCCCTGCATCAAAGCACATCGCAACGCTTCTTTACCGGTGTGTGTTTCCCCTATTCGTCCTCGGCGTGCTGCTCACCAGTTGCGGCGGGCACCACGAAGCAGAGCACGAAGGACATGAACACGGTCGCTACCCCGCCACCAGTGCGCTGCTGACAGATACCATAGTGGCGCGGGACTATGTGTGCCAGATCCACTCTGTGCAGCACATCGAGCTGCGGACCTTGGAGAAGGGCTACCTGCAGGACGTCCTCGTCGACGAGGGGCAGCAGGTGAATGAAGGCCAGCTGCTGTTCCGCATAAGGCCGGTGCTCTACCTGGCCGAGGTGCACCGTGCGACGGCAGAGGCCGAGTTCGCCGAGATCGAATACCGCAACACCAAGACCTTGGCTGATAGCAACGTGGTGTCGCCGAACGAACTGGCGATGGCCCAGGCCCGCTACGACAAGGCGAAGGCAGAATTGAGCGTGGCTCAGGCCCATCTGGGGTTCACGGAGATCCATGCTCCCTTCGATGGCATCGTTGGCCGCTTCCATGTGCGGAAGGGATCCTTGTTGGACGAGGGCGAGTTGCTCACTGAACTTTCCGACAATAGCACGATGTGGATCTACTTCAACGTGCCCGAAGCCGAGTACTTGGCCTACCAGAAGAATGCGCTGGCCGGTAACGGCACCAAGGTGAAGTTGAAGATGGCCAATGGGGAAGAGTTCGATCAACCGGGCGAGATCACCGCCATCGAATCCGACTTCAACAACACGACCGGCAACATCGCCTTCCGCGCGACTTTTCCGAATCCGCAGAGACTATTGAGGCACGGAGAGACGGGCAATATCCTCATGGACTCCCGATTGAAGGGCGTGCTGCTGATCCCGCAAAAGGCCACCTTCGAAGTGCTGGACCACCGCTATGTGTATGTGATCGGCGCGGACAGTGTGCTGCACACCGCGCGGATCGAGATCGGTCCCGAACTGCAACACCTCTTCGTGGTGACCGAGGGACTGAAGAAGGATGATCGCATCCTGCTGGAAGGCCTGCGCAAGGTGAAGGACGAGGAGAAGGTCGACTTCGAGTTCATCGCCCCCGATTCCGTTGTGAAGCACCTGGACCTTTACGCCGAGTGATCAAAGCGAATGTTTCACCACAGAGGCACGGAGTACACAGAGAAATGCAATAGTTCAGCATCCACCACACCCTCCGTGCCCTCTGTGCCTCTGTGGTGAATTGACCCCAACCGCGTAGACCATGTTCAGGAATTTCATCCAACGGCCGGTACTGGCCATCGTCATTTCGGTGCTGATCCTCTTCGTGGGCGGGCTCGCCATGAAGCAGTTGCCCAC
>JBKJPT010000103.1:0-5053 GCA_046595075.1 Flavobacteriales bacterium
TCTCCTTGGGTTGCTTGGCTACGGCGACAGTGGTAGAATCACCGTTCGAGAAGAAGTGCTGTCGGCTAACATCGTTGTAGCTTGTCTTTTCCCACTTCCCCGGCAAAGTGATGTTGCCGTATGGAACAACCGTAAGTACTGTTCGGTCGGTAGTAGCATCATAGGTGTCCGCGACCAATGTGCTAGTACGCGAACTGGAACAAGCCGAGAATAGGATTGCAGTCAATGCAAAAAGCATTGGCACCGGTCGGAGAGATATACTCTTGGCGTTCATTCGGCACGCATTACATGTTACGCCGATACTGCCCCCCAACTTCGAACATCGCCGCAGTGAGTTGCCCAAGGCTACAGTACTTCGTGGCCTCCATGAGCATCTCGAACATGTTTTCGTTCTTGATGGCCGCTTCCTGAAGTTTCCGGAGCCAAGTCGCGGACTCCTCTGTGTAAGCGCGTTGCAAGTTCTCGACTGTCGTGATCTGCGCCTCCTTCTCCTCTTCCGTCGCACGTATGACCTCTTTCGGGAGAACTGTCGGTGAGCCCTTGCTCGACAGGAACGTGTTCACGCCGATGATCGGATACTCGCCCGAGTGCTTGAGCGTCTCGTAATACAAACTCTCTTCTTGTATCCTGCTGCGCTGGTACATAGTCTCCATCGCACCAAGAACTCCACCGCGCTCCGTAATACGGTCGAACTCCGTCAACACCGCTTCCTCAACGAGGTCCGTCAATTCCTCGATGATGAAACTCCCTTGCAACGGGTTCTCGTTCTTGGCTAGGCCGAGCTCTTTGTTGATGATGAGCTGGATGGCCATGGCGCGGCGCACGCTTTCCTCGGTAGGCGTGGTGATGGCCTCGTCGTAGGCGTTGGTGTGCAAGCTGTTGCAGTTGTCGTAGATCGCATAGAGCGCCTGCAACGTGGTGCGGATGTCGTTGAAGTCGATCTCCTGCGCGTGGAGGCTGCGGCCGCTGGTCTGAATGTGGTACTTGAGCATCTGGCTGCGCTCGTCGGCGCCGTAGCGGTGCTTGAGCGCCTTGGCCCAGAGGCGGCGCGCCACGCGGCCCATCACGGCGTACTCGGGGTCCATGCCGTTGCTGAAGAAGAAGCTGAGGTTGGGCGCGAACGCGTTGATGTCCATGCCCCGGCTGAGGTAGTACTCAACGTACGTGAAGCCATTGGCCAAGGTGAAGGCGAGCTGCGAGATGGGGTTGGCGCCGGCCTCCGCGATGTGGTAGCCGCTGATGCTGACGCTGTAGAAGTTGCGGACCTCCTGATCGATGAAGTACTGCTGCACGTCGCCCATCAAACGCAGCGCGAACTCGGTGCTGAAGATGCAGGTGTTCTGCGCCTGGTCGTTCTTTGGGCGTGCCCCGGCTCATCCCTTCGCTTCGCAGAGCCTTCGCTCGGGAGCAGCCGGGTCCGGCTTTCCGCTGCTGCTCCTCGGCCGGATTACCGGCCTGTGGGGCATTCGCTTCAATCCGTCACGCGGGGTTCCCGTCCGGAAGAAACCTCTGTTGTCATAACCAATGCTTCCTACACGACCACTGCTGTTCGGCCGAACTCGTCCAGAACCAATTGCTTTCCATCGAAATCGCGGACAAGCGCCTGCCCATTGTAGAAAGGCTCGATCGTTGTGAATCGGTGCTGATACAGTTCCTTGCCTTGACCATCGATGTGGAACCAGCCCTTCTGGTCCAAGGCGATTGCAATGCCTTTGTGATAGAGCCCTAATTCAAGGTAGCGGCCATCATGTATGGGCTTCCCATCAACGTTAATGTGCATGAACAGTCCCTCCATCGTCTTGGCACATGCAACGCCATCTCGAAAGTCACCGGCATACCGGAACCGATCCGAATAGGCGGAAGTACCATCGGCACATATGTGATGATAGCCATGATCGTTTGCACGCACAGCACATCGGCCCTCTTGAAAGTTCCCACACCATGCGAACGATTGGGAGCTGACCCGGCGACCCCGTGAATCAATATGGAACCAGTCGCCATCTACGCGAACGGCTGCACGGTCCTCATAGAAGCCAAAGGCTCGATCATAACGTTGCGGATACAGCGCTTGGCCTTGCTGATCGACATGATACCACCCGTCGTCATCTTGCACTGGGGCCAAGCCAGGAGCATGGAACTTCAGAACACGTTTGAACCGACCTTGCCACAAAGCCTCACCCTGGAACAGGAAGCCATTGCCATCGAAGGTCACATCAATCAATTTCCAATCGAGGGAACCCTTCTCATCAAGCATGTTCGACAGAGTTGATGGTTCTTGTAAGACTTTGCAAGCTCCTGGTAAGGCTCGCCCGCGATCACTTCGGCAAGGCTGATGTTCTGAATGTTCCCAAAATCACCGAGTGCCTTGCGTTGCTCATCAGGTGCGCAACACGGTGAGATCGTACCGGTTGCCGAAACCCAAAGTTCTCTTTCCAAGAACGGACATTCATGGTCATCCGGAATAGTGTGGCCAGCTTGTGGCTTCAACGACTCGACATTTTCCAGAAGAACAGCCTTCCCATCGCGCCGCCTAAATTGGGTCGCAGTTTCCTTCGCCCTTTCAACGATGTTGTTCCAACTCTCAATAGACTCTGGCGATGACTTGAAACTTAGTTCCTCGATCTCTCTGAAGTGTGCCCACAGGTGGTGACCCTTCACACGGTCAACGCCCAAATCGGCTGCAAGACGTATGATTTCTGGTAGCTCATGCATGTTGTTCTGCATGAACGTGAGCTGTAGCGTTACCCGGCAGTAGTACCCTGTTCTCTCGAAGTGGTCATCTCTGACTTTCACAAATCGACTGACGTTATCCAATGCTCGCTCGAAATTCAATCCCTTCATCACGGCTTCCGCAGTTTCCCTTGTCGCTCCGTTCCATGAGATCTTCACATCCGTCGTGACCGGAACGATGATCGCCGCCCAATCCTCGACAGACTTCTTAGGGAAGGTGCCATTGGTCGTTAGGTTCACCTTCAGTCCAAACTCCGCCGCGAGGACCAAGACCTCATCCATCTGACGGTATAGCAGTGGCTCCCCCATGGTGGATGGGATGATCTCTCGGACACCCATGGCCACCGCTTGCTCCATGATGGTGCGAACCATAGCGAAGGGCATCCGACGTCGCTTGACACCAGTGCGTTCATACAGGCGCTGGATGAAATCGCTGTGTTCACTGTGCTCCTCGCACATGGTACAGCTCAAGTTGCAATCCTCCGGATTGGTATCAAGCGTTATGCGCCAGAGTTTGCTCACGATCGGGTCACCAGTTGCGCGTAGAACATTTCCAAAACCGAACAATGATCTTCAATGGAAGGAACGGAACCATCAGAAGCGTGCAGATAGCCTCGTTGTCCGAGCCGTTCCATTTCGCGTGGGTTCTCAACGGCCCATTGCATTTGCTCCCGGAGACTCTCCGCGGACCTATGCTTGAAGAGCAGTCCATTGACTTGGTGTTGCACGTACTCAGCCATTCCGCCTACGTCAGCCGTGATCACGGGGATGGTACAGGCTTGTGCCTCATGGATAACCAAGGGCGAGTTCTCCATCCATATGGAAGGAACCACAATGCAATCAATCCGGCTGAAGACCTCGTTCGCGAGGTTCTGATTCACGTAAGCCCCCATGAAGTGGATGCCAGTCCGAGACGCAGCCATGCTCTGGAGTGCAGCTGTGCTCTGTTGGTCCTTCGCGCCCCAGATGAACAAGTCGGCACGATCACCAAGACCATCGAATGCTTCAATGAGCAGATTCACCCCCTTCGCAGGAATGTGCGTTCCTATGTATCCAAATCTGAACTTTGAATTACCCTGATGCTTCTTGGTGGTGGTCAAGTAGTCGGTCGGGAACCCATAGTCAAGGTACCTGACCTTACCAGCATCAAGTCCAAACTCCTGAATGAACCTTGTCCGCAGGTATTCTGATGGGACGATGAAGATATTCACAGCAGAAGCGAGTCGGCGCGTCTCAGTCATTCTCATTTCTATCCACTTCGTCCAGTGCTCCTCCTCCTCTTGGGATGCGCCATTGACACCGGACATTGTCGCTGCATAGCAAGTCCGAGCGCACTTCTTGTCTTCTTGGCCGTCGCATAGTTCATGCAACCGTCCTTGTCCAAAGTTCCGCTGAAGAAATTGTCCTCTTGGGCACATCAACCAGAAGTCATGCAACGTGTACACGATCGGAATGCGCTCCTTCTCCAATACCTCCACGATGCCCGTGGACAAGTGATTGAGATGCCCGATGTGTGCTACATCAGGTTCAAAGGAGCGAACCAACTCATCAAACCGTTCATCAAGTTCAGCATGGCGATATCCATCCTTGGCCCTCGGCATGTTCACCAGTTGCACGGTAAGACCCGAATGCACTTCGATGGCCCTAATGGTCATGTCCGGCGCAAAAGGATTCTCTTCACGCGAGAAGACGAGCACCTCATGGCGCTTGGACAATTCTTCGCAAATAGACTGGCTGTAGACCTCAGACCCGGCGCTGTACAGCGGCGGATACCCGTGTATGACCTTCAAAATCCGCATGTGGCCGCCGACCTCGAAGAGACTACATGTTCCTCCGATACTGCCCCCCAACTTCAAACATCGCCGCCGTCAGCTGCCCCAGCGAGCAATACTTCGTCGCCTCCATCAGCTGCTCGAACATGTTCTCATTCTTGATCGCCGCTTCTTGAAGTTTCCGCAGCCAAGTCGCACTTTCATCCGAGTAGGCCTTCTGCAAATTCTCCACGGTGGCGATCTGCGCTTCCTTCTCTTCCTCCGTTGCGCGAATGACCTCCTTCGGAAGAACCGTCGGTGATCCCTTGCTCGACAAGAACGTGTTCACCCCAACAATGGGATAATCGCCAGAGTGCTTTAGCGTCTCGTAATACAAGCTCTCTTCCTGGATGCGGCTGCGCTGGTACATGGTCTCCATGGCACCCAGCACGCCGCCGCGTTCGGTGATGCGGTCGAACTCGGTGAGCACGGCTTCTTCCACCAGGTCGGTGAGCTCTTCGATGATGAAGGAGCCTTGCAGCGGGTTCTCGTTCTTGGCCAGGCCGAGCTCC
>JBKJPT010000140.1:0-16654 GCA_046595075.1 Flavobacteriales bacterium
AACTTGATGAAACGCGTGCTTCAACACAAGAAGGGCGTGTTCCCAGAGTCATTCACCGACCAGTACCTCTGTCACAAGCTGGTGTGGTCCAAGCTCGTACCCACGATCGCAGGCGCGATCGCCGAGGAGAAGCGCATAAAGCGCTGGCGGCGCGCATGGAAGGAGGAACTGATCGCGAAGGAGAACGCGGAGTGGAAGGATCTGAGCGAGGGGTGGTACCACGAGAAGGATCTGGAATGACCGCGATCACCAACCCTTACGCGCGCGTGAGCGCCACGCCGCAGGCTACGCGCAGAGCGCGAGCAGCAATAACGCGCCCACCGCCCCGCCGATGGAAGCGATGGCAAGCCGGCTGTACGAAGTGTGGTAGGTGCGGTGGATGCGGCGGACGGTGAAATACGCCCCCATGATCACAAGCACCAGCAGCAAGTAGCGCAGGGACCCAAGCGCAGGAGGTATGCGCTCGTATACGAAGTGCGAGAAGAGCAAGGTGCCCAAGGCACCGGCAATAGCACCCACAAGGCATGGACGCCAGAGCTGCTTTAGCCATTCCCACAGCATGTGCAACCAGAAATGCTTCGCATTCAAGCTCTGCCGTATGCTGGCTGGCGTGATGCCGCGTTGCTCGCAGAACACTATGTTCTCCTTGATCAAGGGGCGGAGGTCCCCGTTGCGCACCTCGAACTCCTCCCTTATCGCACGCTCGATACCCGCTGCATCCAGGTCCGCACTGTAGTGGAGCATGATCTGGTCCATGAGGGTCTCAACATCATCGTAGAACGCCATGTTCAGCACCGTCTTCGGTGTGCCGTCCGCCTTGATGCCGGGCGTGATGCCCTCCGTGGTATCCTCCACATCAGGGCCTGTGTATAGTGGGCTTCTTTTGCGAGACATATGGCGGATGAAAGGGTGTACTCAAACTACCGCTCTTGACGACGGCCCTGCGGCTCGGAGTCCTTATCACCTGCTCACCACAAAGCACTGCGACATCGCCTGCCCGCCGTCCACCTGCACGGTTGCCACGTAGATCCCCGGCGGGAACGAAGCAACATCCAAACGACTAGTCTCGCTGCTGATGTCGGTGATGCGCGTCTGCAACACTTCCTTGCCGGCGCTGTCATAGATCCGCACTTGCGCCGATCCGCCGATGTGCTCTTTCAGGTCCAAGCGCAGTTCGTTCGAAGTCGGGTTCGGGAATAGGACGAAGCACCCCGGGCTCGCGGCCTCGATCGCCTCTCGATCCTTCTCCTGTTCTTCATCAATGGCGAATAGCGAAGGGGCGGTGACCGAATCGACCACGAGCACTTCGGCACTGATCCGAAGCAATGTTTCCATAGGCTCGGTGTTGGCGGTGATGGTCACCGTCTTCTGCTGGTGCCCCTCCTGCTTGCCGGGTTTGTACACCACGTGGATCTCGCTTTCCTCACCGGGCAGTATGGGCTCCTTGGCATAAAAGGGTACGGTGCATCCGCAGCTCCCCTTCGCATTTGAGATGATCAGCGGTTCGGAGCCCGTGTTCTTGAACTTGAACACATGGGGATTCTCGGAGCCTTGTAGCACCTGGCCAAAGGCATGTTCCATCTCTGCGAATTGGATCGTGGTAGTTGGTCCTTCGATCACTTCCTCGATCGCTGGTGCATCCATTGAAGATAGTAGGTCGAGATCCGGCTCGATAGGAGGAGGTAATGGGTCGAAGGTGTATGGAGCCGACGCGACCCTGGGATCTTCCGTAAGCACTTCGGCGTGTATCCGGAGCAAGGTCTGTGCAGGCTTTGTATTGGCGATCACGGTCACCGTTTTCTCCTGGTGTCCCTCCTGCTTTCCGGGACTATAGACCACCTCTATCTCGCTTTCCTCGCCGGGCAGGATGGGGTGCTTGGCATACTCGGGCACTGTGCAGCCGCAGCTGCCGACGGCGCTTTCGATGATAAGTGGAACGGTGCCTGTGTTCTTGAACTTGAACACATGCGGGTTCTTTGAGTCTTGCAGGACCCAACCGAAGTCATGTTCCATTTCCTCGAACTGGATCGTGGCAATTGGTCGCGCGGAGAGGTGCTCGTCTTGTGCGACCAGGAAGGACACGAACAAACAGCTTGCAAGGAACAGGTTGAGGCGTAGGGTCATGATCGGCCGCATGGTGCGTGGGTTAGTGGAACCAATGTAAGGCGTTGGATATTGTGTTCCGGGATCGATGCACAAGAACATTGCTGTGCTTCGGCCAAGTTTGCTTGTTGGGAGGATCGTGGGCGCGCGTTGATCCGGCTTCGACACTGCGACCGATGCAACCAAGGTGTGGATCTGCAAACCACAATGCGATCTTTGGATCCGCTTCGCTCACGATCGACCGACCCGCTCATGCACCTCTCCTTCGCCAAATGGCACGGCACCGGCAACGATTTCATCCTAGTGGATGATCGTGCCGGGCATTTCCCCGCGCATGACCTATCGTTGGTGCGGCGCTTGTGTGATCGCCATTTCGGCATTGGCAGCGATGGCCTGATCTTGATACAGCCGCCGCGAGCAGCAAGCACCGCCTACCACATGGAGTTCTTCAACCCCGATGGCAGCCAGAGCTTCTGTGGCAACGGCAGTAGGTGCGCCTTCGCATACTGGCGTTCGCTGGTAGGCGATGGTGACCGTGCGCGCTTCACCGCCATCGACGGGGAGCACAATGCAATGCAGGCGGGGGCACTCGTGCGGGTGTCGTTGGCGCCGCCCAAGGAGGTGGAGCGGATCGGCGATCTCATCGACCTCATCCACACCGGATCACCGCACCTGCTGGTATGGGTGGACGACCCGGACGCGATCGACATTGTGCCCGAAGCGCACCGCTACCGCTACAACGAGCGCTTCAAGGGCGAAGGTGTGAACGTGAACTTCGTGCGGTGGAACGGCGGGCACGTGGAGATGCGCACCTATGAGCGCGGCGTGGAAGGAGAGACGCTGAGCTGCGGCACGGGTGTTACCGCCGCGGCGATCGATGCACTGCATCGCAAGTGCATTGAGGGCAACACGGTGAGCGTGCGTACTCGAGGCGGTGATCTGCGCGTTGAAGTGGAGATGAACGGCGAGCATACCATCGGCGTGGACCTCATCGGTCCGGCGCAATACGTCTTCAGCGGCACCATTCCCATTTGAACCATGGCCAAGCGGCGTAGGAAGTGGGGGCTCATCGCATTCGGCCTGTTGCTTTGTGCCCTAATTCTTGGATACTGGGCGTGGCAACGGATCAATGGGGCGGTAACACATTTCAAAGAAGAAAGCCGCGTGCTTTATATCCCCACTGGCGCTGATCTGCGCACCGTGGTGGACAGCCTGGTGCGCATGGAAGCGATCAAGGACGCGCAGGGCTTCACCTTCCTCGCCGAACGCAAGAACTACACGGACCACATCAAGCCGGGTCGGTACCGGGTGCCGCGCGGCATGGGCATGAACGCGCTGGTGAACAAACTGCGCGCGGGCGATCAGGACCCCGTGCGCGTCACCTTCGCCAACGTGGATCACCTGCAGGAACTCGCCGGGCGGTTGGACAAGGAGCTGGAGCCGGATTCCATCGAGTTCCTGCAAGCCTTCATGGATCCCGACCTGCAACGCGAAGTGGGCTTGGAGAACGGAACGCTCATCAGCCTCTTCATCCCCAATACGTACGAGTTCTGGTGGACGACCACACCCAAGCAGTTCATTGCGCGTATGCGGAAGGAGCACGACACGTTCTGGACCACGGAACGGCGAGATCGTGCAGAGCGCAGGGGTATGTCGGTGACGGAAGTGGCTACGCTGGCTTCCATCGTTCAGGCCGAAACTCGCATGGTCACGGATGCACCCGCTATCGCCGCAGTGTACTTGAACCGGTTGCGCGTGGGTATGCCTTTGCAAGCCGACCCCACCATACAGTTCGCACTGGGCATGGATAGCATTCGCCGCGTGCTTCACCGCGATCTGGATGTGGTATCCCCGTACAACACCTACAAGAACCGTGGGCTGCCACCAGGCCCGATCAACATGCCGGAGCCGCGCTTCATCGATGCCGTACTGGAAGCTCCGGACAACGAGTACTTCTATTTCTGCGCGCGCGCGGATCTGAGCGGCTACACCGACTTCGCCCGCACCTACGACCAACACTTGGTGAACGCCCGCCGTTATCAACGCGCGCTGAACGCACGCAAGATCATGCGTTGATCCCGGCTAGAACCCAACGCCGACCCCCACGCTGATGATCGGCCCCTGGTTGCGGTACACACTGTTGGGGTCCTGCAACACATCGAATAGTGCCTGAACGTAGAAGGAACTGTTGCCGCCCAAGGGTTGGGAATAGCCACCGCCCACGAGCAGGTGTGGCACCCAAATGCGCGCGATCTGGTCGGTGAGCCCTATGTAGCGCTCCACGTTCAGGTGGAGGAATTCGGTGTGCACAAAGAACTGCTCTATGATCCGGTAGCGAGCAAAGGTGCGGTAGCCGTAGCCGGTGAAGTTGATCGACTGCGTGAAGCGGTTGTCCTGGTAATACCAGTAGCTGCCGCCGAGTCCTACGGAGAACTTGCCGGCCTCATCGACCTTGTAGCCCACGAGAGGATCCAACTGTATGGCGGTGACCGTGCCGAAGGATAAGCCGACACCGCCGCCGAACCAGATCCGATCGCTCAAGCTGCGTGTATCACGCGGAGCAGGGTCTGGTTGTTGCGCATGTGCGACAATGCCCGATAGTGCAAGGGCGGAAGCGACGATCAAGCGTTGCATGTTGTGTGAGCCTTGGCCATAGCGTAGGCGTTGGTGCCGAAAGTTAGACCGTACTTGCCATGGCCCCTGGCCGATGGTGCTTCTCGAAGTGCATGGCCAGCAGAACGCCGCGCACAAGCATCCACGCGAGGAAAGCGGCCCACACGGCGTGCAGCTTCCATCCCCATGCATCCATGCCCCATGCCACCGGCACGAACACGAGGAAGGTGGAGACCAGCAGCACGTTGCGCAGGATCTTGCCACGGCCAAGCCCTTTGTAGATGCCATCGAACGCGAAAGCCACGGCGTTGATCGGCTGCGTGATCACCACCATCCAGAACACACCATTGAGCAGCGACAGCACCAATGGGTCTTGCGTGAACAGTGACCCGACGTACGCATAACCGATGAGGTAGATCACCGCCAGCGCAGCACCAATGGTGACGCTCATGCGCACCACCTGCCAGCTCACGTTGTACACATCGCGCCAGTTGCGTTCACCGTTCAAACGACCCACAAGCACGCTGCCCGCCGCTGCATACCCATCGATGAAGAAGGCACTGAACAACCAGATCTGCATGGCGATGCTGTGCGCGCCGATGTACGAAGTGCCGTAGCCCGTGGCGTACCGGTTGCCCAGGTAGTAGCACACGTTGAGCGCAATGGTGCGCGCAAAGAGCTGGCCGCTGTTGAGCATGAGCGGAACGAACTCCGGGTGCCGCCATGATCGGGGCCACAAGGTGAAGGTGGTGCGTGAGCGCACGACGAACACGCATGCGAGCAGCATGCTCACCTGTGCGATCACGCTGGCCAGCGCAGAGCCTTCGATCCCCATGGCCGGGAAAGGACCGATGCCGAAGATCAACAGCGGGTTCAGCACCAGGTTCACACCAGCCCCGGTGAGGCTGATCCACATGCTCCAGCGCAGGTTCTGCATGCCGCGGAACGCACCGGTGAGCGCGTACACCGCGAGCGAGATCGGGAAGCCGAAGCTGCGTATGCGGAAGTAATCGCAAGTGAGTTCGAGCTGCCGACCGCTGGCGTTGTAAGCTTCGAAGATCTGCTCGGCAAAGGGGTAGGTGATACCCAGGAAGAGAAGGCCCAATCCGAAGTTGGTCCACATGGCGATGGGGACGAGGCCGCCGATCGCCTCCAGCCGTTGCTCGCCATAGTATCGTGCCACCACCGCGAGCACGGCGCTGCGCGTTTGCGCGAGCACCCAGAGCACCAGCAGGAAGAAACTGCTGCCGATGCCCACTGCACCCAGCATGTCCAGATCGTTCAATTGCCCGATGAAGGCGGTATCCATCAACGAGATCACCGGTTCGGCAATGCCGCTGATGATCGCGGGCACCGCCAAGCGGTCGATGTCCTTGCGGGTGATGGGTGCGCGTGTGCTCAAGACTTCGGCGCGGCAAAGATGCTAGAGGCTACCTCAATGCCCGATGTTCCGCGTGGTGATGCGGTAGAGCACCAGCGGATCAAGTTCATCATCGAGCAAGTACCAGCTCAAGCAGCGATCGGTCCATGCTGGTGTGGTCACCGCCAAGCGCTCCAGGTTCGCCACACGATCTAGGCCGGTGCTGCGGTGCGCGATCACCAAGTGGATCGGTTTGCCTTGCGGATCGGCGATCACTTTGTCGGCGAACACTTCGGTGCTGCGCGGTGCCAGGTAGAACGGCGGGATCCATTGGCGCCAGTTTCCCAGATGATCGATGTGTACAGGCTCCTCGCCGAAGCGGTCGTGCGCGACCTGTGCCAACTTGATCCGCCCGTTGCCAGCGGGTGTGGTCACCGCGATGAGCAGCGCGAGCATGTTCACAGCTGCGAAGGGGAAGAGCACGCGCAACCAGATCGTGCGCGCCATCAGCGCCGGCCACTTGTCCTGCAACACCTCCCACGCGGCCAACAGTAGCCAAGGCATCAGTGGTGAAAGCGGAAACAGAAAGCGCAGTTCCTTGATCGGCAGGATCGAATGCACGATGAGGAAGGGAAGGAGCGTCCACACCAGCACATGTTTGGATCGCAACGCCAGCAGGATCACGAACGCGAGCAAGAGCAAGGCACCGATCGGGATCGTGGCGTACTTCAGCGTGAAGAAGATGTACTGGTGCCACGGCAATGCGGTGAAGCGAGCAGCCTCTTCACCGCCAAGTGCAGCGATCGCGTAGTTCCACAGGGTGAAGGTGAATTGGTGGTAGCACAGGCGATCGATCACCACGCCGATGAGCAGAACCACTGCACCACCACCGATGAGCTCCATCACGCGCTTTCGTTCGGTGCGCTGCACTGCCAGCATCCACAGCAGAACACCCAATGGCAGCATGGCCGCTGCGGGCCTGAAGAGCACCGCCGCGCCGAACCATGCGCCGATGACCCATGCACTGCGGGCACGTTGGTCCAGAAGCAGACCCAGGCCTTGAAGGAACAAGAGGCCGCTCCATGCTTCACCCGTGTAGCGGATCTGCAGCACGGGCACGAACCAGAGGAAGAACGTGAGAAGAGTGAAGGCTTGGTGGTTGCCTGCCTTCAGCAACGGGGAGATCGATCGGATGAAGCCATGCATCACCCACAGTGCGAACGCTGCGGTTAGCAGTCTTAGGATCAGCGTGAGCTGGAAAGGATCGGTGATGCCGATCGTCTCGCACGCCTCGAACACGCCAGCGCACAACACCGGTTGCACCATGCTGCGCCAATGCGCGTGGAAGTCTATCGGCATGGAAGCCGGATCCACATGGCCGCGCAAATGCTCGGCAAAGAGGATCACGTGCTGGAACTCATCTTCGGCGTGGTAGCCAACCCCGAACCACGCCGCCGTGAAGTACACGAGCGCGGCGACCAAGAGGCACCAGCGGTGGAAGTTCATCATCACCTTGGAGCTAATATCGCACGACTTGGTGCGGTGTGCCGTGCGTTCATCATGCCACCTGAGCTTTCAAGCGCATGAACGGCGATTCGACGAAGCGATGGCTCAAGTGAGCCAACAGGATGGTGAGTATGATGGTTGTGACCGCCTCAAGCGCGAATAAGTTGGGGTCATTGTGGAAGATGCCACGTGCGAACTCCAGTGCGAGCATGTGCAGTAGATAGATCCCGTAGCTGCGCTCGCCCAGCCATGTGGCGAAGGGGATGCGACCGACCTGTAAGGATCGGCCATCGGTATGCGATCCTTCAACAAGCACGTAACAGAAGAAGAGAACGCTGCATGTGGTCGCTACCGAAAGTCGAGTGGGGTAGTCGATCGCCCACACGTGCATGTAGTAGAGCGCACACGCACCACCGATCAGCATGGACGTGCGCTGCGCTGGAGGCACGCGGGCCAGTAGCGCCCGAAGTTGCTCCCCGCGTTCGAGCACGAGCAGCGCGAGGAGCGCACCAAGACCCAGGTACCGGAGGTTGCCGAACAAAAGGAAGTAGACCTCGTGCGGTGTGGCCAGTTGAACGTAAACCTCCGATGCAAGGGTGCTCGCCGCAACACCCGTCGCGAAGGCCCACCTGGTGCGTAGCAAAAGGAAGAGCAAAGGCCACACGAGGTAGAATTGTTCTTCAACGCACACGCTCCAATGCACACCCAGCATCCCGAACGTAGGCGGATGGTTCAGCAGCATGTCGTAGTTGGCCAGGAACAGCGTATAGAGAACGGGTGAAGATGCTTCGGCGAAGGGGCGGCCCAGTGCGCCCATGATCGCGGGCAGGACAAGAAAGCCGACGATGAGCGTGGCGTAGTATAGGGGCCAGATGCGCAATGCCCTGCGCATGTAGAACCGACGCAGGTGGAAGCGACCGGTGCGCGTACGTTCGGCGAGCATGCGGTAGGTGATCAGGTAGCCACTGAGGAGGAAGAAGAACAGCACGCCTAGCGAGCCGCCGTGACCGCCGAAGGAGAGGATCTGCGCCACCAGTGCTCCAACATCACTGGAGGGCAGTGCGAATTCCAATACGATGTGGTGCAGAATCACCGCCATTGCCGCAATGCCACGCAGCGCATCCATGTTCGGGAAGCGCGCAGTGGTGGCCATGGTCAGGTGGTCGAACTACTTCGAGGCCAACACGCCGCACAAGTGCCAAAGCAGCCGCGCGCCCACATTGGCATCCCATTCATCTTTTCCGGGCGCCACTTCCACCAGATCGAAGCCGATGATCGTGCGCTTCTTCGCTACGCGCGATAGGAGATAGGTGGCTTCTTCGAACTGGAAACCGCCGGGAACGGGCGTCCCGGTGTGCGGGCACAACTTGGGGTCGAGCCCGTCGATGTCGAAGCTGATGTGGACCTGCTGCGGCAACGCGTCGATGATGGCATCGCATTGTTCCTTCCACGTGGCGCCTTCGTATTGCTGGCGGCGCACATCGGCACTGCGTACGACGCGCACGCGGTCCTTGTTCTTTAGGAACACGTCGTTCTCCTGTGCGCAGAAATCGCGGATGCCCACGCTTACGATACGTTCCACCTGTGGAAGAGTGAGCGCGTTGTACATGATGCTCGCATGGCTGTAGGTGAAGCCTTCGTACGCGATGCGCAGATCGAGGTGCGCATCGATATGCAGGATGCCGAAGTGCTTGTGCCGCTTCGCTTGCGCGCGGAAGAACCCGAACGGCGTACTGTGATCGCCGCCTACCAGACCCACGAGTTTGCCTTGGTCCATCCAATAGGCGCAGCGTTGCTCCACCCACTTGTTCATCACGGAGCACTCCGCGTTGATCAACGCCAACGCCGCTTCGGCCTTCGCCTTGTGCTTTTCGTTCGTTGGGCCTGCGAGCACTTCCATCACCAACGCGGCCTTCTTCTTCAAGTGTTCGCTTTGCTTGTGCAGATCCGCGGGGATCTCATCCATGGCAACACCGCGTTTCCACAGGTTCGGGAACTCCGGGTGGAAGAGGTCCACTTGGAAACTGGCATCACGGATCGCCGCCGGGCCGCGTGATGTGCCGCCGCCATAGCTGGTGGTCACCTCCCACGGTACGGGCACCAGCACGATATCGGCCTCTTCGCAGGTAAAGGGTAGGCCGTAGAGTTGCGCGTCGGGATCACCGGGACTGTTGGGATCGAAGGACTTGATCTTGCTCGCTTTGCTCATGTGGGCGAAGGTAGCCGAGGTGCATGCGCCGTTACCTTCGCCCCTCATCACAACTGCCCCGCTCGCGGGATGTACCACATGCGCACGATCGTACTCGCCTCGGGCATTTTCCTCGCTACCGCTCTCTTCGGTCAGAACGCCTACCTCACCAACGGTTTCGTACCGCGCTATTGGAAAGCGAACACGGACTATGTGATCGACGTGCGCGTGCGCAACAGCAGCAGCACCACGCAGCTGATCTCCTTCCACGTGGATTGGAACTGGAACAACGGACCGGTGCAAGCAGGTAATTGGCAGAGCACCACGGGCATTTCGCCCGGACAGTACTGGCCGTATCCGCACCCGATCCCCTTCAACAAACCCGAAGGTGCGGGTACGTTGAAAGTGTGGGTGGTTGGCGCTGGCGATACCGATGCCACCAACGATACGCTCACATTCCCCGTTGGTGTGTTGAGCAGTTGGACCCCGAAGAGCGTGTTCATAGAACAGTACACCGGCACTTGGTGCCAGTTCTGCCCCAACCCGAACGCCACCACCAATACGCTAAACGAGGATCCGTTGATCGTGGTGGCGAAGCACCACAACAACGATGGGCTCACTTCTGCGAGCAGCCTCGCCTATTGGGCGCAGTTCAATGCCGAGTATTCACCAGCGGGTGTGATGGAGCAAGAGGAGTTCGGTACGCTGCCCGATGATGCCGCCTATGATCAGTGGAGCGCGCGTGCTGATCAACGCAAGTTGGGTGTGTCACCAGCAGTGATCACCATTTCCCCGGCCTTCAACGATTGGACACGCCTGCTGACAGTGGATGTAACGACGACGTTCACGGCGGCCGTCTCCGGCGACTTCACGCTTAACGCATACCTATTGGAGGACAACGTGGCGGGCCCGCAAACGGCGGCACCAAGTGGGTACATACACCACCAAGTGGTGCGCGAAGTGTTGGGTGGCGCCAATGGAACCGCGGGGATCCCGGCTACTACGGCTATTGGAGTTCCATACGCGCACCAGTACACCTTCACGGTTCCGCAGGAATGGAACTCCGACAACTTGCGCGTGATCGCCATGGTGACCGAGCACCGCACCAGTGGCACGCACACGGTGAACGTGGCAGATGCCGATGTGGTGTACGTGGGTGTCGAAGAGCATGCGGCCTCCCCGATCATCAGCGTTCAGCCGAACCCAGCTGCGGGTGCCTTGCGCATACAGCTGCGTGATGCGACACCGGCTCGTATCCAAGTGATCGCATTGGATGGTCGCTCGTGCATCGATCTGCGTTCCATCGGTGGCGTTATCACGATCGATGAGTTCGAGCAGTTAGCGCCGGGCGCCTACATGTTGCGTGTGCAACAAGGTGGGATCATGGGCGAGCAGCGCATCATTCGCTTGTGAACAGGTGAACGCCCCATCCACCTTGCGGCGGACAGGGCGTCCGGCGGTGTGTCGGTCCAACCCCTCGTTGCACCCCCTGAACGGGCACCGCTGTTAGTTCACTGTAGGCGAGGACGCAGCAGTGTGAACAGATCAGGAAGGATGAGCGCCGCGTGGTCGCTGCTTTCCGCTGCTTTGCGAACCGAGGGCTTTTGAGCGGACGCTGCACGCCTCGATGGCCCATGGAACACCACGGCTGCGATCGGTGCGGGCGCCTTTACCGTATCCGCCGGTGCGATCACGGGCACTTCATCCTCTTCTTCATCGTTGTCCTTCCTCAATGGTGCGTTCGGGTCCATCAAACCGCGATCGGTCATGGTCCAGGTGCGGCCGATCATGTCGTCATCCTGTGTGTTGGTCATGTTGTCGATGTCATAGATCACATTCTCGCTCCCTGGCCGCAAGAAGACGCTTTTGCCGAGCGGCACTTGCAGGGTGAAGCGGACATCCTGCGCACGGAACTTGTCCGTAACGGCATAGCTCACCACTGGCGATACGAGCAGCACATCGCCCTGCTGTTCCACGCGGAATTGGATCTCTTCCGCACGGGCCAATGCGGCCTTTGCAGTGGCCCCGCGTGCTTGGCGGATCACCTCCAGATGGTAAAGGCTATCAGCGCTGCGTTCCACATCGAGCCTTGCCCATGCGCCGAAGATGTTGCCGTTTTCCACGTGCAAGCCATGCATGTCCACGTCCATATCCCCATCATCGAAGCGTATGCTCCATTCTTCGTTCTCGTCCACCACGTTCAATGCATCGAGGTAGAGGATGCTGCCTTGCGGTTGAACGAGCGTTTCCTCTGTGCGGATGCTGTTCTCCCGGTGGAAGTCCCTGCCAAGGTCGATGCCGCCGCGGATAGCGGGGATCAATGCCGCGAACCAGATGATGCAGAGGCTCCAGCCGAGCCACTTGGGTGTGCGCGTGTTCAGCAACAGTCGGAAGCCCGCGAGGAACAGTCCGATCACCGGAACAGCAAGCAGCACGAATACACCGATGCCGGTCCACAATGCCATGTCCTTGGTGGAGAAGAGCAGTTCGCCGAGATCGAGCAAGCTGGTGTCCTCGTTGGTCCACGTGGCGTTCCAGATGCCGAAGGTGCCGCCGATCACACCCGTGATCAGGCTCAGAAGCAGGCTGAACGCGAATATGATGAGCGCTACACCGACGAGCTTGCCGATGATCTCCGCCGCACGACCGCGTTTGTAAGGCGCGTTCTCTTTCCAGTTGCGTCCAATGTCCTTCGCTTCGTTCGCCACGCGTTCACCACCCTCCTTCACGCGCTGTGCTCCTTCCTCCACCACGCGCTTGATGTTCTCCACCGTTACCGGTTCGCCGCGCATCTGCAAGCGGTCCGCAGCACTTTCAGCCTTGGGCACCAGGATCCAGAGCAGAATGTAGATGGGCACCAATACACCCACGCTGGCCCACACCAGTACGATCATGGCGATGCGCAACCACAATGGATCCATGCCGATGTACACGGCCAGGCCACCGAGCACGCCGCCCACCCACTTGTCGTCGGGGTCGCGCAGGAAACGCTGGTAGGTCTTGCCTTGAGGCGCGAACGGGGGAGGCGCGCCGCTGTTAGTGCCGTCAGCCCCATCGGCGAAATCCTCGGGCTGGCCCATGACGCTGATCACATGCTCCACATCGGTGGGGGTGACCACATTACGACCTTGGAGGCGTTCGCTGAAGAGTTCGGCGATGCGCGCTTCGATGTCGGCGAGGATCTCCTTGGCACCGGCGCTTCCGCTGAAGTTGGAGCGTATGCCGGCCAAGTAGCGTTGCAGCTGGTCGTAGGCGTCCTCTTCGATGTGGAACACCGTACCGGCGATGTTGGCGGTCACTGTCTTTTTCATCGTGCGGGGTTGTTGCGGGTGGTCTTCTTCACGGCTTGTGCGAGTTCGTCCCAGGTGTCGTCCAGCTCCTTCAGGAACTTGCGACCCACGGGAGTGAGCTGGTAGTACTTGCGCGGCGGGCCGCTGCGGCTCTCCTCCCAGCGGTAGCCGAGGTAGCCGGCATCTTTCAGGCGGGTGAGCAGCGGGTAGAGGGTGCCCTCCACAACGATCAGCTTGGCGTCCTTCAGCTTGGCGGTGATGTCGCCGGGGTACATGTCCTCGCCGCTCAGGACGGAAAGGATGCAGTACTCCAGTACGCCCTTGCGCATTTGCGCTTTTGTGTTCTCCACGTTCAGGTTCATGGGCGGGTCCGGTGTGAATTGTCCCTTGGTACTTGACGACGCAAAGTAAAGGGTACAGGATGGTACTATGCAAGACAAAGTACTAGTTATTGACGAGCGGCTCCTGCGAACGGATGAACGGAAGCGCTGTTCGCCCCGGATGATCCTCCTAAATTGCCACGATGGAAGGGTCGGGGAGCAGGTCCGTTGCAACGGGATCACACGCGTCGGGGTCGGGCGATATGTATCGCTCACGTGGTCGCCGTGGTGCGGTGCCGCAGGTACAAGGCGGCGCCTGGGCCCGGTTCCGCCATGATCTGATCGACATTAAGGAGCGCTACAACAAGCAGACCTCCGGTGCCCACAAGCGCATTGTGCTGCTGTTGATCGCCGTGGGTGTGGCCTTGCGCATCTGGCAAGCCCTGTTGCCCATTACGCCCACGGAGGCCTTCGCCTACATGGACTATGCGATGCGCCCGATGAACGTAACGCTCTCGGACTATTCGCATCCGATCAACCATGTGTTCCATACGGTGCTCTCTAAATGGAGCACAGGCATCTTCGGTGTGTCGTTGATCGCACTTCGGCTTCCTGCCATGCTCGCCAGCATTCTGGTGCTGCCGCTCTTCTACCTGTTCGTAAGGTCCATGTTCAACCGCTACATCGCCCTCATGACGCTCGCGCTGCTCTGTGCTTCGCCTTGCCTGATCGAACTGGGTTCGTTGGCGCACGGGTATAGCATCAGCTGGCTGTGCATGGTGCTGGCACTCCTCGTCGGAAGGCATCTGGTGCGGGAGAACAACGCGTTAAGTGCCATTTTCCTCGGGCTCTTCCTGGCCTTCGGCATGTGGGCCGTGCCATCGTTCATAACGGCAGCGTTGCTGGTGTTGCTGTGGGTGCTCTTCTCCATCCTGTCCAAGTATGATCGCTCGTTGGGCGAACGTATGGGCGTGCTGGGTCTGGGCCTGTTGGTGTTCATGGCGACCACCTTGTTGTTGTACCTGCCGGTGATCATGGTGCACGGCCTCGATCAACTCTTCAGCCACGCCACGGAAGAAGAGCATGCATGGAAGGTGTTCAGCACGGCCTATCCGGAAGATGTGCTCGCGCTCTGGGTGTGGATCACCGATCCCAGCAGTTGGTGGGCCGCGCTGCTCGGTTTCGCAGGCATGGTGCAAGCAGCCTACATCTCGGCGAAGTACCGTACCATGATCATCGCCATGATCGTGGGCGCGGTTCCCTTCGTGCTCATCCTATGCAACGCGGGCACCCCGTGGCAATGGGGCTATGGGCTGTTCTTCTTCCACATGGGCATGGCCATCGGGCTCTTCTACCTGCTGAAGTTCGTGCAGGACAAGATCATCAAGAACTTCGGCAAGCGTTCGCGCACGTCCTGGGCAAGCATGGTACTGCTCGCGGCCTTCGCAATACCCGGCATTTCGGGCATCGAGGCCCGTGCCGGGCGCGCACCCGAAGCCGAAGCGTGCGCTGAGTACCTGCATACCACGCTCGTGCAGGGCGATGCCCTGTGCGTGGATCCCCACTGGAGGGCAATGGTCGAATTCGAACTGCTCACCGAGGGCATGGACCTGGCCGCTGTGCGCGGAGCACCTGCACCGGGGCACTCGATGTACAGTGTTTTCGTATCCCCCGGCACTACCCTCGCCGAAGTACACCTGCACTGCCGGGAACCCTTGGACCGCTACGATCCACCCTTGCATGTGAAGGATTGGGAGCGAATGGAGATCTTCGCGGCCCGGTTGCGGTAGGGGCGTGGAACTTCGTGCCCTACCTCAACAGGGTATTTTCAAGGACCACGGGCCGATCCTCATCGGCCGCAAATCGAACGAACATGGCAGACGAAGGCAGGCAGATCATATTCAACATGGTGAAGGTGGGCAAGACCCTGCCTTCCGGTAAGAAGATCCTCAACGACATCTACCTCGGCTTCTACCATGGAGCCAAGATCGGGATCCTTGGTCTCAACGGCAGTGGTAAGTCCACGCTCATGCGCATCATCGCGGGCAAGGAGAAAACCTTCGAGGGCGATGTGCATTTGAGCCCGGGCTATACCATCGGGCACCTGGAGCAAGAGCCCGAACTCGACGACACCAAGACCGTGATCGATCTGGTTCGCGAAGGCGTGAAGCCGATCATGGACCTGCTGAAGGAGTACGAAGAGGTGAACGCCAAGTTCAGCGACGAAGAGCTGATGAGCGATCCCGACAAGATGGAGAAGCTCATTGCACGCCAAGGCGTGTTGCAAGACCAGATCGAAGCGGCCGACGCGTGGAACATCGACCAGAAACTGGAGGTGGCCATGGACGCCTTGCGTTGCCCCGAGAGCGACACGCCGATCAAAGTGCTCAGCGGTGGTGAACGTCGTCGTGTGGCGCTGTGCCGCTTGCTTCTTCAGCAACCGGACATCCTTCTGCTTGATGAGCCTACCAACCACTTGGACGCCGAGAGCGTGGCTTGGTTGGAGCTGCACTTGCAGCAGTACAAAGGCACCGTGATCGCGATCACCCACGATCGCTACTTCCTCGACAACGTGGCCGGTTGGATCCTCGAACTCGATCGCGGAGAAGGCATTCCCTACAAGGGCAACTACACCAACTGGCTGGAGCAGAAGACCGCCCGCATGGCCATGGAGGAGAAGACCGAGAGCAAGCGCCACCGTATACTGAAGCAAGAACTGGAATGGGTGCGCAGCAACGCCAGCGCACGCCGTACCAAGAGCAAGGCCCGTCTGCAGAACTACGAGAAGATGCAGAGCGAGACGACGAAGGAGAAGGAGGCCAAATTGGAGATCTTCATACCCAATGGACAACGCTTGGGCGATAAGGTGATCCAGTTCGATAAGGTGAGCAAGAGCTTCGGCGACAAGCTGCTCTTCGAGAACCTCACGTTCTCGCTACCGCCAGCCGGTATCGTCGGCATCATCGGACCCAACGGCGCGGGTAAGACCACGCTCTTCCGCATGATCATGGGCGAAGAGAAGGCCGACAGTGGCACAATCACCATCGGCGAAACGGTACAGACCAGCTACGTGGACCAGAGCCACGAGGACCTGCTACCGGACAAGACCGTGTGGGAAGTGATCAGCGGCGGCTTGGACATGATGCTCGTGGGCGGCATGGCCGTACCGAGCCGTGCGTACAGTGCGCGCTTCAACTTCAGTGGCAACGACCAGAACAAGAAGGTGGGCATCCTCTCCGGCGGTGAGCGCAACCGCCTGCACCTGGCCATCACC
>JBKJPT010000210.1:0-49620 GCA_046595075.1 Flavobacteriales bacterium
CGACATCGCTCGCGTGCGGGGCAGCGGGCCCGAGGGTCGCGTCACCAAGCAGGACATCGAGAACTACAAGAGCAGCGGTGGTGCATCCAGCGCACCGCAGGTGGAAGCCTTCACCGAAGTGGCCGTGAGCCAGATGCGCAAGACCATCGCCAAGCGCCTGGCCGAAAGCAAGTTCACCGCGCCGCACTTCTACCTCACCATCGAGATCGACATGATGCGCGCGATGGAAGTACGCGAAGCGATCAATGCGAGCATCGCTCCAGACAAAGTCAGCTTCAACGATCTGGTGATCAAAGGCGTGGCCATCGCGCTGAAGCAGAACCCCAAGGTGAACAGTAGCTGGCTCGGCGATCGCATACGCTACAACCAGCACGTACACATCGGCGTGGCAGTGGCCGTGGAGGATGGCTTGCTCGTACCCGTCGTACGTTTCGCGGACAGCAAATCACTGCGCACCATAGGCGCCGAAGTGCGCGACATGGCGAAGAAGGCCAAGGAGAAGAAGCTGCAACCCGCCGAATGGGAGGGCAACACCTTCACCATCTCCAACCTCGGCATGTTCGGCATCGAGGAGTTCACCGCCATCATCAACCCGCCCGATGCCTGCATCCTGGCCATCGGCGGCATCATGGAAAAGCCCGTGGTGAAGAACGGCGCCATCGTGCCCGGCCACACCATGAAGGTGACGCTGAGCTGCGACCACCGCGTGGTGGACGGCGCTACTGGTGCCGCCTTCCTCAACACCTTCAAGGGGTTGTTGGAAGAGCCAGCGTTGTTGTTGGGGGTGGGTGCGATCTAGTTGATCACAATGATCATCCAGGCGCCGCGTTCACAACTCGAATTCAGAACCAGCATGCGCATTGTTATCGTCATTGCCGGGGTCGTATTTGCACTTTTCGCTTGCCAAAAGGATGAACACGGAAGTGGCCATTTGCAAGGTCAGGATATCTCCATGTTCAGCAATTTGATCGATGGGAACTACTGGGTCTATGAGCGCATGCATCTTGATTCTTCCGGGAACTACACTGTCCCGTCGCCTGGCCTGGACTCGGTCTGGGTGGATGGTGACACGGTCATAGGTGGTGTCCCTTGGAAGAAGGTGCGCTCATCACCGGGCGGGGATTTTCCATCCATTTGCTTTCAACGCGATTCGGCTAATGAGCTATTGCGACGCGGGCACGGCGTGCTCATGGCGTCATCCTTGACGGACATGTTTCTTTGGACGGAGCACTTTACGGGTATCATTGATGTGAACTACACGTTGCACGTTCAGCCGCACCAGGTCGATGTGCCTGCCGGCACATTCACTTGCCAGGAAGTAACCGGCATGATCTCATCCGCAGGTTCACCCGTTCCGCCTGAGCATCGGTGGCCTAGGAGCCAATGGAGCAGCGGGGTAGGGCTTGTGGAGCAGCGATACTTTTGGTATGTGGGCGGAAACGGTTACGAAAGCAGATTGGTGCGCTATCACGTTGAGTGAACAGAATGCTGGCCCCGGTTCTGGTCATCGTGCAGTTCACCTGCATCGCCGTGCTACTCTTCGGCGGCGGTTGGCAATTGCCGTGGTGGGCGTGGTCACTCTTCTCACTCGGTCTTGTTGTATTCGCATGGTCCGTTGTTTCGCTCGGCGGCAACAACTTCACCATCATGCCCGATCCACGCGCTGGCAATACACTTTCAAAGCGCGGCATCTACCGTTTCGTGCGCCATCCCATGTACACGGCGGTGCTCTTGTGCGGCGCGGCTGTGTCCTTCGGTGAGCCGAGCGTGTGGCGGTGGAGCGCACTTGCAATATGCACGCTGGTGCTGCTCACGAAGATCCACTATGAGGAGCGCCAACTCACGGCGCGGCATCCGGACTATCCCGCCGTGATGAAAGGTGTTGCGCGGTTGGTCCCGTTCCTCTGGTGATCATGCCTCCGCCACCTTCGCTGGCAACCTCAAGAACTCCCTTTTGAACCACAGCTCGAAGCCGGGGATTAGGAAGGCCCATCCCTCCTTCGTGCGTTCGATTTGGTCCTTGGTCCCAAACGCCATCCGTGCCTTCTGAACGTTGCAGGATGTGCCTAGCCGATACTCGTGTGGAACTGAACGGCATGGTACCAAGTGGTACTATACCCATAGGTAACATCTTTCATGGTTGGGTGGCGAGTGGAGCGTAGGTCCCTATCGGCGGAGCGAAGTAGCGTTCATCCAAGTCTTCTGTACCGAATACATCCGCGCAGCGCAGCACCACAGCGCTTGGGTCCACATCATGTGGGATGCACAACGCATCGTCGTTTGTGATAATGGACACAGATTGCCGCGGGCCCTCCTTTGCCGAAAGCAGCAGGCTTTCCACCCCCGTGCTCCAGTAGGGAGATACATGGTCATCGGCCGTGCCGAAGGTGGTCTTCCCCGGATCGATGATCGCCTTTGCAAGTCCCTGTTGCCGTGCCTCACCGATGAGCTGGTAGTGCCATTGCGTGCGTGCAGCATATAGCGCGGCGGTGCGTTCCGCAGTGCACATGCGGAAGCCGACGCACAGGATCAACAATAGCAACAAGGCCGGTCGCCAGCTGGCCTGATTCCAGAGCTCGAGCATGATCACGAGCAATGTCCAAGCAGCGAACGCGAAGTACACCTGCTCTCGGTAGCGATCGTGTGGTCCGTTGGGGAGGTAAAGTCCGGTGATCACATACAGCACGAGAAGGCCCGTAAGGAAGATGATCAAGGCGCGGCGGCGATCCTTGCGCCAGAGTACACCGGTGGTGAATACCGTAAGGGCCAGCACATCCGGGTAGTGCAGCAGTGCGCTTCGTGATCGGTCGAGCAAGGCTGCTGGTGTGAATTGATCGAAGACAAGTGACGGGAAGGCAAGGCGTTGGAGGAAGGCGAATTGCGCTGTTTCATATCCGCTAAGGGTACTGCCGCGCACGATCGCGAAGACCACCGAAATGGCGACCAGGATCGGGATCAGTGGCCTGCGATCGCGATGATCTAGCAGTACGAACGACCCCAGTAGCAGCGCCCAAGCCATCGGATGGCTTCCCAAGGCAAGGACGAACAGCACTATCGATGTCGCTATCCGGATCCATCCGTTCAGGTGGTCGTTGGTGGCAGTTGCGTGGAAGAGCAGGACCAGGCCCACGCCATAGTACAACTCGAACACCGGGCAGAGGAGGCCGTGCGCGAGGCCGATGAGCTGGGCCAACGCAAGTAGTAGGACTGTACGGCGGTCCTTGAGCACAAGACCGGCGAACAGCATGCAACAGATCAGGAAGATCACGTTCGCCAACGAGTGCAGCAGTATCAGCGTGGAGAGCGTGGCGTCCAGCTTCAGCCCGATCACCGCCGGGAGTTCAGCAAAGACCAGCACCCACCGCCCATGCTCGATGTGGAAGCCATCTTTCAATATCGCGCGCAACAAGTAGTAGCCGCTGTCGGCATAGAGCCGTTCATCCGCGAAGCGCAATGCGAACTGCGCGAGGAACGCCATGATGATCGCAGCGAGCACAAGCGGCACGCGCTCCAACCACCGGTGCGTGCGTTCGGGGGTCATGGGTGCTGGTCCGGCGGTAGTGCGGTGTACCGCGCAGTGGGTGCGCGGAAATAGCGCGTATCGAGCCACGAGGGATCCAGGATGTCCCAGCGTCGGAAAATGAAACGGTCGAGCTGCACGCGCACTTCGGGCAGTTCAAGGTCCTCGGTGGTGATCAGCGACACCGTTCCCTCGGGACCATCCTTCGCCGAAAGCAACAAGCTTTCCACGGACGTGGACCACGAGAGATCGATCAAGTGGTGTGGCGGCCCGAAGAACACCGGTGCCTGCACAATGCCTTTGCTGAAGCCGCGCGCTCGTGCTTCTTCGATCCGCGCTTCGGTCAATGCGGTGCGCTCGGTGTACCATGGTGCTATCCATTCGGCGCGCACCATGCGGAACAGGCCAGCGGCCAATAGCATGGCGAGCATCGCTGTGCGCCATCGGTGCAGCCGCAGTACGCGTGCAATGCAGATCGTGAGGATCCATGCCGTGGTGGCGAAATTCACTTGCTCGCGGTAGCGGTCGTGGATGAAACCGGGACGGTAGAGCCCCGATAGCACGAACAGGACGAGCAGACCTGCCAACATCACCACCAGCGTCCATCGCTGCTGGGATCGCCACAGTGCGATCATCGACACGAGCAGCAGCAGCAGCACATCGGCGTAGTGGATGAAGAGGTAACTGATGAGTTCGACGATCCGGGCAGGAGCAAAGAGCCCGAAGACCTTGGAGGGGTCGCCGAGATCCCGCAGGAATTCCAGTCCGCTCTGCTCGTACACGCTCAAGGTGTTCATGCGCACTGCGAGCACGATCACCGTGACCGCTACGAGGACGGTAGCTGTCGCTCGATCCTTCCAAACGCGATCCAACGCGAGCAGCCCAACGGCCAGCAAAAGCGCAAAGAAGTGGCTGCTGATCGCACCGGCGAGGAAGAGAAGCATGAGCGCCCATCGCCATGCCGGGCCAAGTTGTGCGCTGTGCCGTGCGGCATGGAACAGGATCAACAGATCTACGCCGTAGTACAGTTCGAAAATGGGGCAGAAGAGACCGTGCGTGAGACCGATCAAGTGTACGCAGGCGAGCAGCAGCACAGCGCGTGCGTCGCGCAACACGCGCCCGGCCAACAGCATGCATGCGCCCAACCATGCCACATTGTTCAAGGAGTGCAGGACGATCAACGACTTCATGCCCAGACCCAGCTTCACGCCGATAAATGCCAGCACTTGCGAGAGCGGCAGCACCCAGCGGCCGTGCTCGATACGGAAGCTACCCTCGTTGATCACACGCGCCAGGTAGTAGCCGCTGTCCCCGTAAAGCCGCTCATCGGCATTACGCCACGCGAACACCATGAGGAAACTGAGGATCGCCACCGGCAGCCAGCGCTCCACAACGCGTGCGAAGCGCTCGGTTCGATCGGCGGTGGAGGTCATGCGGTGAAAGTAACGGCGCGCCCGCTCTACTTTTCAGCCGTGCACGGCGACCTGGACAGTCCGATCGAATACCTCAAGGGCGTTGGTCCTCAACGCGGCGAACTGCTGCGCGCTGAATTGTCCATCGCAACGCTGCGCGATCTGCTCTTCCACTTCCCGTTCCGCTACATCGATCGCAGCCGTTTCCACAAGGTGAATGAACTAAGCGAAGAACTACAGCAAGCGCAATTGCGCGGCGTATTGGGCGCGGTCAAGTTGGTGGGGGAGAAGCAGGGCCGTCGGTTGGTGTCGTCGCTCTCCGATGATACGGGCACCGTGGAACTCGTGTGGTTCAAAGGCATCCGGTGGTTGCAGGGTTCGCTCAAACCCGGCCAGGAGTACATCGCTTTTGGCAAGCCTGCATCTTTTCGTGGCAAGCCCAACCTGCCGCATCCCGAACTGGAGTTGGCTGCGAGTTGGGATCACGGAATCGATGCTTCGCTCCAACCAGTGTACAGCATCACCGAGAAGCTCGCAGCGAAGGGGCTCACAAGCCGCGCGATATGGAAGTTGCAGAAGGAACTCCTTCCGCGCATCGTGGGTGAACTGCCGGAATCGCTGGGCCGCGACCAGTTGCAATTGCTCGGCAACATCGGGCGCGAAGAAGCCTTCCGCCAAGTGCATGCGCCGCGGGATCCCGTGCGTTTGGAAGTGGCACGCCGCCGCCTGAAGTTCGAGGAGCTCTTCTTCATCCAACTCGGTCTGTTGCGACACAAGCAGCTGGCGCAACGCACGCAACGCGGGCATGTCTTCGACCGGGTGGGCGATCACGTCAACACCTTCCACGCGAAGCACTTGCCCTTCGAACTCACCGGCGCGCAAAAGCGTGTGGTGAAGGAGATCCGCAAGGATATGGGCAGCGGCAGGCAGATGAACCGCTTGCTGCAAGGCGATGTGGGCAGCGGGAAAACACTCGTGGGCCTGCTCAGCATGCTCATCGCGTTGGACAACGGCTTCCAAGCAGCGCTCATGGCGCCCACGGAGATCCTCGCGCAGCAGCACTACGCCACGCTCTCCCGAATGCTCGGCAACATGCCTATCGTCTTGCGCATGCTCACGGGGAGCACGAAGACAGTTGAGCGCAGGAGCATCCTCGCTGCATTGCGCGCGGGCGAAGTACACATCATCGTAGGCACCCATGCGCTGTTGGAGGATCGCGTGGTCTTCAGCAAGCTCGGCTTGGTGGTGATCGATGAGCAGCACCGTTTCGGTGTGGCGCAACGCGCACGCCTGTGGGCCAAGAGCGAAGTGCCACCGCATGTGCTGGTGATGACCGCCACACCGATCCCGCGCACACTGGCCATGACGCTATACGGTGATCTGGACACGAGCGTCATTGATGAGATGCCGCCCGGCCGCAAGCCCATTCGCACCGTGCACCGCTACGATGCTTCGCGCAACGCGGTCTTCGGTTTCATGGAACAGGAGATCGCGCTGGGTCGTCAGATCTACGTGGTTTACCCGTTGATCGAAGAGAGCACTAAGAAGGATAGCTCGCCCATGAACGCGCAGGACCTCAAGGACCTCACCGATGGCTTCGAGAGCATGTCGCGCCGCTTTCCATTGCCCAAGTATGCCGTGGGCATAGTGCACGGTCGCATGGACCAGGCCACCAAGGAATACGAGATGGGGCGCTTCAAGAAGGGCGAGACCAACATCCTCGTTTCCACCACGGTGATCGAAGTGGGAGTGGATGTCCCCAACGCGAGCGTTATGTTGATCGAGAATGCCGAACGCTTCGGTCTATCGCAACTGCATCAGTTGCGCGGCCGCGTGGGTCGCGGTGCCGATCAGAGCTATTGCATCCTCATGACCGGCGACAAGCTGGGCAACGATGCCCGCACACGCATCGCCACCATGGTGAACACCAACGACGGCTTCGTGATCGCCGAAACGGACCTACGCCTGCGCGGCCCCGGTGATCTGCTGGGTACACAACAGAGCGGACTTCCGCAGCTGCGCATAGCCGATCTGGTGGAGGACCAGGAACTCCTGCAACAAGCGCGGCAGGTGGCTTTGCGGGTGCTGGAGGTGGATCCCGATCTCACCGATCCGCGCCACGCGCCCATTGCCAACACCATGCGCGAACGCAAGGACGAAATGATCTGGGGCCGGATCAGCTGATCCGTTCTTCGCGCAGCGCCGCGCGCCGCCGGATCTCCTCGGGATCCAGCACATGGCGCAAGCAGCCGCGTGCGATCAGGTATTGCGCCATTGCGTAGGTGAGCAACACGCTCCACTTGGCATGCTCCACCGGTGCCACGAAACGGCTGGTGGCCAATATGCTGTCCGAGGTGATGAAGAGAACTGCCCCGAGGAACACCATCACGAAGCTGGGCAGGAAAGTGCGGCCGTAACGCAACGCGGCACCTACGCCCATGAGTACGATCGCGAACGAATACACGCTCACGGGCACGATCACAGTGCTGTCCACTTTTTCAAGCACCATGGAACCGAAGAGCACACCAAAGGCGATGATCATGGCAGCGAGCCCGGTGGAGATCAACAGCCCGTGACCCGCACCGGCATCGGCCACGTTGTGCGCGAAGGCCAGCGTGTAGCACAATTGGGCCAATAGGAACGAACCCAGGCCGATGAGGAAATAGAACTCGTCCAGGTGCTCGAGCATAAGCGCCACATCGCCGATCAACGAGAAGAAGAGACCCAACTGCACCAGTAGCGTGAAACGATCGCCTACGCGCCTGCTGTTGAAGAAGAACCAACTGCCGAGCACGATCATCATCAGCGGCTTGCACACGTACACGAGCCCCTGCATGCCGCGCATCGTGCCAACGATAGCGCCGAGTGAAACGATCGCGTACAGCGCACCGTTCACGAGGTGGTTCTTCCGGATATCCATGTGTCGGCGCCTGGAGGCCGCTTGCTAGAGCGGCGCAATTTAGTCGCAGGAGCTACTAAGGCACAGGACCACCGAAATACAGGACCGGGAATGCAGAAAGCGTCCACAGATGAAGAAGATGAAGGCAGATGGCCCACGGGCGCCGCCCCTGTTGGGTCCGTAGATCCGCCGTAGACGGATATCAGCGTTCATCTTCTTCTCTGTGGATGCATTTGTTCCGTCTTCCACCAAAGCTGTAGTCCGCCCAACCGCCGAAGGCGGACATCTGCGTTCATCTGCGACATCTGCGGATGTATTTTCTCCGTCATCCACAATACCTGTGGTCCATCCACCGCCGTAGGCGGATATCTGCGTTCATCTTCTTCATCTGCGGATGTATTTCGTCCGTCATCCACGAAGCGGTGCTCCGCGCTACTGTGCCAACATCGCGCGGAACACCATCGCCGGCACTCCCCGATGCAACGTCTCTTTCTCGTACACCATCCCGTTGCGTATCGCCACGCCCTTGCTGCGGACGTTCTCACCATCTATGAGCGATATAACCGATGGCGCCAGCGCATGATCTTGCGCGAACTGCCTGCATGCGATCGCCGCCTCGGCAGCGTAGCCCTTGCCCCAATGGTGTGGAAGGAAATGGTAGCCGATCTCCAGTTCCAGTACGTCGTCCACCGTTTGTGTGAGCAGGCCGCATTGGCCGATGGGTTCGCCGGTACGGCGCAGCTCTATCGCGTGCAAGCCACTGCCGTCGGTGGCATAGCGATCCAGCGAGCGCTGGATCATCGCAGCGCAATCTTCGCTGCTTCCCACCGTGAACGGCATGAAGCGGATCGCCTCGACGCTGTTGATGTAGTCCATCCACCAAGCCACGTCCTCGGGCACCAGTTTTCGGAAGCACAGCCGGTCGGTGAGCAGATCGTGCAAGGAGGGGATGGGAAGAGTGATCATGCGGCAGGAGGATCTGTTCTCAGCAAGGTGATCAAGTGCAACATGCTCGCAGCACCGACGAAGATCAACGCAACCACCATGCGACTTGGCCAATGGACTCCGGAGATCAAAGCATTCCACCAGTTAACGGCGGCTACTGCTATGCACAAGGCTGTGGTTGCAAGAATGCGCAAGGCTTCGAGGTTGATGGCCACCGTCCGGCCATCCAGCAGCAAGCCCAGATTCATCACCCAATACAAGATCATTGCGGCGATCGCCCAATGCGACCAAGTAGGCAAGTGCGCATTAAGGAAGAGGAATGCACTCGTCACAAACAGTAGCGCCAAGAACTGGACCGACACGTAAGCGCTCACGCCCAACGGCACGCGCGTCTCGAACTTCACGTACGTGGCCTTGTCCTTTGGCCGCGGGCCTTGGAAACCGCCGAGATATGCGGGCTGCCAACCAGGCGGCTTCAGGTACACGCGCAGCTTGTCCCACCGTGATGTGCATCGCCGCGCCAATGCCGCAAGCTCAAGCCAGTAGTGGAAGTTGGCCTGCAGGGGGTCCCATGTGCGTAGCGGTGTGGTGATCCCGTACACCGGTTCCTCCTCCTCGCGTTGGTACGTGCCGAAGAGTTTGTCCCAAATGATGAGCGTGCCGGCGTGGTTGCGATCGATGTATTTCGGATCGCTCCCATGGTGCACGCGGTGGTGACTGGGCGTGTTGAAGAGCCACTCGAAGGGGCCCATGCGGCCAACTGCCTTGGTGTGGATCCAGAACTGGTACAGCGTAACGAAGGCACCGACCGTGACGATCACCAACGGGTGAACGCCAAGCAAGGCCACCGGCACATAGAACCAGAAACTGAAAAGGCCCTGCCACCAGCTCTGGCGTAGCGCCACGCTCAAGTTGTACTCTTCGCTCTGGTGGTGCACGATGTGTGCGGCCCATAGGAAGTTCACTTCATGGCTCAGGCGATGGAACCAGTAATAGAGCACGTCGATCAATAGGAAGGTGATCACCCAAGTGAGCGCCGTACTGGGCAGGGTGAACACCCGGGCGTTATCGTACACCCATAGGTACACGCCGAAGATCGTCGTCTTGGTGAAGGCTCCAACTACTTGTGATCCGATGCCGCAACCCAGGTTGGCGATGGCATCGCTGAAGCGGTAGACTTTGCTGCCGCTCCATGCGCTCCACATCAATTCCAGCCCTATGAGCAGGAAGAAGAGCGGTATGGATAGTACGATGTATTCCACGCGCACCGAAAGTAGCTCGGTTGCATGGCTTCTATCTTCGGCCGCTCCTTTCAGCACATGCGCATCTCCTACAACTGGCTCCGTCAGTACATCACTACGGACCTTGGCCCGCAACAGGCAGCCTCGATCCTCACCAGCACCGGGTTGGAGTGCGAGAGCGTGACGATGCACGAACCCATTGAAGGCATGTTGGCCGGTGTGGTGGTGGGGCAGGTGTTGCAGTGCGCGAAACATCCCGATGCCGATCGGTTGAGTTTGTGTACCGTTGATCTCGACAGCGGCGAACCGGCACACATCGTTTGTGGTGCACCCAATGTTGCTGCTGGTCAAAAGGTGCTGGTGGCCACCGTCGGTACCACATTGCACATGACCGATGGTGGTTCCATCACGATCAAGAAGAGCAAGATCCGTGGGCAGGAGAGCAACGGCATGATCTGCGCCGAGGATGAACTGGGCCTAGGCAAGAGCCACGCAGGGATCATGGTGCTGGATCCTGCGGCTGTGGTGGGCACACGTGCCGCCGAACACCTTGGTTTGGTGAGTGATCATGTGCTGGAGATCGGCCTCACGCCCAACCGCACCGATGCCATGGGCCATGTGGGAGTGGCGCGCGATCTCATCGCCGCATTGAACCATCGCACAGGAAGTGCAGTGCAATTGCAACTGCCCGATGTCTCCGCCTTTGCCCAGGACGATGATGCGCGGAGCATCAGCGTGGAAGTGAAGGACGCGCAGGCTTGCCCGCGTTATGCGGGGGCAACGCTCACTGGCGTGAAAGTGGCTCCTTCCCCACAATGGTTGCAGGATCGCCTGCTGTCCATCGGTCTGAAGCCGATAAACAACGTAGTGGACGTGACCAACTTCGTGCAGCACGAACTGGCGCAGCCGCTGCATGCCTTCGATGCCGACAAGCTCGCTGGCGATCGCATCGTGGTGCGCATGGCGCGGGCCAACGAAGCCTTCACCACACTTGATGGAAAGGAACGCAAGCTCGACGCTGGTGATCTGGTGATCGCCGATGCAGAGAAGGCCGCGTGCATGGCAGGTGTATTCGGCGGTGCACACAGCGGAGTGAGCGAGGGCACCACCACCATCTTCTTGGAGAGCGCCTGTTTCCATCCCGCCACGATCCGTCGTACGGCGCGGCGCCATGGCCTCAATACAGATGCCTCGTTCCGCTTTGAGCGCGGAGTTGATCCGGAGATCACCGTGTACGCGTTGAAGCGTGCTGCCTTGCTGCTGAAGGAAGTGGCGGGTGCGCGGATCAGTTCGTCCATCACCGACATCGACCACAGCCCTAAGCAGCCAACGGAAGTTCACCTGCGCTTCGCACACGTGGAGCAGCTCAGTGGGTTGAAGCTGGACCCCGATGCCGTGGTACGGTTGCTCGAAGGACTCGACTTCATTATTCACGAGCGCAACGCCGAGGGTGTGCATGTGACAGTGCCCAGCTACCGCGTGGATGTGCAACGCCCGGTTGATGTGATCGAAGAGGTGATGCGCATACACGGCTTGGACAATGTGCCACTGCCGGAGCAGTTGCGTTGTCCGCCTTTGCACCAACCTGCGCTCACTGCCGAGAGCTTGCGTGGTCAATTGGGCGCACACTTGGTCGCGCGCGGTTTCCGCGAGATCATGACACCCTCGTTGGTGAGCGCCGAACGTGCGGTCGCGTTGGCGCCCACGGAACAACTGGTGCAGCTCGCCAATCCGCTCAGCAGCGAGCTCGATGCGCTGCGGCCCACCATGCTCTTCGGTGCGTTGCAAGCCGTAGCGCACAACATAAACCGCCAACAACGCGATCTGCGCTTCTTCGAACACGGCCGCACCTATTTGCGCAGCGGTGATGCAGCGCGCGAAACGGAAACGCTCTCGCTCACCCTTACAGGCAGGCGCTGGCGCGAGAACTGGCGCGCCGATGACCGTACGATTGAACTCGCCGATGCGCGAGAAGAGGTGAGCGCCTTGCTTGCGCGCCTTGGTCTTAGTGATCGCACAAGCTGGCACAGCACCACCAATGCGTTGATGGAAGAGGCGGTGCATGTGCATGTAGACAAGCGTTCGATCGGTATCCTTGGCCGCGTGGCGCAGCACGAAGGCCGCAAGAACGGAGTGGCACAGGCGGTCTTCCATGTTGCACTGAACGAGGAAGCCTTGCTCGATGCCTGTCGTAAGGATCGCATCGTTTACGCCGAAGTACCGCGCTACCCGGCCGTGCGTCGTGACTTGAGCCTTTTGCTCGCTTCCGAAGTGCGCTTCGAACAGTTGAAGCAGTTATCCTTCCAAGCCGAGCGCAAGCTGTTGCGCGAAGTGGATCTCTTCGATGTGTACGAGGGCGACAAACTTCCCGCAGGGCGGAAAAGCTATGCGCTAAGCTTCACTTTGCAGGATGCTGGTGGTACCCTGACCGACGAGCAGGTGGCGAAGGCGATGGGTCGCATCCGCGCAGCGCTGGAGAAGGAGGTCGGGGCCGAGCTGCGAGGCTGATCCACTTGCCTGACGCATATTTCCATCCGGTTGAAGTGATCTCCCGACCAGTTCGTCTTCGGCAGGGTGAGGACGGAAGGCATGGACCGCGCAATGGCAATTGAACGCAGCATCGCACGCACGGTGAAGGAGTACGGCGGTTCGCTGTTCCGCTTCATCCGTGGTCGCGTGCCCACCGATGCCGATGCCGAGGACGTTTTGCAGGATGTGTGGGTGCAGTTCAGCAGCCAGCCGGAGCTCGAGACCATCGAGCAAGTGGGTGCGTGGCTCTTTCGCGTGGCGCGCAACCGCATCACGGACCGCTATCGGAAGAAGCGCACCGAGTCGCTTGAGGACAGAAGTTTCCTGGACGATGAAGGCGCGACCATGTTCCGTGATGTGCTGTTGGCCACGGATGCCGATGCCGACACGCTGATGTTGCGCGACATTTTCTGGGAGGAGATGAACGCCGTGCTGGATGAATTGCCCGCGAACCAGCGGCTGGTCTTCGTGCAGAACGAACTGGAGGATAAGACCCTGCAAAACATCGCCGATGAGCAGGGTGAGAACATCAAGACCATCATCTCGCGCAAACGTTATGCGGTGCTTAAGCTGCGCGAGCGCTTGGAGACCGTGTACACCGAACTGATCAAGGCTTGACCTGTCAAAGCTGAACTAGAACGAACTACCATGAACTTTCGAGAACGCCCCTATCTGATCCCGCTCTTCGCCCTGCTGGCCGTGGCCTTTGTGGCCGCCATGGGTGCGGTGGTCATGCTGCTTTGGAACGCCATCATTCCCGGCCTCACCGGCTGGGCGCTCATCAACTTCCCGCACGCACTTGGCCTGCTGCTGCTGTGCCGCATCCTCTTCGGTGGCTTCAAAGGCCGCCATGGTGGTTGCGGCCCGCACTGGATGCGCGGTGGAAAGCACGGCGAATGGCGCGAGAAGTGGAAGCACATGAACGAGGGTGAACGCGCCGAAATGCGCGCACGTTGGAAGGAGCGCTGCGGCTCGCGCTGGCGCGATCATGGCCCCGCGCCAAGTGATGGAGGTATTTCTTCGGAAGGATCGAAGTGATCACGGGACTTGTTCGTCATCAGGGCCATGGACACTTCCGTTTCCGCTGGAACACCGACCACGCAGAAGGTCCATTCCCGAGCCACTGCTGCTGTTGTGTCGCACGATCCACTGCACACCGTGCTCGTATTGCGCACCACCGTGAACACCATGGGCCAAGTGAAGTTGCTCGCGCCAGCGCTCTGCGAACTACTGGGTAGCTCACGCTGGACCATTGATCTAGAGGATCGCGATCGCGTCCTACGCATCGAGCAGGGGCTTCATTTGCGCGATGAAGTGATGGCAGTGCTGAAGCGTAAGGGTTTCATGTGCGCCGAGTTCGACTGAGGATGCGTGGCTGCTGACATGCTGGGCGCCATGGGTAGGCCGCGCCGCGTCAAACGTGCAAAACCGATCACATGCGTGTGCAATACGCCTTTGTCCTGGCCATCCTCGCTTCCACAGCACAAGCCCAAACGGTGAACACCGTGCAGAACGGTGCATGGAGCGCGCCCGCGACATGGAGCTGCAACTGCGTGCCTGTGTCCACGGCTTCGTTGGTGGTGATGCATTCGGTTGAACTGCTCGGCGACCTCACCATTACAAACCCTCAAGTGCAAGTGACCAGCACCGGGGAGATCACCACCTCGTTCCCGGTGACGTTGACCCTCAACGGTGTCTTCATCATGGAAGGGCACGTGTTCATATCTGGTTGGGTGTACAACTACAGCTTGCTCGATGTCACTGGCCTCTTCGAAGTGGCTGGCGACTTCATTTCCGATGGGCAGGTGCAGATGGATGGCGGCACGTTGATCGTGGAAGGTGGTCTTACCAACTATTCCAGCATTACCGGCGACGGCAGTATTTGCGTGGTGGATTCCACGGTCAACCATGGATCGATCACTGGGCCGCTCGATTTCTGCGATCAATCGCCCACGGTGGGCACGCCTCCTTTTCTGGACGTTAACACCGGCACAGTGGGTAGCGCGGTCACCTTCTGCACCAATAGCTCTTGCATCACTGGCATTGCCGACCACGCGGTGCAAGTGATCGCCCTTGCGCCCAACCCCGCGAGCGATCGCATGACCATCTTTGGCACTGTCGCTGGCGATGCGATCACGGTGGTTGATGCATCGGGTAGGCAAGGCCTCAGGATGAAGGCCACGGCCGATCGAACCGAGTTGGATCTGGCCGCGATGGCGAACGGTGCCTATCGCGTGATCGTACGGTCGCGCGCTGCCGTGCGCGCACTACCCCTGATCATTGCGCGCTAGCGTATGAGCCAACGCTCCACGGTCGCCAACGCATCGGGCTTGCCTTTCACTGCAACGAGTTGCGCGCCATCCACGGGGTCGTAGTTGAGCAGCCAGGTAACCAGGATGTCGCGGGCTGCATTGGGCAGGTCTTGTATGTCCGCAGCTTCCGTGGTGCGTAATGCGGGATCCACAGGCAGTGCGATCAGCTTGTCGTCGCGCTCACCGGCATCGAGCAGTTCGATCACTCCGATCACCTCGACTTCGAGCACGGTGCCGCTGGGCAGTGCTGTGCACAGAACGAACACGTCCACTGCATCCCCATCGCCACCTTCATTCTTCAGCATACGTGTGCCGGGGATGAAGCCGTAGTTGGCAGGGTAGGGCAGGAAGCGGATCCTGCGCGGTACGCCGTTGCGCAGGTCCACGGGAAAGGTGTTGCTGGCGCGATCGTATTGGCGCTTCTCCACCGTTCCGGCGGGGATCTCGATCACCGCGCGTAGAACGCCGTTGCGCGCGAAGGCGGGAAGGCTTTCCAGGTCTTGCATGCCGCGAAGATGTATCGCGCGGCTCGAACACCGTTCAGCGCAGGCGGTAGGTCAATGAGAGCATGCAGCCCAGCGCGCTTGACCGGCGGGTGATCCCTTCTTGATCGAAGGCCACGTTGAACTGACCACGCGCCGCAGGCTCGATGCCTACACTCCATGCTGCGTTGAACCGGTAGCGCACGTAAGCTCGTGCTGTCCAACCCATCACAACGGTCTTCATGGGCAGGTCCGCGAACTCGGTGTAGCCTTCTTCACCAGAAGGAATGGCCCCGCGATGCTCGGTGAGCAGCCCTATGCTGGGGCCACCGCGTACGCCGAAGGTCCAGCGACCTTGCACAAGGTGCGCATCCACCAAGCCCACCGCTTCCACATAGCTGGTGCGGTTGATGCGCTCCATAGCTTGCCGGATCACCGTGCTGGCGTATGTGCTGTCCAGCGTCATGCGCAGTTCGTTGATCGTCACATCGATGTTCTGTCCCGTGTAATGCACTACGCCCAACGAATCGGTGTAGGAACCGGTGATGAGCAGGATGGTGGTGTCCACCGGTTGCAGGTACCACGCGGGTGTGGTGGTGAGCACCGAACGACTTTCCTCCTGTGTACGCAAGCGATCGGCATAGCTGCCGTAATGGATGCCTCCACCAAGACCCACGTTGCGGCCCATGTGCACGTACTCCGCGCAGAAGCCGATGGTGTGCTGCGGATCCACGGACCATGCGGCACTGTTGCCACCGCTGTATGCGCTGGTGGTGTTGAAGAGGCCGCCAAGCGCGGTGAATTCCCATGGCGAGCGCGCGGTGATAAAAGGTGGAACGATGGGTGGGTTGAGTGGCGTCGTGGTAGTGTCGTTCGGCGCTACGTTAGCACGTGGATCCGTGTTCACCACTGCGCTGTCCGGCACATCGGAATTGATCGCTGGTTCGGGCTCACTGTTCAAAGGGTCCATGGGGGAAGCATCGGCGGTGGCGCTTTGAGCGAGTTCTTGATCGCCTACCGGAGTTCCTTGTGGATCGGGCACGGTCGTGTCTGCAGACCCGGTGTCTCCAGTTGCGACTACCGATACTGATCCATTTGCGCTTGATGTATTGGGAACGGTCTGCGGATACGTGGTCGATCCGGTCACGGGCGTTGGGTCCTTCACGTTCGCTGATCCATTGCTCGCCGAGGATCCTGCCAGTGCGGTCGATCCTTGGTCGGCACCATCTACAGGCTCTATTGGTCGTGCGACCTCATTTAATGGCGTGAGTGATCCCTCGCCTGTCGTCACGGTCGTCGTTTGTGGAACGTTGCGTTGTCTGTTTTCAGATGATGCGTTCGGGTGGTGTTGTTGCACCGCACGGACCTGCGATCCACCAACGTTCGATCCTTCTTTCTGTGCTGCACTCAACACGCGTTCGTTCTCCTCCTGCACTTGGCGCGAGGTCGTTGTTGCTTGTTCTCCTTCCTTTTCCCCCACCATGGCCGCATCCGCTTCCACCGGATGTTGCGCGCGCCCATTGTTCACCTCGGTAACCTGCACAGGTTGGTCCGATGGCCACAGCAGCCAGAGCGCCACGATCACCGCCGCCACACCTGCGATGTACATCCATGCGCCGCCCCGGCGCTGTTGTCCTTGCGCGGCGATGGCGCGTTGGGCTTCGAGCCAGTGCGCTTCCTGGAAGGGGAAGTCGCGCTCGGCCAGCTTTCGCCGGGCCAGCTCGTCGAATTGATCGTTGGTGCTCATGATGTTGCTGTCTTTACTGCGGATGCGGCGATCCGTGCCAATGCATGTTGAAGCACCTGCCGCGCATGCGACACGTGCCATTTCGAAGTGCCTTCACTGATGCCGAGCATGGAAGCGATCTCCTGGTGCGCGAAACCGTCGATGGCGAAGAGGTTGAACACTTTGCGCGACATTTCCGGCACGCGATCGAGGAGCGCGGCGAAGGCATCGGCCTCCATGTGGCGCAGGTAGTCGTTCACCTCGGTGAGTGTGCCAGCGTCCAGTGGTGCATCCAAGCGCTCCTGTTCCTTGCGCTGCTTTTGCGCGCGGTGGTCATCGATCACGGTGTTGATCATGATGCGGCGTGTCCAGAGTTCGAAGGGTACTTCGGGGCGACGTTTGTCGAGGTTGGTGAGGATCTTCAGGAAGCCCTGGTTCATGCGGGCCACTGCGTCCTGCTTGTTGCGTTCGTAACGGTTGCAGATCGCCATCATCTGCGGGTATAGTGCACGGTAGAGCTCATACTGCGCCTTGGGCTCCTCGCTGGCGCACCGGGTTATGAGCGTTTCGTTCACCATCATCAAAGTGCGAAGGGGCTTCCATTGCTGGAAGCCCCCGGCGCATGTTCATTCTGTTCTAGCGCTTCACGAAGCGGAAGCTCACTGCCTTCGCATCGCCACCGAAGCGCATCATGTAAATACCCGGAGACAATTCGTTCACTTCGATCTCCAGTTTGTTCGCACCACCGTTCACCCGCACGGATTCGTTGCGCACCACGCGCCCGTTCATGTCCATGATCGTCAGTGGCAGGTTACCGCTGAGGTTGGTGTTGAAGCTGAGGTTGATCAGCTCTTCAACGGGGTTGGGCCACAACAATGGCGCTTCCACCACTGGGCGTTCACTTATGCCCGTAGGCAACTGGTTCAGCACGTTCACGGTAAAACCGCTGCGCGCGTAGTTGGCCTCTTCTTCCAGCACCATGCCCGTGTAAAGGCCGTTGCCATCCACAGTGACTGAATCACACGCGGTGTCAGTGCAGCCACCATCGTACATGGTGAGGCAGAGCACATACGGGCCACCGTTGCCGTAGACGTGCGTGGGATAGGCCTCAGTACTGTTGGGTGTGCCGTCGCCCCAGTTCCAGACGAACTGGTAGTTGCCGCTGCCGCCACTGCTAAGGTTCCAGATCCACAGTTCATTGGGGATCGGCACTACGGAGCCCGGATCGAGACTGTCCGTCTCGTAGGCTTGCATCACCCAGAAACCAGCCACACATGGCGCGGTGCCGTTGGGGTCCACATTTCCACCAGCATCGATCGTGACACTATCGCACGAAGTGGCTGTGCACCCGTTCAGGTCGGCCATGGTGATGCACACCAAATAGGTGCCCGGTTGTGAATACACGTGCGGGTTGCTGCCGCCGGTAACGCCATCGCCCCATTCGATCACATAGGTCACGGTGCCCATACCGCCAGTGGAGCAGTTGTTCGCTTGCACGGTCCATGGCAGCGGTGGGCCAGCGGGGCCGTCAGTTGCAGCAACTGCATCCACGCAGGCCGTGCAGGGGAAAAGGTTGGGATCGATGTTGCCATTGCTATCCACGATCACGGAATCGCAGATGGTGCTCGTGCATCCGTTGGCATCCTCAATGGATAGGCAGGCTGTGTACAATCCCGGGGTCACGATGTTCCAGACAGGGTTGGCAATGTTGCTAATGGAGCCATCACTGAAGAGCCAGGAGTATGTGACCGGCAATACACTTCCGCTGGTGCAATTGGTGTACTCGATCACCCAAGGTTGGCTGGAGGCCGTGGTGAAGCATGCATTGCAACTACCTGTGCTGTTGCATGCGAGGTCCACCGTGACGATGTTGATGAAGGGTGTCCAGCTGAAGTTCAAACCGGACCAAGTGACCCCACCATCACATGAGGTCTGCACGAGGCCTGTGCCCTGTGGGCCGTTCGCGGTGAAGGTGAAGCTGTACGTGCAGCCAGCTCCTGTTGTCACCACCGTGTCGATCGGTGGGTTGTTGTTCACAACGATGTGGACGGGGTAGCTCAAGCCCACGCAGGGCGAAACGGTACCGCTGACGGTGATCACGCTCTGCGCCGTAGCTGCCAGCCCGAAAGTGGTGGTGATCGCTAGCGTGAGGTTGCGGAATGAAGTTCTCATGGTCATGGATCTTGTGGGTCTTGCGGTTCGCTCACATACACGGTGCCCACTGGTGCCGGGTTGGGTGCGACCGAAAATTAGGCAACCCGTTGGTGGGTATGGCCCTAACGCACGAACGCCCCCGGGATCCGGGGGCGTTCGTTAAGCGGGTTGGTGAGCTTATCGGCTCGTTACGAAACGCAGGGTGGTGATGCTTCCGGAGCTGCGATCGGCGAGGCGCACGGTGTAGACACCAGCGGGCAATGAACCCAGATCCAAGCGCTGCTGGTTGCGGCCCACGGCGAGCGCGCGGTTGAGTTGCGCTACTTCCCGACCGTTCACATCCAGGATGGTCAATGTGGCGGCGCCGTTCTGGCGTGCGTTGAAGGTGAGGTTCAGTTCGCCGTTGGCAGGGTTGGGCCATGCATGCAGTTCGCTCAGTGCCGGCACTTCGCCCATGCTTGTGGTGAGGCCGTTGTGTACGTTGATGGTGAAGCCGTTCAAGCGTTCGGCATTGCCGTTCGCTTCGTCGTTGATCACCATGCCGTTGAGGATGCCATCATTGTCGATGGAGATGCTGTCGCAGGTGGTGCTGGTGCAACCGGTGGCATCAGCGATCGTGAGGCACATGAGGTAAGGGCCGTTGCCGCTGTATGTGTGGGTGGGGTATGGATCGGTGCTGCCCGTGCCATCACCGAAGCTCCACGAGTAGCTCATGGGGTCGGTGCCCTGGCTCAGGTTCCACACCCACAGTTCGTAGGGGATGGGTGCGCCACCGCCATTGGGGTTGAGGCTGTCTCCCTCGTATGCTTGCAGCACCCAGAAGGAAGCTTGGCAACCGATGAAGATCGTGCTGTCAGTGCAATCACAGTCCGTATCCCAAACGCCGATCGCGTTGTTGGACATCCAGCAAGGCGAGCCTGGCAGGTTGGAACCGTTGATGATGCCAAGGCAATCCACACCTGTGTTGGTGGAGTCGGCATCGCAGTAGCAGTTGGCGGTCCAGGTACCCAAGACACCGGCCGGGGTGGAGCACGCCGTACCGGGCATGTTCGGTCCGTTCAGGATCCCCATGCAATCGACGTTTCCGCCCGTGCTATCGGCTTCGCATATGCAGTTCGCTGACCACGTACCGATCGCTCCATTGAAGAGCGCACAGTCGGTCCCCGGCAATGCGCCGCCGCCGATCACGCCCAGACAATCCGTGGTATTGCCACCGCAGTTGATGGTAACGAACACGATCGTGCTGTCCGGGAAGAACGAGTTCACCTGATAGGGCATGGTCACGGACTGGATCGCACCCAGGCACGGTGTGCTAACGATGAAGGTGCCGCTGTATGAATCCATCAGCAGGGTGATGCTGAAGTAGCAGTCGACCGCCATGGGCACATCGATGTCGATGGCCGGTTGGGTATTGGATGTGGTGACGATGTTCACCGAACTGAGCGGTGTGCAGCCCGGCACATACCCCACCACCGTTACCGGGTAGGGAGGGAGCGGCTGCGCGAAGGTGGCCAAGCCAAGTGCGGTCGCAAAACCGAGGGACAAGGAGCGTAATGGATTTCTCATGGTAGGTCGTTGGGTTGGTCTTGAAGTTACGATCGCATACACGCAGGCCGACGCGATGGGGTTGGGTGCTGGCTGAGAATTAGTCCTATCGATCAAGATAAGGCTTGATCGATAAGCCCATCGTCCGCTTCGTTCGGCAAGGTCACCTTCAGTTGTGGCGTGCGCTTCATCTCTTGTTCGATGCTCCAAACCGCATTGGGGTTGCGTGCCCACGCTCTGCGGGCGATGCCGTTGTTCACGTCCCAGAGCAGCATGCTCTTCAACCGGCGATCGCTGTCCGCACTGCCATCGAGCACCATTCCGAAGCCGCCGTTGATCACTTCGCCCCAGCCCACGCCGCCGCCGTTGTGCAAGCTGATCCACGTGGCGCCGCGGAAAGCATCACCCACGAAGTTCTGCACGGCCATGTCGGCTGTGAAGCGCGATCCATCGCGGATGTTGCTCGTCTCGCGATAGGGGCTGTCGGTGCCGCTCACGTCGTGGTGATCACGACCCAGTACCACCGGTGCGGAGATCGTTCCATTCGCGATGGCCTTGTTGAACGCCTCGGCAATGCGGATGCGACCCACGCTATCGGCGTAGAGGATGCGGGCCTGGCTACCCACCACCAACTTGTTCTGCTGCGCGTTGCGGATCCAGTGCAGGTTGTCGGCGATCTGCTGTGCGATCTCCGGTGGTGCTTCCTTCAGCATGGCCTCCAGCACATCACCGGCAATGCGATCAGTGGTCACCAGATCCTTCGGATCACCGCTTGTACACACCCAGCGGAACGGACCGAAGCCATGATCGAAGCACATCGGCCCCATGATGTCTTCTACGTAGCTCGGATACCTGAACTCTTCGCCTTTCAAACCACCGATCTCCGCACCAGCGCGTTTGCTTTCGAGCAGAAAGGCGTTGCCGTAATCGAAGAAATACATGCCTTGGCCAGCAAGTGTGTTCACGGCGATCACATGCCTGCGTAGGGTTTCCTGCACCCGCTCTTTGAAGGCGGCGGGATCCTTCGCCATGAGCGCATTGCTCTCTTCGTAGCTCAGACCCACAGGGTAGTAACCACCTGCCCACGGGTTGTGCAAACTCGTTTGGTCGCTACCTAGGTCGACTTTGATGTTGCGCGCTGCAAGTCGCTCCCATAGATCAACGATGTTACCGAGGAAGGCGATGCTGTGCGCTTCGCCTTTCTTCTGCCATGCTTGCGCAGCATCGATGCACGCATCCACATCGCTGATCACTTCATCCACCCAGCCCTGGCTTTGGCGTTTGTGCGCAGCGGTGGCGTTCACCTCCGCGCATATCGTCACCACGCCTGCAATGTTGCCAGCCTTGGGTTGCGCGCCGCTCATACCACCGAGACCCGAGGTCACGAATAATTTCCCTTGCGTGCCGGCTTCCTTCAACTTCCTGCACGCGTTCAACACCGTGATGGTGGTGCCGTGCACGATCCCTTGCGGACCGATGTACATGTAGCTGCCCGCCGTCATCTGGCCGTATTGCGAAACGCCGAGCGCGTTCATGCGCTCCCAATCATCGGGCTTGCTGTAGTTGGGGATCACCATGCCGTTGGTCACCACCACACGCGGCGCATCGGTATGGCTTGGGAAGAGCCCCAGCGGATGGCCGCTGTACATCACCAGCGTCTGCGCATCGCTCATCTCGCTCAGGTACTTCATGGTGATCCTGTACTGCGCCCAGTTCTGGAACACCGCTCCGTTGCCACCGTAGGTGATCAGTTCATGAGGATGCTGCGCCACGGCGGGATCCAGGTTGTTCTGGATCATAAGCATGATCGCGGCAGCCTGCTTGCACTTCGCAGGGTATTCACTGATCGGTCGTGCGTGCATCGCGTGCTCCGGACGCAAGCGGTACATGTAGATACGGCCGAACTCCTTCAGCTCCTGCGCGAACTCCAGCGCGAGCGTGGCGTGGTGCTTCTTCGGGAAATAGCGCAGCGCGTTCTTGAGCGCGAGCTTCTTCTCCTCGGGCGAAAGGATGTCCTTGCGCTTGGGCGCGTGGCTCACTGATGGATCAAGTGGTCGCGCAGGCGGAAGGACATCGGGGATGCCTTCGAGGATGGTTTGCTGGAAGAGGACGAGGTCGGAAATGGTCGCGGTGGACATGCCGCGAAGATCGCTAAGCGACAGTGTTCCGGAAGCGCAAGTCGGCGCGTTGTTCGCAGCTACGCTCTTGAGTCTGCTTTAGGCAATCCTTAGTTCATGAGCATGCCGAGCATCTGAAGGCGCAGGCAGCGTTGCGGCAGAGCTATGCAAGACGTTGCTGGACCCCTGTCCCATCGATGCGTCCGCTAAATCGTAGGACGTCGGTGCACAGTTGCAGGAACTCATCATACGTAAGGTCGTTCTTCGCGTCATTCACGCGCCATGAGCACATCTTGAATTCGGCTGCGCCCATCCCATCTCCAACGTGATCGACAGTTGGCAAATCGCCAAGAGCCTTTTTGTAAGCTCGTCGCTCTGCCTTTGATTGATCGTTGTTATACGTGGAAACCAATTGCCAATTGAGTTTTTCTCCCGTGTATTCATCCAATCCACCACTTCGAACAACAGCATGATGAATGGCGAGTCGATATAATTCCTGGCTGATGGATACGTTTCCGCGCTTCCGATCGCGCTTACAGTGTCCTGCCGCCTTGCGTCTCAACCAGCGTTCGTAGGACTCTTGGTCGAGAATGCCGACCAGAAAATCCGGCAGCCCGTATTTCCTTTCCATGTCGCCGTTCAGTTTCTGATGAGCATTGTATTCATGCAGGTGCCTGTCCAGGCCAAAGCATTTGGGGCAGCAGACGAAAATAGACCTCCTCGGTGACAGATTTAAGGCCCTTGCTATGCGCTCTCACCCCTCACCTTCTTCACCGCTTCGTGCCCATAGGGGCAATGCCTGCACCCGCTGCCGCAGCAATGCCCGCGCTTGCGGTGGTATTGCTCGGTAAAGACCAGGTAGCCTTCGGGTGTGAAGTAGTAGTCCTCGGGCTCCAGGCCCAAGCGCTCCGCACGATCATCTTTTGGCCGGTCCGGCTCGGTCTCACGTTCCATGTCATCGGGGTAACGATCCAGCGCGCTCATGGTTCGGTGGCGGCGAAGGTGCGGCCTTGCGCATACAAGCTGGTGTGCGTGGTACGTTCTTTTCACACGCTCCTGTTGGCACCATCGGCCTTTTGGGCTAAAGTGTCGACACACGGCCCCGGTAGCTTCGCCAACCACGATCATGCACGCTTCCGCTCCATTGTCATCCCTCGCTCGGCTCGCATGCATCGGTTTCGCATTGGCCCTGTTGCCCGCCTATGCGTTCGTCACCATCGATGCGCAGGGGTACAAGCCGCTCACCGCCGAGGAGTACATCACGCAGTGGAAGGCGGTAGCGGTGACGAAGATGAAGGAGCACGGGATCCCCGCGAGCATCACATTGGCGCAAGGGCTGCTGGAAAGCGGAAACGGCAACAGCGTGCTGGCGCGGGAGAGCAACAACCACTTCGGGATCAAGTGCACGCCCGACTGGACCGGTGGGCGCGCATATCACGACGATGATCGAAAGGACGATTGTTTCAGAGTGTACAAGGATGCGGCCGATAGCTATGATGACCATGCGAAGTTCCTCCAGCGCTCACGGTATGCTGCGCTCTTTGAACTGAAGTCAACAGATTACGAGGGATGGGCTCATGGGTTGAAGAAAGCGGGCTACGCCACGGATCCGAAGTACCCGCAGAAGCTGATCGAACTGATCGAGCGCTATGATCTGCATAAGTTGGACGTGGGTGTGGATGTCAACTACAAACCCAAGCCGCAAGCGGATCGTCCACCCGTGCGCCAAGGACATCCTGCTCGTAGGACCGTTCCAAGCGGCGAGATCACCATCGGCGCTGGTCGCACTGTTGATGTGTTCGAGGGCCGGATAAAGTTCGTGCGGGCCAAAGCGGGCGACACCTTCCGCAAGCTGGCCACCGATCTGGAGATGACGCACGGCATGCTAGCACGCTGGAACGACATGGACAGCGAGGCGGCGCTTACCGAAGGACAGATCGTTTACATACAGCCCAAGCGCAATGCGAGCAAGACCACCGAGGTACATGTGGTCGCAGTAGGTGAAACGCTGTGGAGCGTGAGCCAGCTTGCGGGCGTGAAGCTCTCGAAGCTTGCGAAGTACAATGGGCTTGCTATGGATGCACGCCTATCCGAGGGGCAGCGTGTCTTGCTGCGCAAACAAGGCCGCTAGTTCCTTCGCGCTTGTTGCACTTTGTGCAGCATCACCGAGGCGATCGTTCGCGCACGGTTCTTCGCTTCTTCCGCTTTGTCTCCGGTGAACAGTTCATCGACCGTTCGCTCCCAGACACTGAGCCAGCGATCGAAGTGCAGTGGTTCCATGCGCATGCGTTGGTCCAGCCTCATGTGCGCTGCAATCGGTCCGCCCTGGTAGGCGGGATGGCCCAGCCCAGCAGGACCATGCACCAGAAGGAGGTGATCTTGGGGAGATGCACGTTGAGGGCGAGGTGGGCGAAGAAATGACCGATCACTTCGTCCTTGATCGCGTGTGCATAGAACCGCTCCACGAGCGTTCGCACATCATCCATGGTTTGTATCTCTCGCACAATGCGGAAGTATGGAAGGGGGTTCGGAGGTAGGCCTCTCTTCATCGATCGTTCTCCGTGGTGAAGCGCCTCACGGTCCTGCGGCGGTCCGGTAAGCGATCACGCGGTGGTCGCGGGTTATGGTGATGGCCTCAAAGGAGCCATCACCGTTCACATCGGTGACCACTGGTGGCGTGCTTCCAGCTTTCGGCCAACCCGACAAAACGTGTCCTTGCGCATCCAAAAGCCAGACCTGATCGATCGTTGTGCTCGCAAATGCGCAACTGATCATTGCGGTGGAGTGAACAGCGGCTGCTCGATCGGGTGCATTTCCGAGGTCTGTGTCCCACTGTTGTCGATCGCCGGTGGACAGTATCACCGTATCTCCTTTTGCGGTGAGCAGGTCGACGGCGCCGTCATGATCGATGTCATCCACCAGCAGCGTGTTGCCTGCTTGTGAACGCCATTGGGGATCGTCGCCTGCGAGCGTCGTCACATGAAATTGGCCTTCCATGCTTGTCCATGCAATGCGCTGAGCCATGAGCTCATTGCCTCGAAAGACCGCATTCAGATGGGCGATCCCTGGCAAGGTGGTGCGCACCGCTTCGCGCGCATTACCCTTACGGTCGAAGAGCTTGATGCCGCCATTGCGATCCACGGTGAGCAGGTGATCCTTGTTGCGTATGCGCAAGTGGTGCACAGGTGCGATCGCCGGTGCGCTGAGCTTTGGTGTGACCCAACCCTCCACCGCCGCACCTTCAATGGTGAGGTTGATCACAGTCCCATCCTCCAAGGGCACCAGCACGCGGTAGTCGCGCTCGTTGTCGTAATCGTATACGGCGAGCGGTGCGGCGGCCGGTGCACGCAACACCTGAGGAAATCCGGGCACATCTTTGCCGTTGCGATCGATCATGTGCACTGCACTGGCCGTATTGAAGAGCAGTTGCAGCTTGCCGTTCTTGAAACGATCCACCTGGTGCACGGCGCCCAGAATGGGTCCATCGAGCGCACGGCTCCATAGCAGTTCACCTGTGGCGGAGATCAAGTGGATCGTATCCAGGGTATCCTGCACGAATACCTCGCGTGTATTGTTCATGTGATTGATGACGATCTCCGGATCGCGCAACACGGGAGCTTGCATCGTGCAGCTCCATAGTTCGCTGTCGTTCTTGGCTGCCGTGGTTGTGCTGGTGCCGCTTGGTGCGCGCAGCAGCAGCATGCTCACGTGCACCATGGCATTTTGGGCCGTTGCAAATTGCACGCTCAAGCCGCCCAGATCGGCGAGCACCGGCAGCCATGCCGCGAACGCACTATCGGTGCCGGTCTTCAGTCCTTCGCGGAAGAGCGCACCGCCGCGCACGGGATCGCACCACCAGGTAAAGGCCGCATCATCGCTCATGCGCATGAAGCAGTTGCCGGTGCGCTCGTCCTCGGCCAAGCTGTTGCCGTCGTTCCACGTGTCGATGCTCGCTCGAACCGCGTCGGCATCGTCGCTCATCACCACGTTGTTGCCTAGGATAGCCCACCACGGCTGCTGGGGAAGCAATGTATTGCGGCCCATCAAGCGGTCCCATGCATGTGCTTCCGCGGAACGCGACACGCGCGTACCGCGATGAACGAAGCTGTCACATGCGGCCGTCGCACACTGTTGTTCCAACGCTTCACGCGCACTTTCGGGATCGTCGGTGCTGATCACAAGCCAACGCTGCGCAGGGCGTCCGATGCTGTCGCAAGCCACGGCCGTGCCCACCGCACCATGGGCCCACGACGGCAATGCTTCCAGCGATAGGCCTTGCTCATCGGTAGGCGATACTGCGGATAGAAAGTCTTGGGCCTCGCTCACGTGGTGCACTTCCCATTGCACCACGCGCGTGGGCAGCACCCGGCCGATGTTCCATGGTCCGTTGCCTTGTTGGTGGATGGTGGTGATCAGCGGATCTACACCTTCGGCAACGAGCAGCCCGCTAAAGAGCATCGCATCTGGACGAACGCTGAGGTCTAGGGCCAGCCAACCGTTCGGCAGGGCGTACCGCTCCAACTGCTCCAATTTCCACGCGTTACTGAGCAGCCCGCTGAGCCGCGCCGTGTTCAACAGCACGTGAGCATCGGATCCCTTGCCTAGGGTGGCGTAGGCCTTTGCGAAGAGCGCATCGCTCATGATCTCTTCGCCATGTTTGAGCTGCGCGAGTGCTTCGTCCACCAACTCACGCGATGATCCGAGGATCCATGTTCCATCAAGCACGGCGCACGCGTATGTGGTGGTAGCGAGCGGTGCGGCGCTCACCACTGCGCCGCTCGCAAGTGCGCTGCGCTCACTTGCGGATATTCCCAATAGATCGCTAAGCGCATCGGGCGACATACTATCGCCCAGCGCACCAACGGCCACGAAGCCTGTGCCCTTCGATCCGTTGCGCATCAACGCGATCAGCACCGTACCGGTCCCGATCGCGTTGCGCAACGTGGCGTCCTTCTCCATCGCGCTTACCATGTGCGCCATCAGGTCTGAAAGGCCCTGTGCTCCCTGCTTCTCCCAGCCGCTCAGCAGCAACGAGGTGTGCGTGCTTCGATCCCAAGTGGTCCACGCGTGGGGTAGTTCAATGATGACCGCTGCTTCGGTGGGCACTGCGCGCCAGGGATCCGCGTTGGCTGTTCGGCCGTCGTTCCAGCGCCAAAGGGTCCAAGCGGTGGCGGCCACAATGGACAGCAGCAACAGAATGATCAACGCGCTACGCATGTGAATGGACAAAGGTGGAAGACGCGGCAAGCGCACGGCGCGCGAACGGTGCACGTTGTTCACCGTGCGCTGGTGCAAAACGGGTTGAGCATGGGAGCAATGCGACCAAGGCCCCAAGAGGGATCTCCGGGGCAGCGCGATCTCTTATCCTTCGCAGTCGAAAGATCGTCTCCGGCCCGACGCGGGCTGACGTTCAGCCCCGCCGCAGGCAGAATGATCGGCAGATCGCATTGGGATACAGCGTCGATCAACCCACATGTGCACCTGGACATGAAATGGCCACCTTCGCCCCTCGGGCACGTGCCCATATGCTCGACCCTTTGCCATGGATCTCCAACGCCGTCTCACCCTCTACCTTGTTGGTCTTATCATCGGCGGTATTGCCGCTTACATGATGTACGGTGACCGCCTCACCAATGGCGCGTGGTTGCCCGAGCAGAAGGTGAAGCTGCGCTTGATCAACACGCTCTCAAAGGCTACTCCTTCGGCGCAAGCCCAGTTGGAAGCACGATCGATCGACCTACAGGTGTTGCGCGAAGCGCTGCCCACATCCGACATCCGCTTCAGCGATTCGCGTCGCACGGACGACAGCTTGATCTACGAGGTGCATGTCACGGTGAAGGGAACTCCGATGCACCTAACTATCGGCGCGATGCGCGATGCCAAGAGCGATCGCGATAGCACGGCCACGTTGATGGTGATCCGCTAGACAATTGCGGGCGCTTGTCCTTCATACTCGCGCCGTACTTCATCGTTCAGTAGCGTAACGAATGTGAAGATGCCGAGTGCCGTACCGAAGGGGAAGCTGAGGCAGCAGAAACCCGCGATGACCAATGATCCCGTGCGGTTCACACGCCGCTTGATCCACCTGCCGCTGAGGATGATGAGCACCCCGATCACCTCCACCACCACGAAGAGGACCGCACCGAGCCCTTGCATGATACCGCCCACCATGGCCGCATCGGCGGCATCTGGTTGCTGCTGCACCATATCGGTTCGCAGGAAGGTGCCCACGCCGATGAACAGGAGCATGAACAGTCCCGCGAAGCAGGTGAGACCGCCGTACACGTAGTGGAGAATGCTGAGGGTGGAGAGGTTGTTCTTCATCGCCGTTGGAATGATGGGACGAATGTGATCGACCTTCGACAACATGCCGCATCCGCTTCGTTGAACGGTGCGCGTGTTGGATGAGCGGCCCTAGGCGCGGCGGCGCCGTTTCTGCTCCAAGATGATCAACCGCAGCTCGCGTCCCGTTTGCCCGCGCGCGCTGGTGTTCTCCGCAGCTCGGCGTATCAGGTAGGGGAGCACCTCGCGCACGGGACCGTAGGGCACGTACTTGGCCACGTTGTAGCCCGCCGCCGCCATGTTGTAGCTGATGTTGTCGCTCATGCCCAGTAGCTGCGCGAAGTACACGCGCTTGTCGTTGCGCGGTATGCCGCGTTCATCCATGAGCTTTGCCATGAGCAGTGTGCTCTGCTCGTTGTGCGTGCCAACCATCACAGCAATACGGTGGAAATGGTCGGCGCAGAAACGCAACGCTTCGTCGTAGTCGTGATCAACGGCTGCTTTGTCCACGTGGATGGGTGACGGGCGTCCATCGGCTGCGGCCCGCGCACGTTCCTTTTCCATGTACGCCCCCCGAACCAGCTTCACGCCCAAGTGGTAACCGTTGTTCTCCGCTTTCGCGAAGGCTTGTTCCAGATAGGCGAGCCGATCATGGCGGTAATGCTGCACGGTGTTGTACACGATGGCGCGCTCGCGATTGAAACGCTCCATCATGCGCATGGCCATTGCATCGATGGCCGGTTGCATCCAACTCTCCTCGGCATCCACCAACACGGGAATGCCCGCTTCCGCGGCCGCCATGCAAATGCGTTCCATCCGGGAGAGCACCTGCTGCCATTCGCGCTCTTCTTCTGCGGAAAGCGCTTTCCCTTCGCTCACCGCTGTGAGTAGATCCACCGGTGAAATGCCGCTGGGTTTGAAGACAGCGAAGGGAATGTCCTTCCGCTTCGCAGCCATAGCAATGCTCGCGATGATCTCGGCGGTGGTGTGGTCCAATGTGTCGTCGTCCTCCTGGCCTTCCACACTATAATCCAGGATGGTGCCCAAGCCGCCGTCGCCGAGCTTTTGCGCCGCGATCATGCTCTCCTCGATCGTTTCACCGCCGCAGAAGTGTTTGAAGATGGTGGCTTTGATCATGCCCTTTATGGGTAGGTGCAGGGCTAGAGCCACCTTGCTCATTGCACCGCCCACGGAACTGAGCCAACCAATGCCGATGATGCGGAAGAGCCAGTAGGCACGCGAAAGACCGCGATCGGTGTACTGCGAAAATGCGATGCGGGTATCGGTGAGATCCGGGAACTTGGAAGGGGGCGCGGCGGGCGCGGCCTGCGGGGGCATGAGTACTTCCTTCGTTCCTTTGGAAAACCTGCCCGTCGCGGGAAGGCGGCCAAAAATAGCAATGGGTACCAAGTTGGACGAGGTGGAAGAGATCGACGCGGGGGGACACGCGGTGGTGCTCGGTGGCAATGCGCTGCGGATGTTGGATATCCGCATCGGTAAGCTCGATCCCACGAGTTGCTTCATCGTCGGCGATGAGAACACGCTTCGACATTGCCTCACCGAGTTGCTCGGCCACGTGCCGCGCTTGCAGAACGCTGAGACCCTTGCGGTGGCGCCCGGCGAAGGAAGCAAGAGCATCGCAGTGTGTCAGCACATCTGGGAACATCTCACCAGCCGCGCAGCGGATCGCAATACGCTCATCGTTGCCCTCGGTGGCGGTGTGGTCACCGACATCGCGGGTTTCGTGGCGGGCACCTTCAAACGCGGCGTTCGTTGCGTGCACATGCCCACCTCACTCATGGGCATGGTGGATGCTGCGATAGGCGGCAAGACCGGAGTGGACCTCGGTGGTGTAAAGAACATCGTAGGGGTGTTCCACGATCCGCTCGCTGTATACGTGCACGTGCCTTTCCTCAAGAGCCTGGGCAAGCGCGAGCTGCTCAATGGCGTGGCCGAAATGATCAAGCACGGCCTCGTGTACGACGCTGACCATTGGGAGGCGATCCGCGAAGCACCGCTGCACGACATCCGAGCATTGACCCCGCTGGTGTCGCGCAGCGCGGCGATCAAGGCAGCCGTTGTGAAAGAGGATCCGCGCGAACAGGGCTTGCGCAAGCTGCTCAACTTCGGGCACACGATCGGCCACGGTCTTGAAGCACTCTCCTGGGAAGCGCAGCAACGAACATTACAGCATGGTGAAGCCGTGGCCATTGGCATGGTGTGCGAAGCGTGGCTCAGCTGGCGGCTCGGGCTGCTCGATCGCGGTTCCAACGACCGCATCGCGCAGCACCTGCTCTCACTGTACAAACCCTTCGTGCTGCACGGCGCCGAACACCACCGCATCATAGAGCTCATGAACAACGACAAGAAGAACCACGCCGGGCAGTTCCGCTTCACGCTGCTCACCGGCATCGGCAGCGCAAGGTTCGACGTGCCCATCACCGCCGCACAGGTGCACGAAGCGCTGGAACACTATCGCCTATTGGTCAAGTCCTGATCCATGCACCAGCTTACGATCACACGTCCTGGAGGACCCGTTCGCGCCACGATCGCAATGCCGCGCAGCAAGAGCATCAGCAATCGCGGCCTGCTCATGGCTTCGCTATGCGGTGATCTTGGTCTGGTATCCCAGCTCAGCGATGGCGACGACACGCGTTCGATGCATGAGTTGCTGCGCACCAACCCACAATTGATGGACTGCGGCGCCGGTGGAACTACCTTCCGGTTCCTGCTGGCTTGGGCCGCCGTGCGCGTGGGCGAAGAACACGTTCTAACCGGTACGAAGCGCCTGTTGGATCGCCCGCACGATGATCTGGTGAGCGCATTGCGCTCGTTGGGTGCCGACATCGAGCGCGTGCCTGAAGGCTATCGCGTGCGCGGTCGTGCATTGAAGGGCGGAGAGGTGCACTTCGATTCGCCGATCAGCAGTCAATACTTGAGCGCCTTGTTGCTGATCGCCCCGTGCATGAAGGAAGGCCTCACCTTGCGCTGGACCGGCACCCGCCTCAGCGAGCCTTTCGTGCACATGACCATGAAGATGCTCGCGCACTTTGGGGTGTTCCCGCGTTTGGAACTCGACGGCGTGCGCGTGGATCCCAGCGCGTACATCCCAGCGCCCATCCTGGTGCCATCCGATTGGAGCAGCGCGGCCTTCTGGTACCAGATCGTAGCGCTTTCAGCAAATGCCGAAGTATTACTTGAAGGACTGACAGACGACACCATGCAAGGTGATCGCGAGGCGCAGCACTTATGGGCGCCGTGGGTGCACACCAGTTTCACCCCACAAGGTGCGCTGCTAACGAATGGCAACGGAATGCCGTGGGAAGATGTGCCGCGCAACCTGAAGCAGGTGCCTGATCTCTTTCAGCCGCTGGCCTTCACGCTTGCCGCATGCGGGCAAAGGGCCGTGCTCACGGGGCTCGACAACCTTCGCGTGAAGGAGACTGATCGCCTGCGCGTCGTGGTGGACGCAATAACGCAAGTGGGGGGTGTGGCCGCCTTCGCCGGTGGTGCATTTGCGGTGAAGCAAGGCATTACCCAACGCTCTCCTGCCAGCTTCGATCCGGACATCGATCACCGAATGGCCCTGTCCCTCGCACCGCTCAGCCTGCTCCTCGGCTCCATCACCATCACCGACCCTTCCGTGGTGAACAAGAGCTACCCCAAATTCTGGGACGACCTGCGAAAGGCGGGGTTCCGAGTCGAGATGGCCTCATGACCGGTTCGCCCTTCCGATCGCCGGAACGATCATCTTCGCATCCCACGTCATGGCACGGTGATCCAATGGTCACATGCGCACCTGACCACATGCCCACATGCCCTTCCCCTCCGACCTCGAGATCGCGCAGAAAGCGCAGCTGCGTCCCATCGCCGATATCGCCAAGAAGCTCGGCATCGATCCCGAAGTGATCGAGCCTTATGGCCGCACCAAGGCGAAGCTCCCTATCGATTTGATCGATGAGGCCCGCGTTGCGAAGAGCAAGCTCATCTTGGTCACTGCGCTCTCACCCACTCCAGCGGGCGAAGGCAAGACCACCACGAGCATTGGACTGCACGAGGGTTTGAGCAAGTTGGGCAAGAAGAGCGTGGTGGTACTACGAGAACCTTCGCTCGGTCCGGTATTCGGCATGAAGGGCGGGGCGGCCGGTGGTGGTTATGCGCAAGTGGTGCCGATGGAGGACATCAACCTTCATTTCACCGGTGACTTCAGCGCGATCGAAAAGGCGAACAATTTGCTCGCGGCGTTGATCGACAACAACCTACAGAACCGCAAGCGCACGCTCAACATCGATCCGCGAACGATCAGTTGGAAGCGCGTGATGGACATGAACGATCGTGCGTTGCGCGATATCACCATCGGCCTTGGCGGTACGGGTAACGGCATCCCGCGCCAGGATGGATTCAACATTACACCCGCCAGCGAAGTGATGGCGATCCTCTGTCTCGCCACTTCGTTCGATGATCTGAAGACACGCCTTGGCAGCATATACGTGGGCCAGCGCTTCGACCGTACTCCCGTTTATGCGCGGGACCTCAACGCGCAAGGCGCCATGGCGTTGCTCTTGAAGGATGCCATCAAGCCCAACCTCGTGCAAACGCTTGAAGGCAATCCAGCGATCCTGCACGGTGGTCCCTTCGCCAACATCGCGCAGGGCGTGAACAGTGTGCTCGCCACCAAAATGGGCATGACCCTCGGCGACTACGTGGTCACGGAGGCGGGCTTCGGTGCCGATCTTGGTGCTGAGAAGTTCTTCGACATCAAGTGTCGCGCGGCCGGGTTGAAGCCTTCCGCGGCGGTGATCGTAGCCACTGTGCGTGCACTACGCTACCACGGCGGCGCCGACATCAAGGAGGTGAACAATGCAGCGCCGGACAAGTTGAAGATCGGCCTCGGCAACCTCGGTCGGCACATCGAGAACATCGCCAAATTCGGCGTGAAGGCCGTGGTGGCCATCAACCATTTCCCCACGGACACAAATGAGGAGATCGACATGATCAAGGCATTCTGCAAGGAGCTTGGTACCGAGGCAGTGCTTGCCCAGGGCTTCGCCAAGGGCGGTGATGGCATGACCGACTTGGCGCAAGCAGTGCTCCGTGTGGTTGAAGAGGGGAAGAGCGATTTCAAACCACTTTATGAGCTGTCATCGCCGATCAAGGACAAGATCGCGACCATCGCTCGTGAGATCTACCGCGCCGATGGGGTGGACTACAGTGCCGATGCCGAGACCGCGTTGCGGCGCATCACTAAGCTCGGCCTGGACAATGCGGCCATCTGCATGGCGAAAACGCAGTACAGCTTTAGTGACGACAAAGCGCTGCGCTGCGCCCCCACCGGCTTCCGCATTACGGTAAAGGACATCGAGATCACGGCGGGTGCCGGCTTCGTGGTGCCCATCTGCGGTGAGATCATGCGTATGCCCGGCCTGCCGGAAGTGCCTGCGGCCGAAGGCATGGACATCGATTCGAACGGGGTGATCAGTGGGTTGAGCTAGGCCGAAGTGACCAGCCGTTCGCCAGGTGCGCTACCTCGATGCGTGCTATGGCATTGATGGGGAAACACCCATCACCATGTTCACACACACCCTTCTTCTCGCTGCGACGTTGCTGAGCACCTCGTTCAACGCGACTGTTTACAATTCGAATGCTTCGGTGTTCACGCCCGGTGGTCCGCCACGGATCAACCTCGCCGACAAGGTCAGTGGCGATATCACCAAGGCCGAGTGGGCAAGGTTGAAGGTCGTTGAGTTGCAAGGCTGTGTACCCGACGCGCGCATTACTGCGCTCACGATCTGCATTAAGGATTGCGTGAAGAAGAACGCCTTCGCCAGCGGAACAAATGGCACGATCACATCGGCCATGCGCACCATGATCACCAATTTGCCCGTCGGTTCGCCGTTCACCGTAAGGGTTGAGGTGAAGGACGCTAAGGGGAAAGTATGGGAAGTGCCCGAGGCCAGGTTTGTTTGGAAGGGCTGATCTGGCCTAAACGGAGAGGGCGGTGACGTGAGAGATCCTATCCTTGTGGTCCATCACGATCACATGATCCGCCATCACATCCTCTTCCTGTTGATTCTTTCGGCGTTCACTTCGAAAGCGCAACGCACGCCTTTCACCTACACGGACATGCTCCTGCTCGACCGCATCAGCGGATTGAGCGTGGATACTGCCGGCCGCTTTGCGCTCTTCACCGTGCGCGCAACCGATATGGAGCGGAACAAGGGCGTGCGTTCCCTGTGGTTGAAGGATCTTAGCGATATAGCCAAACCTGAAGTGCGGCTGCCGGTGAGCGACGGTGGTGCCGATGGCGCACGATGGTCGCCCAATGGCCAGCACATGTACTTCCTCAGCGCACGCGGCGAAGGCGGCACCATGCAGATCTGGCGTTGCGATCCTTCAGGCAAGGAACCGGAGCAGATGACACGGCTGCCGTTGGACGTGGGTTCGTTCCAACTAATGCCCGACAACAGGAGCGCTGTGATCTCTCTCGCCGTGGTACCCGAGGGCAAGGACGAGATCGCGACCACCGTGGCACGCAATGCAGAGAAGAGGACAGGCAGTGGCACAGTGTACGAGAGGGTCTTCGTGCGTCACTGGGACACCTGGAAGGACGGCACGCGCAATCACCTCTTCCACGTACGCTTCGTGGATGCTGCGGTTACCGCGCTCACACCGGGATTTGATGGCGATGTGCCGTCGATGCCGTTCGGTGATGAAGGTGACTATTGCATAGCGCCGGACGGGAAGACCGTTTACTTCAGCGGGCGCGAGGCTGGTACCAATGAGCCGTGGAGCACCAATTTCGATGTGTACAGTGTGCCGGTCGAAGGCGGCGGGCTTACCAATCTTACACCCACTAACAAAGCATGGGACGCCAGCCCGCGCATGTCGCCGGACGGGCGGACGTTGGCCTACAAAGCCATGGCGCGTCCCGGCTTCGAGGCCGACCGCTTCGTGGTGCGGTTGCTCGATCCCAACACCGGCACCTCAACGCCTTTGGCACCGGACTGGGACCGCAGTGTGGAGCAAATGGAATGGAGCGCCGATGGCACAACACTGCTCGTAACCGCCGACGACATGGGTACACATCGCCTCTTCCGCATGGACCCCGGAACACGCGAGGTGGTTGCGCTTTCCAAGGACGGTCACATGGACGCCTTCAGCGAAACCGCGCAGGGATTCGTGTTCCTCAAGAGCGCCATGAACAGCCCTTCGAAGTTGTATCGCGGGCGATCGGGGATTGGCGTCGGGGTTGCGCGCACCTCGGCCTCGCCCGCTTTCATCGATGATGGGGCCATCGACCTCACGCGCGTGAACAGCGGTCTAGCAAAGAAGGAGTTCGGTGCGTACGAACAGTTCAGCTTCGCCGGTTGGAACAACGAGACCGTACACGGCTATGTGGTGAAGCCCGCAGGCTATGTAGAAGGGCAGAAGTACCCTGTAGCGTTCCTCATTCACGGTGGTCCACAAGGCAGCTTCGGCGACATGTGGAGCTACCGCTGGAACGCGATGACCTATGCCGGCGCTGGTTATGCGGTGGTTATGATCGACTTCCACGGAAGCACAGGTTACGGCCAGGCTTTTTGCGATGCGATCAGTCAGCACTGGGGAGACCGGCCGTTGGAAGATCTGCAGAAGGGGTGGGCCTACGCGTTGAACAAGTACCCCTTCCTCGACGCCGATCGCGCTGCGGCGCTCGGTGCATCATACGGGGGCTTCATGGTGAACTGGATCGCAGGCAACTGGAAGGCACCGTGGAAATGCCTCGTCTCGCACGACGGTGTCTTCGATGCGCGCTCCATGGGCTACACCACCGAGGAGATGTGGTTCGAACTATGGGAGCAAGGTGCTTCACCCTACACCGACCCTGCAGTCTATGACACCTTCAACCCTGCGCTGCATGTGCAGGACTGGAGCGTGCCCATGCTCGTGATCCACTCCGATCGTGATTACCGCATACCGGTGGAACAGGGCATCGCCGCCTTCACAGCGTTGCAAGCAAAGAGCATCGCGTCGCAGTTCTTGCGCTTCCCCGATGAGAACCACTGGGTGATGAAACCGCAAAATTCAATGCAGTGGCACAACACGGTCTTCAGTTGGCTAGGAAGATGGACGGGTGGAGGAAAGTGAGCCCCGTCTCCGTTCTTAATTGTACTCTGCAATTTTCGATGCCGTCTTTTTAGAAAGCCCCGTAGGAGAATGGGAATGCCTTCATACTCAGATGAAAAGATCATGAACAGGTGAACGCATCCCACATCGACACTCCCATCGCCACCGTGCAGCGCACCGGAGATCTTGTCGAAGTACGGTTCAAGGTCGATGCCACGCTCACGGTTGCAGGGATCATGTCCATCATGCAGGTGCGCGAGCGCCTAGCTGCGGGCAAAGCGCTCAAAATACTTATCGTGTTCCCGCAGTCCGAAATGGATTTCGAGATGAGCATGATCACCACCGATCACTATACCGCGATGCCCGTGCAGCAGTTCACACGTGCAGTTGCTTGGGCCGCCATCAACGACCACAACGAGCGTTTCTGCAAACTCTACTTCGCCTACTTCCCCAGTCCGGTGCCCAGTGCCATCTTCATGACCGAAGAAGAGGCGAGGACCTGGTTGGAGAGCAAGTGAGCGATCAGCCGTTGCGGGCAAGGCGGGCTGTTGCCAGTGCCGCGTTCGCAGTGCGCCCGTGTGCATCCGCACTGTATTCCTCCTTCAGCCGCAACGCGAAGTACATCTGCATTTCGCCCTTGCCCTTCACCTTGATGGGGCCGCGCGGCCGTGCTTCGATGAAGCGCATCACTTGCGCGTACACCGGTCCGCTGATGTTCACCATGCCGGCCTCGCCATTGCTTTCCATGCGACTTGCGAGGTTCACGGTATCGCCCCAGATGTCGTAGGCGAATTTCTTCTCGCCGACAACACCGGCCACCACAGGGCCGGTGTGCAGGCCGATGCGTACGGGCCATTCCTGCATGCCCATGGCACGGCGCTCGGCGTTGCTCTTCTCTACGGCATCGATCATTCCGAAGGCCATGAGCAACGCATCGAGCGCGTGGCTGGATCGGGGGGTCGGGATCCCCGCAGCGCACATGTACGCATCGCCAATGGTCTTGATCTTTTCCACACCATGCACATCGCATAGTTTGTCGAACAGGCCGAAGTAGTGGTGCAGTTCGCTTACGAGCGTATCGCTGTCCATGCTGCTGCTGAAGGTGGTGAAGCCCTTGAAGTCGCTGAAGAGCACGGTGCAGTGTTCGAAACGGTGCGCCGCGGCGCGGCCGTTCACTTTAAGTTCATCGGCCACCTGTGTGGGCAGGATGTTCAACAGCAGTTGTTCACTGCGTTCTTTTTCGGCGGCAAGTTCGCGCGTACGCAGTTGTACGGTGCGTTCCAAGCGTTCGCGATCAAGCCGCAAACGACGCGTGCGCAGTTGTACGAAACCGAAGAAGCCGAGCAGCAAAGTGGCACCACCGCCCACGCGGAAGGTGTTGGTCTGCCAAAAGGGTGGGGCTATGCTGAAGACGTAGCTCACGGGTTCCTCGGTCCACACGTCGCTGGCGTTGCGGGCCATGACCTTGAAGGTATACTCGCCCGGTGGGATGTTGCTGTACGTGACGCGGTCCGTTGCCGTGATCGGGCTCCAGTCCGGATCGTAGCCTTCGAGGAGCCAGCGGTAGCGTACCTTTTCGGGGTAGGCGAGCGAGATGCCGGTGAAAGCGAACGTGAGGTGGTTCTTGTTGTAGGGCAAGGCGAGGTCCTTTGGAAAACCGCGCTGATCCGTTCCATGGCACCAGGGATCCCAATCCGGCTTCTCATAGAAGAGCCGAAGATCGGTGAGGTGCACCAGTGGTTCCTGCGGATCATCGAGCGCGCGACGCGGATCATACCGCGTGGCGCCACGAACAGTACCGAACCAGAGCGCGCTGTCGCGATCGAGCATGCATGCGTTGCGCAGGCATTCGATCCCAATGAAGCCCTCTTCCGCCCCATAGTGACTGATGTCCAGCACTTGCTCCTGAAGCACATCCAGTTCGAGCATGTCGATACCACGTCGCGTGCCTACCCAGATGTTCTCCATCGCATCCAGCAGCACTTGTTGCACGGCATTGCTCGCGAGGCCATTGCCCACGTTGAAGCTGTCCACGTGGTTGTTGTGCAGCCGATAGAGGCCATTGGCTTCGGACCCGATCCACAGGTTGCCCAACGCATCGCGGGTGATGCAGGTCAGTGTCACCGTTGGCAACTGTGCTTGCCTGCGCAAGCGCCAAGGCAGCACGCGGGTGGGTAGCAGATAGAGGCCTTCGGTGGTGGCGGCCCAAAGCGTGTCGCCATTGGTGTGAATGCGTTCTATGGTGTGCAATGCACCTTCTACTTTGGTGTAATGACCATCGCCTAGTTCCACGTACAAGCCCTTATCGGTGCCCACCCAGCAACGACCTTCCTCATCCAGTTGAATGGATCGTATACGCAGCGCATCGATCCCACTTGCGGCAGGCACGTGTTCGAAGCGATCACCCTTTGCGCGGAAGAGCCCTTGGCTGGCCGTGCCAGCAAGCAGAAAGCCTTGGGCATCCTCGCCGAGGGCGAGAACGAAGGGATCCGTAAGGCCTTCTTCCTTTCCGAAGACCGAGACGCTGGTACCATCCCACCGCGCCACACCGCCGCCAATGGTGCCCAAGTAGAGGAGGTCATCTGGTGTACGGTGCACGGCGCTCACCGCACGCGAACGCAAACCATCGCGTTCGGTGAAGTGCATGAAGGCATCGCCGGTGAAGCGCGCTACACCACCGAATCCTGTTCCAGCCCAGATCGCACCGCTGCGGTCCTGCATGATCGCACGAACGAAGTCGTTGCCTAGGCCGTTGGCTTCGCGCATGGTGCGCAGCATGGGGAACCCGCTGGAGCGCGAGAGGCGGTGCAAGCCGCTGGGAGTGCCCAGCCACAACTCGCCGTTGTGCGCGCGCAGAATGGCTTGTATGCGCACATCGGGCAGTGCGAGCGGGAAATAGCCGAGGAAGCGTTGCGCCATGGGCAACGGAAGCAGGACGGTATCCAACTCCACGAATCCGCCAGCGGTGCCAACGAGCAGCCCGATGCTGTCGGCGCACAACGCGTTCACGCGCGGGTTCGGCAGGTCGGCATTCACCGGGGACCATTGTTTGCCTTGGAGAACGAACAGTCCGCTGTCGGTGCCCGCGATGAGCTTGCCCATTCGGTCACGGACAAGAGCATGCACTTGCAACGATGCGAGCCCGGTGTTCAACGAGGAAATACTGCGGCCACCATCTATGCTGTACAGAACGCCGCCACCTTCTGTGGCCCAGTGCACCACATCCCCTTGCACAGCAAAGGCGCGCACGGCCTTTCCTGTTCGGGTTCCAGCAACCGTGGCCAACGTGCCGTTGTGCCAGTTGTTCAACGCGCCATTGCTGCACCCGAACCACATTCGCCCCGAAGCGTCGCAATGCACGGCAGTAACTTCTTCGCCCCCCATGCCTTCAGCCGTCGCTATGGTCTCGAATTGCGATCCCTCGCTGCGCGCCACACCTTGCTGGGTGCCTACCCAAAGGAAGCCGTCTTGGTCCTCGCACAGGGCGAAGACCCCCGCGCTGGGTAGCCCTTGCTCCAGCGAAAGGGTGCGCAGATCGTATTGTTGGGCGCTTGAACCGAGGGCCGCGAGCAAGCTTGCCAGCAGGAGCGGAGCATAGGCGCGCGGCATGGTTGGAAAGATAGCGCGGCCTCCCCAAGACCATGCCGGTGAGCTATTGGAAATGGCCTGATCATAGCGTTACCTTCATCGACGCCAACCAAAACCTTCCCATCATGAACATCACATTCAATGAGTTGCGGCGGATCAAGGACAACTTGCCAGATGGGAGCATCCACCGCATAGCGCGGGAACTGGACCTCAATGTGGAGACCGTGTGGAACTACTTCGGTGGCTATGCGCACCCGAACGGAAAACCCATGGGCGTGCATTTGGAGGCTGGTCCCGACGGCGGGGTTGTAGCATTGGACGACACGCGGATCCTGGACATCGCGCAACGGATCCTGGAGGAACAGCCGGCACACGCCTGAGCGCTCCCACGTGTCACGGATCACCGCCCGATCGCGGTGGAAGCAAGCGGCCCGTTAATACTGGGCCGCTTTCTTTTTGGGGTTTGCGAGGGCGCGGATGAGGGATGAATTCGGCCACAGATGGAACAGATGAGCACAGATGAGATGCGAATGTGATCATCTGACGATCTACAAGACCTCACGCCTTTTATCGGTATTCATCTGTGCCATCTGAGGACAATGCATTCGCAATTATCCCGCACAAGGCCGGCACTTCTGTATTGTTCGTCAGAGCGGAGCGAAGGACTGGCGATGAAGACACCCTACTTCCGTTCCTTCTTCGGGAACTTCGGCTTGGGCTCATAGAATCCTTCCTTCTTCTGGTAGGTGCCACGGCCAGCCGGAGGGGCCGGGCGATCATCGCCGCCACGATAGCTGGTCTGGTGCGGGCGATCGCTCTTGTAGCTACCACCGCCACCTCCTTTGTACCCGCCACCACTTCCACCTTTGTAGCCACCAGCGCCGCCTTTGTATCCACTACCACGCGGGGCATCGCTGCGTGGACCGCCCTTGCCAGCGCCGTCTGCCGAATCCACACGTACACTGCGGCCCTTGTAGCTGGCATCCTTGAACGCGTGGAGCACTTGTTCGAAGTGAGCGGGTTCGATATCGATGAAGGAGTAAACGTCCTTGATGAGCATGCGGCCGATGAGCTCGCCGCTGAGCCCGCTGATACCGCAGACGTAGCCGAGCATCTTGCCCTTGTCGAAACCGTCGGCCGTACCCAAGTTGATGAACATCTGGCGACCGGTGCTGAAGCGCTCCAATGACGACGGACGCTCAGCGCGTGCGCTGTGGTCCTTGCGGCTCATGTCCACGTTGAGGTCGTACGCGTTGCGTTGTTGTTCAATGATGCGATTGAACGCGAGGCTCATGAAGCGGTCGATCAGTTCGCCTTGGTCCAGGCTCATCAGTTCGGTGCGCGCTTCGGAGAGCAGTTCGGACAAGCCCTCGCTGTCCACCTCCACGCTCTTCAGGCGCTTCATGTAGGCTTTCACCTGCTGTTGGCCTATCTCGGCCCCGCCGGGAACGCGCACGTAGGTGAAGTGCGTCTTCAAACCGCGTTCGAGCATGCGCACTTTGTTCACGTCGCGCACGCCGATGATGCTTAGCGAAATGCCCGCACGACCAGCGCGGCCCGTGCGACCGCTGCGGTGCGTGTAGTTCTCTGTTTCGCCGGGCAGATCGAAGTGGATCACGTGCGTTACGTCCTTCACATCGATTCCGCGAGCAGCCACGTCGGTGGCAATTAGCAGGCGCAGTGAGCGAGCGCGGTAGCGGCCCATGACCTGATCACGTTGTGCCTGGCTCAGATCACCGTGGATGGCGTCGGCGTTGTAGCCGTCCTTCACCAAGGCAGTAGCGAGTTCCTGCGTTTCGTGCTTGGTGCGACAAAAGACGATGCCGAACAGCTCGGAATCGGCGTCGAGGAAGCGCTTCAAAGCAGGGAATCGGTCCTTGGAGTGAACTACGCAATACTGGTGGTTGATCGCAGCGGCAGCGGCGTTCGCTGGGCCTATGCTCACCTCTTCGGCCTCGCGCATGTAACGCTTGGCGATACGGCGCACATCATTGCTCATGGTGGCGCTGAAGAGCCACGTGCGCTTGTCTGCGGGGGTGCTTTGCAGGATCTCCGTGAGGTCTTCCTGGAATCCCATGTTGAGCATTTCGTCGGCCTCGTCCAGCACCACGATGTCCACGGCTCCGAGGTCGATGGCCTTGCGGCCGATCATGTCCAAAAGTCGGCCGGGTGTGGCCACGATGATCTGGGCGCCGCGCTGGATGTCGCGGATCTGGTCGCGAATGCTGGCGCCACCATACACAGCCACCACGCGCGTGCCCTTCATGTGCTGCGCGAATTTCTCGAGGTCCTTGCTGATCTGCATGCACAGCTCGCGTGTGGGTGCCAGTACCAAGGCTTGCACCGTGCGGTCCGCAGGATCCAGGAACTCCAGCATGGGCAGGCCGAAAGCAGCGGTTTTGCCGGTGCCGGTCTGTGCCAAGGCTACCACGTCCTTCTCGCTGCGCATGAGCAGCGGGATAGCCTGTTCCTGAACGGGAGTAGGGGTGGTGAACCCGATGTCTTGGAGGGAACGAAGGATCTCCGCGCGGAGACCGAGCGCGTCGAAGGAAGCCATCTCAGTAGTGTTGAAGGGGGAGGAGGGAAATGCGCGGCAGTGGCGCGGAACGGCGCGCAAGGTACGCCGGAACACCCGGCTATATTTGGCCGCCTTCGCCATGACCCTACAGGAAGCCAGCTTCAGAGGCACCTTCCAGACCATCCTGGTGCTGGTGGTGGTGTGGTGGTTGTTGCGTATGGTGCTGCGCGCCCAGGCTGCCAAAGTGAAGCAAGGACCCGCCCAGCCGCTGCGGCCCAAAGGCGATGTGCGTATTGAACGTGCTCCCTCGCGACCCGCCGCAGACGAGCGCATCATCGACGCCGATTTCGAGGAGATCACCTGACCATTCCCCCTTCCGCATGAACCCGAAGACCCTGAGGAGCCTGCTGGCCACGTTGGCCGCAATTACCGTGTTCTACCTACTGAGTCTCGTGTACTTCAGCCCGGTACTCGGGGGCAAGCAACTGGTGCAGGGCGACATCCGCAATTTCAGGGGGATGGCGCAGGAGATCGTGGAGCACCGCGAACTAGCTGAAGAGGACCCCTTATGGACAGGCAGCATGTTCAGCGGGATGCCGGCCTATCAGATCAGCGTGATCTGGAGCGCCAACAAACTCGCCTGGGCCGATGATCTCTTCCACGGTTTCCTCCCTCGACCGGCCAGCTTTCTCTTCCTCTATCTGTTGGGCATGTACATACTCATGTGCTGTTTGCGCATTGATCCATGGCTGGCGATCGTGGGTGCCGTGGCCTTCGGCTTCAGTAGTTACTTCTTCGTGATCCTGGAGGCAGGACACAACAGCAAGGCCAACGCGATCGGCTACATGCCCATGGTGCTGGGTGCCGTTTACGAACTGTATCGCGGGCGCAAGTGGCTCGGGGCAGCGTTGCTGGCGCTCTTCCTCGGCCTGCAGATCACCCAGAACCACGTGCAGATCACCTACTACCTCGGCTTCGTGCTCGTGCTGTTCGTGATGGCCGAAGCAATGCGCGCGGCTCGCGAAGGCGCCTTCAAGGACCTGGTCGCCCGTTCGGGCCTTGGTGCTGTTGCGGTAGTGTTGGCGCTGGTGTGCAACCTAGGACTCCTATGGACCACCAGCCAGTATGGTGCGTACACCACACGCGGCAAGAGCGAGCTCACCGTGCACCCCGATGGCAAACCGGCCAGCGATGTACAGACCAGCGGCCTTGATCGCGATTACGTGACCGCATGGAGCTATGGCAAACAGGAGAGCTTCAGCTTGCTGATCCCCAACGCGAAAGGCGGCGCCTCGGGATCCATCATCAAAGCGCGCGAGGACTTCAATGAATTCAATGATGATCGTGAATTCCGCATAGCGCTGGAGAACGAATACCGATCGGGTTATGTAAATAGCTACTGGGGCGATCAGAGCTTCACTTCGGGTCCGGTGTACCTCGGCGCGATCGTGGTGCTGCTCATGTTGCTCGGCCTGGCTCGAGTTCAAGGCAAAGGCTTGTGGTGGATCCTTGGCAGCGTGCCCTTCGTTGCGATCATGTTGTTGCTGAACAACCCTGCGGTTGCTGATGCGCTCACCCGCATGGGCATCGCTCCATCGGTAGTGGCCGGGATCCTGCTCATTGCTTATTTGATCGCGGGTCTCTTCCTGTGGAAGGATCCGTTGCCGTATGCGCTCTTCAGTTCGTTGCTCATCACGCTCATGCTCAGCTGGGGCCGCAACTACATGCCGCTCACCGATTTCTTCTTGGACTTCGTTCCCGGCTACAGCAAGTTCCGCGCGGTCACCATCATCCTCGTGATCGTGGAACTGGCCGCGCCCGTGCTCGCCATGCTCCATCTGGACCGCCTCATGCGCGAAGGCGACCGTGGGCTGCTGACCGATAAGCGCTTCATGATCCCAGCCGGAGTGCTGTTCTTCCTGCTCCTGGCTTTCCTCGCCGTGCCGGGTGCGTTCCTCGAGTTCATCAGTGATGCCGAGCGCGCGATCTTCAACCAGCGCGTCGATAGCGGCGCTTCTCCCGAAGCCGATGTGGTTTCCCTCGTTGACGGGATCAAGCACTACCGCATGGGCGTTTTCCGCATGGATGCATTGCGCAGCCTTGCCTTTGTGCTGGTGGGCCTAAGTGTTCTTGCCCTGTACATCAAGCGCATCGTTCCGAAGGCAGCTGTGATCGTCGTGCTCGGCCTAGCCATGCTCCTTGATGGATGGACCGTGGACAAGCGCTACGTGAACAACGAGAAGGAACGCGGACGCTACCTCGCATGGGAGGAGAAGAAGGCGGCCGATCTTCCCTTCAAACCCGATACCGCCGATAGTTGGATCCTGCGCAGTGAATGGAACCCGCAGGTGCAAGCCTACCACCAGCAGACCATACAGCGCATGAAGGAAGCCCGCTCCCATGAGAGCGGAACTGCACGCTTGGTGAGCAAGGACGAAGAGGTGATCGCACGCTACGGCAGCTTGCGGCGCACCACAGACTTCCGCGTGCTCAACTTGCGCGATCCGTTCAACGATGGTCGCACCAGCTATTTCCATAAGAGCATCGGCGGCTACCACGGAGCCAAGTTGAAGCGCTACCAGGAGCTTATCGAATTTCACCTCGGGCCTGCGGTGCAGCGCCTGGGGAAAGGACTGCCGAGCGTGCGATCACAGGAACAACTGGACAGCTTGCTCGGCAGCGAGGGCGTGTTGAACATGCTCAACGTGCGCTACCTGAAGTACGATCCTTCGCGTCCGCCCTTACCCAACGACAACGCCTTCGGTAGTGCATGGTTCGTGGATGATGTGAAGTGGGTGAAGAACGCCGATGAGGAGATCCTTGCGCTCGGCACCATCGATCCGCGACATACCGCGCTCGTTGATGAACGCTTTCGTGAACATCTCGGTGCAGCAGACGCGATCGCTGACAGCACGGCGAAAGTGACACTTGACCAATACGCGACCGACAGCCTCACGTACACCGTGCGCAGCAATGCTGGCGGCGTGGTGGTGTTCAGTGCCATCTGGTACGGCCCCGATTGGAAAGCGTACGTGGACGGCAAGGAGAGCACGTACGCTTGTGCGGACTACGTGCTGCGCGCCATGTACGTCCCGGCAGGTGAGCACAATGTGGTCTTCAAGATCGACGGCGGCGCGTATGGGCGATCCGCACCGATCTCCATGGCCGCATCGATCCTGGTGCTCCTGCTGGCATTGAGTGCGGTGGGCATGCAACTCGTGCGCAGCTTCCGCAGCAGCGGCGAGGGCGCATGAAGCGCGTGCTCATCATCACCTACTACTGGCCGCCCAATGGCGGTGCAGGTGTGCAGCGGTGGCTGAAGATGAGCAAGTACCTGCCGCAGTTCGGCTGGCAGCCCGTGGTATACACGCCCTCCAACCCGGAAGTGATCACGCCGGATGACACACTGCTCGAGGGAATGCCTACGTCTGTGGAAGTGATCAAGCGGCCCATCACCGAGCCGTATGGTTTGTACAAGCGCCTTACCGGTCGCAAGGCCGATGAGAAGGTCCATCTCGGTTTCCTCAATGAGCAGAAGCGGAAAAATTGGCGCGAGGACCTTGCCGTATGGATCCGTGGCAATGCCTTCGTGCCCGACGCGCGCGTATGGTGGGTGAAGCCTTCGGTGCGTTTTCTCCGCGATTACTTGCGCAAGCATCCGGTGGATGCCATTGTGAGCACCGGCCCACCGCATAGCATGCATCTCATTGCGCTGGGCTTGAAGAAGGAGTTCCCGACGCTGCGTTGGATCGCGGATTGGCGCGACCCGTGGACCAACATCGACTTCTATCATCAGCTCAAGCTCACTGCATGGGCCGACCGCAAGCACCATCGGCTCGAGCGCGAAGTGATCGCGCGCGCCGATGTGAACGTGGTCGTTGGTTGGACCATGGCGAAGGAGCTTGAGGAACTTGGTTCACTGCACACCGAGGTGATCACCAACGGGTACGACCCTGCCGATGTTCCCACGCCACCCGAACCAGTGGACAATGACTACAGCTTGGTACACGTGGGCAGCATGACAGCAAGCCGAGATGTGCCACAGCTATGGAAGTTGCTCGCCGACCTGTGCCGCACCGATCCTTCGTTCGGTGCGCATTTGCGCCTGCGATTCGTAGGTCCGGTGGATCAAGTCGTGATCACCAGCATAGCCGCAGCCGGTCTTGCGGACAAGGTGGAGCGCATCGGAAGCGTTGACCATGCCCAGGCGATGCGCGCCATGCAACGTGCGCGCGTGCTGCTGCTCAGCATCAACGACACGGCCAACGCCAAGGGAGTGCTCACCAGCAAGTTGTTCGAGTACCTCAGCGTGGGTCGGCCCATCCTTGCCATTGGCCCCAAGGATGGCGATGTGGCGCGGGTGCTGAAGGAACCGCATGTGTTGGTGGAGCGGACATCCAGCGTGTGGAATTCGGGCGTGGTGCGTGACCTTTTCGACCAGGCTGCGGTGAGCGGAACCGGCGCCGGTTATGACCGCGTACGTGCGGCAGGGCGGATGGGGGAGGTGTTGATTGCTAACGGGCAATGACGAATGATGTCGGTTTATGGCGGCTGCTTGGTGTCTCGAGGACCAATTGGTAGACACCGCTTGGTAAGGAGCTAACGTCAATTGTGCATTGTGTAGTCGATTGCGCGAGCTTGCACATGAGAACAACGTTCCCCATCGTATCCACAATTTTGCATTCGCACCCATTCAATGAACGAGTTCCGAGAGAAACAACGCTTACCAGATCAACCGCCGGATTGGGGTGTATTTGTAAGCCGCCCATTGTCGTTGACGTGAGTTCCTCCACAGACACTGCATTGGCAAGTCCCCCATTACAGAGCAACTCGATCTCTTGGATTGTCAGCGCACGGTCCCACAATGCTACCTCGTCCATGATGCCATTGAAGTAGCCGGGAGGGCCGCCCAGCATGCTGTCATGCCGCCCCAAACTTCCGCTCGCCGACGTGTATGAAACTGATGAGGCTTGGCCGGAAGGATCGGTGGCCACTTGTTCGCATCCAACAAAGAGCCGCATGTCATTCAAGCTATGGAACACGGCTGTCAGCAAGAACCATTGACCCATTTGAAAGTCCATCACGGAAAACTCAGAGCGGCGACTAGCTATTCCGATAGGACCACCGTTGCCGTAATTGATATTGATCGTGGCATCCGCGTTCAACGCGATCCAGAAGCCAGCGTAGGTGTCAACTGTGTAATCCGATGTGTAAAGCCCTCCTGTATCATCAGCAGCGTTCATCCATAGTGAAACCGTGAAAGGGAATGCGGGTTTAAGAAGCAAGTCTGTTGGCATGTTCAAATAGGTCGTGCTCCCGTTGAAGATAAGTGCCCCACCGGCAACCCCGTTCCTATCCATTCCTGGCAACGCCGTAGTCACACCACTAAGCGAATTCGGGCCAGAGTCGATCGCATCGCCGTCCATAAGGTAGCAGGCTACAAGCCCGTTGTTCAAGGATTGCCCGCGGACACCAAGGGGCAGCACCGCGAGGCAGAAAAGAAGACTCAATTGATGAGGGCACATGTTGAGCATGAGCGGTATTTTAGGCCAAGTTATGATCTGTCGATATGGCGCGGGCTACTTTTCCGCCGCATGGGGATCATCGCCAGACAGGCCACACTGAACACGCTGCTCGCTTATGCGGGTATCGCGCTCGGCTTTGTCAACGTGGTGCTGCTATACCCTAAGGTGCTGGCGGCCGATCAGTTCGGGCTCACACGGTTGCTGCTCTCCATCGCCATCATGGCCGCACAGGTCGCGCAACTCGGCGCAGAGAACACCGTGATCCGGTACTTCCCCTACTTCCGCGATGCAGGTCGTAACCACCGCGGGCTACTAGGTATGTTGTTGCTCTTCGGCACAGGCATGGCGTTGCTGGCCATGTTGGTGCTCACGCTCATGCACAGCGTGCTCACCGATGTGTTCGCCGATCGTAACGCGCTCTTCGCCACGCACGGTATGCTGCTATTGCCACTGGTGTTGGCCGAGATCTTCTTCATCCTGCTGCGCAGCTACAGCCGCTCCTTGCGCCGTACGGTGCAACCCACGTTCATCCGCGAGTTCGTGTTGCGTGTGCTTCAGACAGTGCTCATCGCAGTTCAGGCGTGGCATCCCATGCCCTTCGACCTATTCATGGTGATGTACACGGCGGTCTTCCTTGTATGCACGCTCGCACTGGTTTTGGACCTTTACCGCGCTGGCCATTTCCATCTTGGCTGGAAGGACCGCTGGCTGCCCGGTCG
>JBKJPT010000006.1:0-4724 GCA_046595075.1 Flavobacteriales bacterium
GCGGCAACTACAGCGGCAAGGTGGCCCTGCTGCGCAACATGGGCACGGTCACCGCTCCGTCCTTCGACATGATCACCGACGACTATGCGGGGTTGAGCAACAGCGGGATCGGCCACAGCATGTTCCCCGCCATGGGCGATGTGGATGGCGATGGTGATGTGGACATGTACATCGGCGATGAGCAAGGCCGCTTGCACTTCTACCGCAACAACGCCACCGGCCCTGGGGCGCAACTCGCACTGCAACAAGTGAACGTGCCCGACATGGACGGCGTAACCATTGATGTGGGCCAGTTCGCCACACCGATCTTCCATGATCTCGATGGCGACGGCTTGCTCGATCTCATCATTGGCGAACGAAACGGCAACTTGAACCACTACCGCAACGTGGGCACGGCGGCAGCACCACAGTGGATGCTCATGAGCGAAGATCTCGGCCAGGTGAGCACCGTAGAGTGGTGGAACGTCACGGGCCACTCACAACCTTTCATGTTCCGCAATGCGCAGAACGAACGTGAAATGATGCTGGGCTCAGAGAGCGGCTGGCTCTACCACTACGGCAACATCGAAGGCAATACCGGCGGTGCGTGGACCCTGCTGGACAGCACCTTCATGGACCTGCGCGATGGATCACGCAGCATCGTTTGCTTGCACGACTTCACCGGCGATGGCGTGTTGGACCTAGTGGCCGGCAACTACCGCGGCGGCCTCTCATTTTGGCGCAGCGATCCGGTGAGCACCGTGGTCGCCCAACAACGTCCAGCTCCCTCCTTCTCCATCTTCCCCAACCCCGCGACCACAACAGTGGACCTCGTGCTGGATCCACTGTTCGCGGGCAACGGAACATGGGTCTTGCGCAATGCCTTGGGACAGGAGGTGATGCGCGCACCAACCAACACCGCGCGCACCACCATGGACATCGCCGATCTGCACAAGGGTGTTTATCTCGTTCGCTTCGAGGGCGAAGTGAACTCGGGCACGCAGCGGTTAGTGGTGGTGAAGTGAGGCGCTCCTTGTAGTGCATTACCCCCAACGCCGACGGCCCTGTTTCCCAGGGCAGCCAGCGTGAGAAAAGGCATTCAATCCCCGTGCGAGTAGATCCTAGGGGCGAACAACTCCGCCGTCTTCAGCGCGGGCGATGACCTCATGGCCACCTGGAACACGGTGAACAGCGTGGGCGGTGCGGCCTTCCCCATCAACGGCGAACGCCTCAGCCCGGAAGCCAGGTTGTGGCGTACAACTCCATGACTAGGGCCGACGTGATGCTGAACGACCATGGCGCCATCTCGATGGACTTCTGCGCTGGGCTCTGAACTGGACCTGAGTTGGTGGAAGGAATTACCCCACAAAGGCAGTGTGCAGAACCTGAAGGACCGCCGGGCGGATCTGTACTCACTGGGCCGCATCAGCGGCACGGATCCTAGCTGACCGCCGAATGCCCATTACGCCAATGGCTATCAATGTACACGTGGCCAGCACCATCGCGAAGATCAGGTCGGTACCCACCTCGATGATGCGTAATTCGGGCGGCAGGCTAAGGAGGAGTAGGATGCTGATGAGACCGCTTGGAGTGACGTAGATCAGCGGGCGAAGGGGCGGCCGGAGGTTGCCTTTCAAGAACAAGCCGCGCAGGGCGAACGTGATCAGCAGGATAAGGCCAGCCCGTTGCAGCATTACGAGGTTGCGCAGTTCATCGGGAACCATGGAATAGCCGAAGAGCACGAAGAAGAAGGTGCGCAGCAGGAAGGCGCTTTCGCGAGAGAGCTGATACATCTGGTCCAGGTCACCCTTGAACCCGCTATACAGGAAGTGCTTCCTGAACCAAGCCACAGGCACATGGGCCGTGTTCGCCAAGAACATACCGAAGCCCAGCACCACCACCAACGTGGAGAGGTGGAAGGTATTCCCCACGGCATAAACCAGGACGAGTATCGACAGCACGAGGAAGAACTTCACATGGTGCGTTATGCGCCCCATTAAACCCAGCAAAGCCATGGAGAAGATCGCGCTTAACACCAGCACGCCGACCAGTTCGAGTGCCAGATGACCGAACGCCCAAGGTCCATATGATGTATTGCTTACCACGAAGTTGAAGCGTACAATGCCGAGGATGTCCGAGAAGGACGATTCATAGACCACGAATTCGCGCGTTTCCCGTTCCAACTTCGCAACCGATGGAATGGCCACGGCCGAACTGATCACGCTCAACGCGATGGCATTGGCAACGCAGGCCTGCAGCGTTGCGCCCGTTGTGTACACTCGCAGGGCGGCAATGGCCGCCGAGGTGACCAGCAACAGCACCAACGCCGACACGAAGGCTTTACGGATCAGCGCATACTTCGAACGTTCGTAGACCAGATCCAGTCCGCCTTCGAACACGATGAGGATCAAGCCTACCGAGCCCAGTGCGGGAAGGAGCAATGACACATCCGGCAGGTTGATGCCCGATCGTTGGAACATCGGGCGCATTGCCATGCCAAGCAACAGCAGCAATAGCACGGACGGCAAGCTGGTACGCTTTGCGAAGAGGTCGAAGAGATAACTGAAGATGACCAGCGCCGAAAGGAAGATGAGGACGGCGTACGCGTTCATGTGGTAGCGATCAATGCTTGGAGCCAATACTTGAGGATGCCACCTACGTAGCCGATCAGCACGATTTTGGTTACGAGGAGTGGGGTGACATCGCCATTCTCCTGCGCGGCGCACGTGGCTTGGCGACGCTTCATTCCTGCCTCTCTTTCATGACACTCGGCGTCGCCGACATCGACAAGTCGAACTTCTTTTGCAACCATGCGCAGCGGATGCATGGGCGGAGCAACGGCATACACTGATCTCTCAGCCTTAGCTTTGGCTACGTAAGTTCATTCCATGAGCAAGACCCTCACCAAGCCCGCTCTCGCGAAGGCCGCATTGAACGGCATCGGTCACGCAAACAACGGCACCGCTGCGAAAGCCGACCGCCTACCGGTGATGAAGACCTACAAGATCTTCATCGGCGGGAAGTTCCCCCGTACCGAGAGCGGGCGCTACTACCAGCCGAGGGGCGGTGATGGTAAGCCCCTCGCGAACGTGTGCCGTAGCAGCCGCAAAGATGTGCGCGATGCCGTGATCGCCGCGCGCGGCGCCGTGGACGGCTGGGCCGGTCGCAGTGCCTTCAACCGCGGACAGATCCTCTACCGCATCGGCGAGATGCTCGAAGGACGTCGTGCGCAATTCGTACACGAGTTGACCCTTCACGGGTCGCCGGCGCAACAGGCGAATGAAGAAGTGAGCGCGGCGATCGATCGCTGGATCCACTACGCCGGTTGGTGCGATAAGTACCAAGCGCTTTTCAGCAGCGTGAATCCCACGAACAGTTCACACTTCAACTTCAGCGTGCTGGAGCCTACCGGCGTGGTGGGCGTGATGTCGCCGAACATGTCCGGCCTGCTGGGCCTCGTGAGCATGGTCGCACCCGTGATCACGGGTGGCAACACGTGCATCGTGGTGGCTAGCGAAGGCATGCCGCTGCCGGCAGTGACTTTCACCGAAGTGCTCGCCACCAGCGACCTGCCCGGCGGCGTGGTGAACCTGCTCACCAGTTACCGCAATGAATTGCTCAAACCGCTCGTGTCGCATATGGACATCAACGCCGTCGTCGTCGCGGACGTGACGAAGGAGGAGCGCATCATGCTCGACAGCGAAGCCACTTGCAACCTCAAGCGCACGGTCTATCCGAAAGTCACGGACTGGAACAGTGCCGAAGCGCAATCACCGTACATGATCCTCGATACGCAAGAGGTGAAGACCACCTGGCACCCGATCGAGAAAGGGCAGGGTGGGGGTGGGGGGTATTGAATCAGTAGCAAGTCCGATGAACCTATTTTGGATACTCTTCAGCCTGATCCTGTTGGTGTTGGGAGTTGGTGCATTGGTAGCCGTGCCGTGCATCATATGGTTCGGCCGGAAGCGATCGTGGAAGTTCCGTGGACTTTGGATCGCCGTAGCCGTCACACCGTTCTTGTTGGCTGCCTGGCTGGTGAATAGTGCAGGTTCGTATGAGCCCGATGATCCGGAGGAGCTTGCACGTGGGTATGCGTTCGAACTTCATCAACCGATCACCTCGGACATTCAAGGCTTGCGGATAAAGCGTATTGGGATCGGGGACGGTGTTGGTTCCTATTTGAAATGCGAAGCTTCATCCTACACGATCGACTTGATCGTCTCCCACTTTTCACAAAGTGATCGACAGACCTTCAACGATGGCGCGAAGGGGGCCAATGTTCCTGATTGGTGGGATCCTGATGGTGACGGAATGGCCAAGTTCTACTACACAGAAAGGTGGGAGCCTGGCTGTAGCACATTCTCCTTCGCCTACATCGCCCATGATGCAGCGAAGCGGATGATGTACTTCCACCACTCGGGGTCCTAAGCCATCGAAAAGCTCATGACCGAAGCTCGTCGGCTCGCGGAGTTCCAGGATCAGTGATCACACAGTCCAGGTAACCCTCGCCAAAGGGGCGCTGGACATTCCCCGGCGAGGCACACACAATTTCTTTCCCGATCATTTACATTCAACCACAAGGTTGAATATATTCGCCCCCGATGCCGACCCCACACACACTTGACCGCACCCTCACCGCGCTGGCCGATCCCACGCGCCGCGCGATCCTGCAACGCCTTTCTTCCGGCGAAGCACGCGTTACAGAGGTGGCGAGACCCTTCAGCATGTCGTTGAACGCAGTG
>JBKJPT010000013.1:0-2881 GCA_046595075.1 Flavobacteriales bacterium
CTTGGCTGCTATTGCTCAAGTGTTCCGTTCTCCGGTGCAGATGAGGAGATCTACTCTATAACAGTGAACGGTGTGACCAACGGTAGCGCCGCCAACTGTTCAGTAGTGGCCCCCGGATCGGGTTCACAGCTCAACAGATACGCAAACTACTTCCCGCTGGGTCCGATCTTCACGGTGCAACAAGGTGTAACCACCAACTTCACGGTGGAGGAGAACGAGTGTGATGGAGCTCCTTTCTATCCGTTCGGTACCGCCATCTGGATCGATTACGACCAGAACGGGATCTTCGATGACAATACCGAGAAGGTCTTCGTGGAGGCAGTTACCGCCACAGGCCCACGCAACGTCGTCGGAACCTTCACCGCCCCCTTGTCGTCCTTACTGGGAACCACCGCGATGCGCATCATTGTCGCTGAGGGCGTTTCGGGAGCAGGCCTGACCGCCTGTCTCCAATACGGCTACGGCGAAACAGAAGATTACCTGGTTACCATTTCAGAACCTCCCACCCCAGCTGTGGCAGCCGCTACGATCGTTGGTGATTGTGGTGCAGGAACCTTCGACATCGATGTGAACATCTCGAGTTTCGGATCGGGCGCCCCCGGTACGATCGAATACAGCGTGAATGGCGGTGCGGTGCAAACCGTTCCTGCCGTCCTCGGATCGAACGTATTGGACAATGGCGGTCTTGGTTTCGCCGGTACGAGCCAGGTGGCCGTTACCGTCACCAACGGTACGGTCAGCGAACTGGATATGGGCTTCTTCTACAGCAACTGCCCGATCATCATCGCCTGCGGAAGCACGGTTCCGGTCACGCACTGCTACCAGAACAACGACCCACGCACCTTCACGTTCCAAAGCAGCAACGTGAATGAGACGGTGACCGTGACCTTCGTCAGCGGCACCATGGACCCCAACGATGTGATCCGCGCCTATGAGGGAACGGATAACTCTGGCAACCCAATTCCCGGCCTCACTGGCACCTTCGCGAACCTGGCCAACGTTACCGGGACATCGGGTACGAGCCAGATGTTCATAGAGATCGATAGCGACGTGAGCAACAGTTGCTTCGATGCCCAGCAGACCACATGGGTGTTCGAGGCGGAGTGCACCGCCGGTTGCGTCGATCCGGACGGATCGGTAACCGTGGATGCGAACTGCTCCATGATCACCGTGGATGTACTCTTTGAGGGCGACGGTCTAAGCACAACCTTGAGCTACTCGGTGAACGGTGGAGCCTATACCGATATCCCCGGCCTTATGGCTGGTGCGAGCGAGGAGATCGGCCCCTTCGTGCCGGGAAATAGCGTACAGATCTACTTGCTGCATGAAACCGATAACGCCTGCAACAAGAACCTTGGCAGCTTTGTGATCCCGGCCCAGCCGAACCCGGTGTTGTTGCAAGCCATCGCTACGCCGGCCACGATCTGCCCAGGTGGCAGCAGCCAGCTCCTAGCGCAGGCCTTGGTGAGCGGTCCTCCCAGCACCTACGGCTTCCAGTCGCTCACGGGTGGTACACTCGCTGATATGACCGGTGCCACACAACTGGTCAACGGAGGCTTCATTGATGATGCGGAGTCCGCGATCACCAACATCGGCTTCACCTTCAAGTACGGCACCACCAACTTCACGAACTTCTCTGCAAGTTCGAACGGCATCATGCGCCTAGGAGCTGCCGTGGGCACGCAGTACATCAACACGGCCGCGTTCCTCACGAACCAGCTGTCCGCATTGTGGGATGACCATGCCACGGCGACCAACGGTGTGCGCACGGTGCTGATCGGTACCGCACCCAACCGGATCCGCGTGATAGACTACAACCTGAACATCTCGTTCGGCACGGCGGCCACGTTCCAGATCTGGCTCTATGAGGGTACCAACACGATCGACTACGTGTACGGTACCACCACAGCGTTCACCAACAGTGCCACGATCGGCATCGCCGGCAACCCTGTGAGCCAGTTCATCAGCGTAACCCCACCTGCCACCACGAGCACGGTAACGCGTAATGACTTTGTTAGCGGCTGGCCGGGCAACGGGGCGATCTTCCGCTTCAGCCCACCCACGGCAGCTGGTGCTACCTATTCGTGGTCGCCTGCTACTTACCTGAACAACACGAACATCGCCAACCCCATGGCGACGGGTGTAGCGGGTTCGATCACCTACACGGTTACGGCAGTCGCGAACGGTTGCGAGTACAACACAACTGTTACGCTGAACACTTCCACCCCGATCGAGAGCGCAGTGATCTTCCCTGCGGTCGCTTCCATCTGCGGTGCGAACCCGGTGACGCTCACGGCCAATCCCGTTGGCGGCTTGGCTCCTTACACATATGCCTGGACGGATCCCAATGGCAACCCTGCGGGCTCCACCCAGAGCGTAAGTGCGGGCATCGCGGGCACATGGACCTGCGTAGTAACGGATGCTTGCGGAGCTCCAGCGACAGCGACCTCCAACGTATCGGTGAACCCGACCCCCGTCGCATCGGCGAGCCAGAGCACACCAGTTTGTGTTGGTGGCACCCTCACCTTAACGGCGGGCAGCGATCAACCTGGCAGCACCTTCCTCTGGAGTGGTCCTGCGCCGGTAGGTGGAAGCACCAGTGCCGTGGTGAGCGTACCGGGCCTGAGCACGGCGAACAACGGCACCTATTCGGTGGTGGCATCTGCAGCTGGTTGTTCCTCAGTGGCGGCCTCCACCACGGTTAGCGTGAACCCGAACCCGACCATGGGCCCGGTGACCGCTACGCCAGCAGTGATCTGCGCGGGTACCAACTCGCAGCTCAATTCCTCTGCGAGCTTGCCCACGAGCGCGTATTGCACACCGGGGTACAGCTTCGGTTGCTCGTTCCCTGACATCATCACCAACGTCACATTCGAGGCGA
>JBKJPT010000281.1:0-11933 GCA_046595075.1 Flavobacteriales bacterium
CGCCGAGTGCGCGCAAGTGATGCAGTGTCTCGGTCTTTCCGGTGCCGGTGTAGCCGCCGAGCACTTTCAGGTCCACGGGTCGCTCGAACGATGCGAGCACTTGGTTGCGGAAGGCCTTGTAGCCCTTGCGCAAGGTGAGCACCTCCGCGAAGCCTGCTTTGTCCAACAGCCAGGCCACGCTGCCGCTGCGTTCACCACCGCGCCAGCAATGCACGCGGATCCTTCCGTCGGGGGCCAACGCGCGTGCTTCTTCCACTATCGCGGCCAGCTTCGGACCTACAATACGCAAGCCCTCGAGCACGGCGGCGTCCCGGCCTTGTTGCTTGTATAGCGTGCCCACCACCGCGCGCTCTTCGTTGCTGAAGAGCGGGAGCGAATGCGCACCGGGAATGTGGCCTTGCGCGAATTCACCCGGCGATCGCACGTCGATGATCGGCGTTTCGCCTTCGAGGAAGTCCGCGATATCAAGAGGACGCACCATATCGATCCGGTGCGATCGTGATCAAGTGATCGCGTTCAGCATCACGCTGAAGACGGTGATGCTGTTGGGGTCTCGATCGTAGAACAGTTTGTCCAGCGCTTCCAGCACGTTCTTCGCGCGGAAGTAGGAGGTTTGCAGGCCGCTGTCGCCGCGCGTGCTCCATTGTACGGTGTAGCTGCTCGTGCGCTCCTTGTAGGTCTTCACGTACTCGAGCATTTCGCGCAGCGCATCCACCTTGTCGCTGCCCGTGGTAGCGTGGAATAGGAAGCTCTGGTTGTGCTTCGGGTTCAGCGTGATCACATGCAGTTGCGTGCGCTTACCCTTGGGCGCGAAGCTGAACACGAGGCTGTCCTTGCCCAAGCCGATGTAGCTGCCGATCTCCTTCTGGAGCCGGGCGAGTTCGAGGTTGCGATCCTTTGTCATGGCGAGGGGGCGAAGGTATTGTCGTTGATCCGTCATGCCGGAACCCGACGATAGGAGGGTATCCGGCGCGACGGACGCACTCAGTCAATACCGAGCGGGCTGGTACTCCGCAACGATGCTTCGGAGCGCAGGCACGATCGCCGCTCCGTCCGAAGTCAGAAGTTCATCTACTTGCTTCGCTACGGCAAGTGCATCGCTCTTTGCCACCTTGCCAATGAGGATCCGTGGGTGGTGCGTGGGCAATGTATTCTCACTAGTGGCGAGCAGTTCTTCGTAGAGCTTTTCACCCGGACGAAGACCCGTGTACACGATCTCGATCTCCGTGCCGGGCTCTTTACCACTGAGGCGGATCATCTTCTCCGCGAGGTCCGCGATGCGCACGGGCTCGCCCATATCGAACACGTAGATCTCGCCGCCCTTGCCCATCGCGGCGGCTTCGAGCACCAGCCGGCACGCTTCAGGAATGGTCATGAAGAAGCGGTTCACTTCGGGATGCGTCACGGTCACCGGGCCGCCCGCCGCGATCTGCTTGCGGAATAGGGGGATCACCGATCCGCTGCTGCCCAACACGTTGCCGAAGCGTGTGGTAACAAACACGGTGTTGCTGCCTTGCGCAATGCCGCTCACCACCATCTCCGCCACGCGTTTGCTGGCGCCCATCACGCTGGTGGGGTTCACGGCCTTGTCCGTGCTGATGAGCACGAAGCGTTCGATACCGTGCGTCGCGGCGAGCTCCGCCACGTTACGCGTGCCGCCCACGTTGGTGCGCACCGCCTCCGTGGGTTGAGCCTCCATCAGCGGCACATGCTTGTATGCAGCGGCGTGCAACACCACTTGCGGTCGATGCTGCGCGAAGACGCCTTCCATTCGCGCGCGGTCACGTACATCGGCCACGCATACGTGCAGGTTCGCACCGCGCTTCCTGCCGTGCAGTTCCATCTCCACGTCGTAGAGGCCGCTTTCCGCGATGTCCACCAACGTGAGCTCAGCCACGTCCATCTCCGCTACCTGGCGCACCAATTCGCTTCCTATGCTGCCCGCAGCGCCGGTCACCAACACGCGCTTGCCTGCCACCAAGCCAAGCACTTCGGCTTGGTCCAAGTTGATCACGGCGCGGCCCAAGAGGTCTTCGATCCGCACTTCTTGGATCTGCCCAGCGCTCAACTGTCCGTTGATCCAATCGTTCACCGGTGGAATGGTGAGCACGCGCACTTTCGCGGCGAAGCAGGCATCTACTACTCGGCGACGGTGCTCTGGATCAGGCTTGCCTATGGCGATGATCACCTGATCCACCTCTTCGCCTTCGAGCAGCGCGGCCAGTCGCTCGGTGGGCTGGATCAGCACGCCTTCCAATCGCTTGCCCGCCTTCTGTGCATCGTCGTCCACGAAGGCCAGCACTTCGTACTTCGCCGATCCCTCGCGATCCAGGGTGCGCTTGGTGATCAGTCCTGCTTCACCGGCACCGTGTATGATCACGCGCACACGCTCCTTGCCCGCACCGCGCGACCGCAGGTGTATGAGCTTGAAGGCGATGCGCGAGGTGATGAGCAGCATGGCGGTGGCCATGAACTCGATGATGATCACCGCGCGCGGCAGGAAATAGAAGCCATCGAAGAAGAAGTAGCGCAACACGCTCACCAACCCGAAGGCCAGCGATCCAGCGAGTACCGTGAGGAAGATGCGGCGGGCATCGTCGGTGCCGGTATGGCGCACCATCTGGCGGGGAATGCCCGCGATGAGGAAGCTGGCGCCACGGATCAGCACGAAGAGCGGCACCACGGGCAGCAGCAGGTCCACCTCATGTGGTGGCACCATGAAGTTGAAGCGTAACAAATAGCCCGCGGCCAACGCCACGAGGCACAGGACGAGATCAATGACGAGGATGCCCCAGCGGGGGAAGAGGCGCGCGGCCATGGTGGCCGAAGATAGAAGGGGAGGTGGAGGCGACTTGAACACGCCACTATGGATCGATCGCCTCGTCTAGCTCATCAGCGTATCGGACCAACCCGCATCTTCGCCCACCATCATCACACGCATGCCTGTATCTCTCGTCACCGGCGGCGCCGGCTTCATGGGTGCCCACCTCGTAAAGGAACTCCTGGCCATGGGCCACACGGTGGTCGCGCTCGATGACCTCAGCGGCGGCTTCGCCGATCAGGTGGATCCCCGCGCCACCTTCGTCCAGGGTTCCATCAATGATCATGAACTCGTGGAGCGGCTCTTCGCCGAACACCACTTCACCTACGTGTACCACTTGGCGGCCTATGCTGCTGAAGGGCTCAGCCATTTCATCCGCCGTTTCAACTATCAGAACAACCTCATCGGCAGCATCAACCTCATCAACGCAAGCGTGAAGCATGGCGTGAAGTGCTTCGTGTTCACGTCTTCCATTGCGGTGTACGGTGCGCTGCAACCTCCCATGCGCGAGGACATGCGTCCCGTGCCGGAGGATCCCTACGGCGTGGCCAAGCTCGCCGTGGAAATGGACCTCGCCGCAGCGCGCCACATGTTCGGCTTGGACTACGTGGTCTTCCGTCCGCACAACGTGTATGGCGAGTACCAGAACATCGGCGATCGCTACCGCAACGTGGTGGGCATCTTCATGAACCAGCTCATGCAAGGCCAGCCGCTGAGCGTCTTCGGCGATGGCGAACAGAAGCGTGCCTTTTCATATATCGGCGATATCGCTCCCATCATGGCCGCTTCCGCAGAAACTGCTTCGGCTTACGGCCAGATCTTCAATGTGGGTGCCGACGCGCCCTACACGGTGAATCAACTGGCCGATCTCGTGATGGAGACCATGGGCATGCGCAGCGAATTGCGCCATCTGCCCGCCCGCAACGAAGTGGTCTTCGCTTTCAGCGATCACAGCAAGGTGGAACGCATCTTCGGTAAGCGCCGCGAAACCACATTGGCCGAAGGACTCGCTCGCATGGCGCCATGGGCAAAGGCAACGGGCGCACGCAAGAGTGGCCACTTCGGCAACATCGAGATCGAACAGGGATTGCCGCCGAGTTGGAAAGAGGGGTGACCGCTCCCCGCAGCAATGTCATCATTCCACAACCACCTTCATGCATCGCGTGTATAGCGGCGCTGAAAGCACCAGCGTATAGATCCCCGCCGGAAGCGTCGAGACATCCAACTGCATCTGGCTGCCATCGCGCATGGTGCGCACCGGTAGCATGCGTCCCAAGGGATCCCGCACTTCCACTGCAAAAGCGAGCCTCGGCGGTAGACCTTCCAAAGTGAGTTGCTCGTTCGCAGGCACGGGCCATGCCTTCACGTTCTCCAGTTCGGTGCCTTCGAACACGCCAACGGCACATACAGCGCCCGCGCAATAGGTAACCGTGGGGGCCACCGTTCCGATGTTGATGTCGATAAAAGGCGGTATAGCTGTCGTTGGCGTGAGGTCGCAGATGTCGACTTCGTCCTGGATGCTACCGTAGTTCACCGAGGTTCCGCTGATGCAGATGTGGCCCTGACCACCGATGGTGCCACCCATTTCCATGTCCACGGTCGTGAGCAAAGTACCCCAACCGCCCATGACCAACTGGCCGTGGCTGAGGAACTGCCCATTCATGTGCACCACATTGTTGTTGAAGAGTTCGCCATCCACATCCAGGAGGCCGGCCATCAGCAGCACACCATCGTTCGTCACAGTTTCCATCATGTAAATGGCGTGCGGTTCGTCGGTGGTGATCGCTGCGCCTGCTGCCACATGCAGCTGTTGCATGCTCAGTTGCATGTTGGTAGTAAGTTGCACCGTGTGCAGGATCAACACATCCTGTAGTTCAGGTACGCAATTGCAATTCCACGTGGCGGGGTCGATCCAATTGCCGTCCTGTACCGAAGTAACCGTTTGTGCGCGGGTGTTCGCCGCCCAAAAGGCAACGCCCAAGAGGATCACGTAGCGCATGCACGAAGTTAGGAAGGTGAACCCGTTAGAGCCGATGTGGTCCTCCCAACTGCGGTTATCTGCTGGCAATTGCCTATGACCACTGCGAACTGTCCGCCCCGTTTATCTTCGGCCGCGCCGATGCCTTCCATCCTTTTCGTCGCCAGCCACCGCCCGGGCCGCAGCCCCAACCAGCGGTTCCGCTTTGAGCAATACCTCGATCATCTTCAGGCGAACGGCTTTCGCTGCGAGGTGAGCTACCTGGTGGAAGAAAGCGACGATACCTTCCTCTACAAGCCCGGCCACTTTTTGGACAAGCTCCGCTTCGTTCGGCGCAGCATCGCCAAGCGCAGGCGCGATGTTGCCCGGCTGAAGCAGTTCGATATCGTCTTCATCTGCCGCGAGGCGCTCATGACGCGCAGCACCATGTTCGAGCGCGCCTTCGGCAAGGGTGGGGCACGCATCGTCTTCGACTTCGACGACAGCATTTGGCTGAGCAACGTGAGCGAAGCCAACCGCAAGTGGAGCTGGGTGAAGGACGCTTCGAAGACCAGTAAGCTCATCGCGCTCGCCGATCGCGTCTTCGCGGGCAACGACTACCTAGCCGAATACGCGCGTGGCTTCAACAAGAACGTGGTGGTCGTACCTACCACGATCGACACCCAGGAGTACCAGCCGCACACGAGCCGCCCCGATGGACCCATCGTCATTGGTTGGAGCGGGAGCATCACCACGATCCAGCATTTCCAGTACGCCATACCGGCGCTGCGCGAGATCCGCGCGCGTTATGGCGACAAGGTCACCTTCCGCGTCGTGGGCGATGGCAGCTACACCGTTCCGGAACTCGGGATCCAGGGTCTGCCTTGGCGCAAAGACACCGAGTTGGATGACCTCCGCGCCATGGACATCGGCATTATGCCACTGCCCGATGACGAATGGGCCCGCGGCAAATGCGGTCTGAAGGGCTTGCAGTACATGGCGTTGGGTATTCCTACGCTCATGAGCCCAGTGGGCGTGAACAGCACTATCATCCGGGATGGGGAAAACGGTTTCCTCGCGCACGACGTGGAGGAATGGGTGGCCAAGCTCTGCCGCCTGATCGATGATGCCGACCTTCGTCGCCGAATGGGTGCCGAAGCGCGCCGCTCCGTGGAGAATCGCTGGAGCAAACGCGCTTGGCAAGACCGTTACCTACAACACTTCAACGAGCTCACCAATGGAAGCCACGACCACCGAATTGAAGAAGACCGCGCTCACGCGCGTGCATGAAGCCCTTGGGGCCAAGATGGTCCCCTTCGCGGGCTACCTAATGCCCGTGCAGTACACCGGCGTGATCGATGAGCATGTGAACGTGCGCAAAAACGTGGGCATGTTCGATGTAAGCCACATGGGCGAGTTCCTCGTGCGTGGTCCGGGCGCGTTGGACCTCATCCAAAAGGTGACCAGCAACGACGCTAGCAAGCTCGCCGTGGGCAAGGTGCAATACAGCTGTTTGCCCAACAAGGACGGCGGCATCGTGGACGACCTGCTCGTGTACCGCATGGAGCACAAGGGAGATCACCACTACGTGTTGGTGGTGAACGCCAGCAACATCGAGAAGGACTGGAACTGGATAAACAGCCTCAATACCTACGATGCGAAGCTGGAGAACATCAGCGATCACATGAGCCTGCTGGCCGTGCAAGGGCCCAACGCGGTGGATACATTGAAAGGCTTCTTCACCGAGGACATCGCGAGCATGCCGTACTACACCGCCATGTACGCCGAGATGAAAGGGGTGGGGCTTGTACTGATCAGCACCACGGGCTACACGGGCGCAGGCGGCTACGAGGTATACATGCCCAACCCGCTCGCCGAGAAAGCCTGGAACGCGATCATGGAGGCGGGCAAACCTTTTGGCATCAAGGCCACGGGCCTCGCAGCGCGGGATACGTTGCGCTTGGAGATGGGCTTCTGCCTTTACGGCAACGACATTGACGACACGACCTCCCCGATCGCAGCTGGTCTAGGTTGGATCACGAAATTCACCAAGGACTTCACCAACAGCGTGGCGATCAAAGCCGACAAGGACAACGGCACGGCCAAGAAGCTCGTGGGTTTCGAACTGTTGGATCGGGGCATACCCCGACATGACCACCCGGTGGTGGATGCCAACGGCGCGGTCATCGGCAAGGTCACCAGCGGCACTATGAGCCCCACGCTGAACAAGTCCATCGGCCTAGCTTACGTACCCACGGCCAACGCAGCCCCTGGCAGCGAGATCCTGATCGACGTGCGCGGCAAGCACTTGAAAGGTGTTGTGGTGAAACTGCCCTTCCTGCAGCAAGGCTGACTATATTCACCACGGAGGCACGCCGAATGGCGAATACGATCCACAGATGAACGCAGATAGAAATACCACAGGCTGGGTTCCGCTGCGCCTTCGCGTCTCTGCGGCGAACTTGCTTTCGTGATGCAGGACGAGATCCGCAATAGCGACTACAAGTACCGGGTGGAGGTCTGCTTCGTTCCCGGGCAGTACCCGCTTTATGCGCAGGACATGGGCATCGTGGTGGTGATCGACATCCTGCGCGCCACCAGCGCCATGGTCGCCGCATTCGAGCACGGTGTGGACCGCATCATACCCGTGGGCACGATCGAAGAAGCACGCCAGTACATCGGCAGGCCGGGCTACATTGCTGCTGCCGAGCGCAATGGCGAAGTGGTGGAGGGTTTCGCTTACGGCAATAGTCCGCTCGCGTACGTGGACCGGGACCTGCGCGGCCAGACCATCGTGATGACCACCACCAACGGCACCAAGGCGATCAACCTGGCCAAGGAAGCGAAGAATTTGGTGATCGGTTCCTTCCTCAACCTTACCGTGCTCAGCGATTGGCTCGTGAGCCAGAACGAGAACGTGTTGCTGTTGTGCTCCGGCTGGAAGGATAAGTTCAACCTTGAGGATAGCGTCTTCGCGGGTGCAGTGATGGAGCGCCTGCTCGCCAGCGGCAAATTCGGTGTGGAGGAGGATAGCAGCATTGCGGCCAAATACATGTACATGAGCGCTCGGGACAACTTCATGAGCATACTTAAGGCCGCGCCACGCCGCCGTCGGATAGAGCAGTTGCAATTGTTGCCCGATGCCAAGTACTGCCTCACGCCGGACCAAAGCACCGTGATCCCCATACTGCGCGAAGGGGAACTGGTGCGCATGGAGATCACCCCATGATCCGCCGCGCGGCACTGCTACTGGTGGCCCTTGTCACCCTCGCCATCCTGCTGGCGCCGCAGGTCACAGAACCCGCGCAAGCCTGGGGCTTCTATGGTCACAAGCGCATCAACCGCATGGCATGCTTCACATTGCCGCCGGAGATCTTCCCCTTCTACAAGCGGCACATCGATTTCATCAGTGATCACGCGGTCGATCCGGATCGCCGTCGGTATGCCGTGCCGGAGGAAGCGCCCCGCCATTACATCGATATCGATCACTACTCAGAAGAGGGCGCCGATCCCTTCACCATGGTGCCGCGCCGCTGGAAGGATGCGGTGACCAAGTACAGCGAGGATACCCTGAAGGCTTATGGCATTGTACCGTGGCACATCCAGATCGTGTACGCCCGGCTCATCGAAGCCTTCCAGCGCGGTGATGTGGATCGCATCCTCAGGTACAGCGCCGATCTGGGCCATTATGTAGGCGATGCGCACGTACCACTGCACACCACCGAGAACTACAACGGCCAGTTGACCAACCAGTACGGCATCCACGCCTTCTGGGAAAGTCGGATCCCCGAACTCAGCGCCGATAGCTACGACCACCTCGTGGGTCGGGCCATTTACTTGGATGACCCTTTGGATGTGGCGTGGGATGCGGTGCAGGCCAGCAATCAATGTGTCGATAGTGTGCTCGGTATCGAGAAACGCCTAAGCGAGACTTTCCCCGAGGATCAGAAGTACATCCTCGTGTCGCAAGGTCGTAGCAGCGTACGCACGTACAGCACCGCTTATACCAAGGCTTATGAGGATGCCATGATGGGCATGGTGGAGCGGCGTATGAACGCGAGCATCGTCACCCTCGGCAGTTTCTGGTACAGCGCATGGATCAACGCCGGCCAGCCCGATCTGGACCGTTTCGAGCAGGCCGATGTGAGCGACAGCTTGAAGCTGGTGCTGAAGGCCGAAGAGGAACTATGGAAGGAGAACCAGAAGGGCTTCGGTAGGGAGCACGAGTAGCTCAGGCCTTCACCGCTTTCTTCAACCGTGGATCCAACGGCATGGTGCCGAAGATGTGGTCCCAGAAAGGTGTGCTTACGCCAAAGGCGCCGGAGTCTCCCACGAAGTGGTGCAGGTTGTGGTGCTTCCAGATCACGCGCAGGAAGTTCTTCGGCGGGTTGTACACGTGGATGGCGTAGTGGGCGAGGAGGTAGGTAGCGTAGCCGCTGAGGAAGCCTCCACCGAAAGCGAAGCCGTACTCGCCCATGGCCAAGCGGAAGAGCCCGATGAAAGCCGATGCGATCACTGCGCTCGCCAGAGGCGGCAGGGCAAGGCGCTTCTTGTCGCGCGGGTGATCATGGTGCACGCCGTGGAACATGTACTGCAAGCGCGCGCGGCGCGGGCTACCCGTGCCCATGTGGTAGAAGTTGCGGTGCACGAGGTACTCCACTAGGGTAAGGAAGAAGAAGCCCGAAAGAAAGGTGGCCACCGTGCCCAGCACGTCCAAGTGCAATTCGGTAATGGACCACCAGATCATGACCACCCCACTGCCGAAGAACATGGTCAACGGCACTGCAATATGCGTTTTGGTCAGCGCCTCCAGCACCGGGCTCTTGAAGAGGCGTCCGCTATCGCTCACGTTCGTGCTGTTCATGGTCGTTCTACGGGGCGAAAATAGTCGTGACGCGATGAACCGGATGTATCCATCGGCAAGCGTTGCACACATAGGACAATAAGCCACCGAATTACCCCCATCCAAGTTGACCTATCGCACAATGAGCACAGGCACAATGACCCTGTGCCGCACCGCATCCACAGTGGCGCCGAGAAGGATGTCCTTGATTCCGCGGTGACCATGCCCGCCCATGACCAGCAGGTCGGGGGCGCATTCGTTCACGATGGCGCTGATCACCCGCACGGCATGGCCCTGTCCGGTGCGTGCCTCGGCGCGATAGCCCAGTTCGCGCAAGCGGTCCACGTAGCGTTGCAGGTTCTGCGCGTCGCCGATGGTCTCGTGGTCCTGGCTGTCTGGTCCCGCATAACGCGCCGCAGCGGATTCGGTGATGTGTATGAGGATGTACTCGGCTTCGGTGCCCCCTTGGGCTACTGCGGCATCTATGCTGCGCTGGTCCACATTGCTGAAATCCACGGCCACGCAAATACGGCCATAACGTTTGAGCGAGGGTGCATTGAGTTCGGGCACCACCTCATGCAGGTGTTCGCGTGCAGCGCGCTCGGGTCGTATGAAGGGTTTGAACGCGACGTAGAGCAGCAGGCCGAAGGCGGCTGTCACAATGGGGATCACGATCACGCCGATCAGAAGCCCATCATCCCCGGCCTCGTGCATCCATGCGCCGATCTGCTGGATCACCAGTCGCGCGTTCAGCGAAACGATCACGAGCGCGGTGGTCCAAGCAAGCACCTTCACCCACGGCTTTATCACGTGCTCGCCCATGCGCGCCTTGTCCGAGCAGAAGTGTATGAGGGGGATCACCGCGAAGCCGAGCTGCAAGCTGAGCACCACCTGGCTCAATACGAGCAATTCTCCGAGCGCTCCTTCGCCGTACCAAAGGATGCAGATCACGGCAGGCACGATCGCGATCAAGCGCGTAATGAGCCGACGCAGCCAAGGCCGTATGCGCAGGTCGAGGTAGCCTTCCATCACGATCTGCCCGGCGAGCGTACCGGTAATGGTGCTGCTCTGCCCGCTGCCGATGAGCGCGATGGCGAAAAGGGTGGGAGCGAGCGTGCCGAAGAGATCGCCGAGCAGGGCGTGCGCCTGATCGATCTCGGCCACATCGGTGTGGCCCGTGCGGTGAAAGGCCGCTGCCGCGAGCACGAGGATCGCGGAGTTGACGAGGAAGGCGATGTTCAGCGCCACCGTAGTATCGATGAAGTTGAAGCGCAAAGCTTCGCGGATGCCCTTGCGGTCGCGGCCGTGCTTGCGCGTTTGCACCAGCGAGGAATGCAGGTAGAGGTTGTGCGGCATCACGGTGGCGCCAATGATCCCGATGGCGATGTAGAGCGCGGTTCCATCCAACTTGGAAGGGAGGAAGCCTTGGAGCAATGGTGCCGCATCGGGCTGTACGATGAACATCTCGATCAAGAACGAGACACCGATCATGCTCACCAAACTGATGATGAAGACCTCCAGCACTCGCATGCCGCGGTTCATGAGGAAGAGGATGATCAGTGCGTCCATCGCTGTGATCAACACGCCTTGCAACAGGGGCAGACCGAAGAGCAGGTTGAGACCGATGGCCATGCCGATCACTTCTGCGAGGTCGCAAGCCGCAATGGCGATCTCGGCCAATACGTAAAGCGGCAGGTTCACCCAGGGTGGATAAGTATGGCGACTTGCTTGTGCGAGGTCCAGGCCGCGCACGATGCCCAAGCGCGCGCTCAAGCTTTGTAGTAGGAGCGCCATCAGGTTGCTCATCAGTAGCACCCACAGCAGTTTGTAGCCGAAAGCGCTTCCACCAGCGATGTCCGTGGCCCAATTGCCGGGGTCCATATAGCCTACGCTTACTAGGTAGGCAGGGCCAATGAAGGCCAGCAGCCGACGCCAGCCTTTTGCGATGGGCACGGCCACGGTGCCATGCACTTCACTGAGCGATCGGGGGTGGGAGCCGGGTGCGCTCATGCGTTCTCTACTTGCAAGTGGTGGCTCACGTCCTTGCTCAGGCTGAAGGCCGATCCGCTCCTGGGCTTAACGTCCATGCTGCCATCGAAGGTGTGGATCTCCTGCACGGCGAGGGTGGTACCGATACGCAGTCCTTTCGATCCGAGCAGGCGCAGGAGACCATCGGTGGTCTCGCTTACCGCGGCAATGCGCACGGTATCGCCGGGCTTACAAGTATCGAGGCGCTTGGTCCTGCGCGTTCGGATCTTCCCATGCTTGTCCGGGATCGGGTCTCCATGCGGGTCGAAGTGCGGGTGGCCGAG
>JBKJPT010000298.1:0-6937 GCA_046595075.1 Flavobacteriales bacterium
GATCAAGGCTTGATCACCACCGGCTGCGTACTCGTTGGCGTACTTGCTTTCCATCGTGATCGTGCGCTGGCCATCCACCTTCTTGAAACGCGCAACAACCGTTGGGCCGTGTTTGCCATCAGGGCCTAGGGCGTAGGCACCAACCGTGGCTTCTTCACGCAGGACGAACGAACCTGAGGCCCCTTGCTTCAACGGGTGATGGTCATCTCCCGCAATGCTCGTTACCACGGTCCATGGTCCTTCAACGCACGAGATGGTGACCAATAGCGAATCGGTGAAACTCGCCGAAGCTGCCTGAATGATAGGGGCTGGGATCGCCGCATATCCGTAGCTGCTCGCAGTGGTTTGGGCAGGCGTTGGTGCCGATCCAGGTTCAGGCCCAAGATCAAAGTGCAGTTCGCCACCAGCGGCCAGATCACTGTGCTGAACGGTCCGGAACGAAGCGAGGTCCTTTCCGTTCAGGTTGATGGCTTCCACATGCGCGCGCTGATCACCGGCAACAGATGATGTGATGCGCAATGGGCGACCGCCACCTGGGTTGATGGTCACCTTGTCGAAAAGCGGGATCCCCGCTGTGTACTCAGGCTTGCCCGGGCAAAGTGGATATAGACCCAGCGCACTCCAGACGTACCACGCACTCATCTGCCCACAATCCTCGTTGCCGGTGAGGCCATCAGGCGCATCTTGGTAGAACTCGTTCATCACGCGCAACACGCGCGTATCTGTCATCATCGGTCTATCGCTCAGGTTGCCTAGGTAGGCGAACGAATGGCTGGGTTCGTTGCCATGCGCGTACTGGCCGATCAAGCCGGTGATATCCGCCTGATCACGGCCGGTGGTCTGTTTCTCCGCCTTGAACAGATCATCAAGCCTGCGGCCGAGTTCCTCAGGTCCGCCAAGGAGTTGCGTGTACTGGTCCATGTCATGCGGCACGAATAAGCTGTACTGCCAAGCGTTCGCCTCGGTGAAGTGGAAATTCACTTCGTATGGATCGAAGGGTTCGACAAAGCCACCGTTGCGCCGCGCGCGGAAGAACTTCGTCTTCGGGTCGAAGAGGTTTTGCCAGTTCCGACTGCGCGCGTAAAAACGGTCGGCCACCTCTTTGTTGCCGGTCTGATCCGCGAACTGCGCTATGCACCAGTCGTCATATGCGTATTCCAAGGTGCGACTCACGCTTTCCGGTTCGTCCTCGCTGCTGATGTATCCGCGATCGCGATATGCCTTCAGCCCAAAGTGATCGGCGTCTGCGCTAGCCACCATTGCTTGCAACGCCAGTTCGGTATCGAAGCCGCGAATGCCCTTTGCGTAGGCATCGGCGATCACGCTCACGCTGTGGTAGCCGATCATGCAATCGGTCTCGTTGCCCCACAGTTCCCAAACGGGTAGCCTTCCACCTTGTTGGTAGTGGAGGAGGAAGGTCTTGATCCAGTCGCTGGTCATCTCCGGCTCCAGCACGGTCATCAAGGGGTGCAGCGCACGAAAGGTGTCCCATAGGCTAAAGACGGTGTACACGTTGTGATCGCCCTTGTGTACCTCGCCATCCATGCCGCGGTACTTGCCATCCACATCGTTGAAGATGTACGGCGCCACGTAGCTGTGGTAAAGCGCTGTGTAGAAGGTGCGCTGCTGCTCTTTCGTTCCACCTTCGATCTGGATCTTGTTGAGCTTGGCGTTCCATGCGGCTTCGGCTTGGGCACGCACGGCATCGAAATCCCAGCCGGGTACTTCAGCATCGAGGTTGGCGCGTGCACCTTCGATACTTACGGCGCTGATGCCGACTTTGACGATGAGCGGTTCTTCCAGTGCGCCGAAGTTGTAACCCTCTATGAATCCAGAGATGTTAGAGGGCATGACCTCTGTTGAAATCCACTGCCTGCTGAACCTGATGCAGAAGAACATACGTTGATCGGACGCCCATGAATGCGAGCGTCGTTCTCCTACGACTTCATTGTTGTTAGACGTACTTATGGATGGAATATCCACCTTGTCCCGATGGTATAGGTTCAGAATCATGCGCGCGTCAAGTCCTTTTGGGAACGTGTACCGATGTACGCCCGCGCGTGCAGTGGCCGTAAGCTCGGCTCTGATGCTCGACCCGTCGATGCGCGTTGGCCGCGCTGCCTGGATCGAACTTCCATCGGCAGTGGATGGTGGTGATCCCAAAAGATCCACCTTGTAGTAGCCCGCGCTGGCCTCTTCGCTGGAATGGCTGAATCGTGATCGCGTAGCGGATCCATCGAATGCCATGCCGCCGCTACCGGCCACGGGAGTGATCAACACATCGCATAGGTCCGCCACACCGGTTCCGCTCAAATGCGTGTGGCTGAAGCCATGGATCACACTGTCGCTGTAGTGATAGCCGCCGCAACCATCCCAATCCATATAGCCATCAGGCCGCGTGTCGGGGCTCAACTGCACCAAGCCGTACGGTACGCACGCACCGGGGAAGGTGTGGCCGTGGCCGCCGGTGCCGATGAATGGGTTCACGAGGTCGCGGGCAGGGTTCATCTGCGCAACCAAAATGTTGGCAGCACAGAAAACCAAGGTTGTCAAAAGAAACCGCAGAGTCGACTCATTGGGTCGACCTACATGCAGCAGTAAGGATCGGTGCATGGTGGTTGGTTCAATCATTGATCGTTGTCAGCGCCGCTGCACCGAGCAGCGCCGCATCATCTTCCGGCAAAGCCGATACCGCGAGGTCCACCCGGCCTTTGTATATGTTCAGCAACACCTCTTGGAAGTGATCCCGCAGCGGGCCCATGAGTAGTTCGCCATTGCGTGCGATCCCGCCGAAGAGCACGATGCGGCGTGGACCGGTAGCGCAGACCGCGTTGGCAAGGCCGATGGCCAGGTGTTCCGTGGTTTGGTTGAAGCACTCGATCGCGGCTTTGTCTCCGGCGTTCGCGCGGTCTGCAATGGTCTTCACGTCATCTGGTGCCGAGGTACCGCCGATCTCCATGTATGTGGCGATCATTCCACGAATGCTCACATACGCTTCCAGGCATCCCCATCTTCCGCAGGTGCAGGCGCGACCGCCGGGGATCAGGATCGTATGTCCCAGTTCGCCTGCGTTGCCCGCGCTACCCAGTACGAGCTTTCCGTTCACGATGAAGCCACTTCCAACGCCGGTGCCCAAGGTTACCACCAGCAGGTCGTCGATGCCGTGGCCCGCACCGTATCGCCATTCTCCCAAGGCAGCCGCGTTGGCATCATTGCCCAGTACTGTGGGCACGCCTAACCGATCGGTCATCATACGTGCCAATGGCACATCGTGCTTCCACGGTAGGTTGGGCGCCATTTCGATGATCCCCGTCAGTTGATTGGCGTTGGGTGCGCCAATGCCCACTGCTGGGATCCCTTGTCCGTTGTCGGCTGTCAGGCGTGCGGCCTCCTGTGCCAATGCATCCGCGAACGCGTGATCGTCAGCATAGTCGGTAGTGCGTATGCGCGCGCGCGCGATCACCCTTCCATCATGCACCAATCCGAGTTTGCTCGTGGTACCGCCGATGTCGATACCAAGGATCATGTGTTCGAACTATGCTTCGACCCAACGAAGCCGTACCACGCGAGGAAGGCGTAGCACAACAGCGGGAGAATGAAACTGATGGCGAAGCCCCGGTCGGGGTCCGCTTCGGTGCCGAGCAGGTCGATCACCGCGCCTTGCAGCGGAGGGATCGCAGCGCCGCCCACGATCATCATCACCAAGAGGCTCGAACCCTGCGATGTATCATCACCAAGACCATTGATCGCGAGCGTGAAGATGTTGCTCCACATGATCGAATTGAGCAGCCCGATGGCGACGATCGCCCACATGGCCCAAGGTCCTTCAGCAGCTATGACGATGCCCACCAGCCCGATCGCGGCTAATGAGAACAAGCCCAAGGCACGCGAAGGGTTGGGACCAGCGACAAGGAACGCAATGAGGTTGGCCAGGATCAGCACCGCCATCGGCCAAGCGTGTTGAAGTTCGAAACCCGAACCAGAGTTGAGCGTGACCAGCAGCAGGAACATGGCTCCGCCAGCCACCAACATGAGTGCATGACGTTTCCCTGCAGTGATCCCTTTCGCCAATGCGATCGCACCGAGGAAGCGGCCGGTCATAGCACCACCCCAATAAAGGCTGAGATAATGCTTCGCACTTCCTTCGGGCATGCCCATCACAGAGTCCAGTCCAAGAAAGCTGATGATCAAGCTGCCGATGGCAACTTCAGCCCCCACGTAACAGAAGATGGCGACCATTCCCCAACGTAATTGGGGATGGCGCCATGCGTTGCTGCGACCTTGTGCCACGTGCGGCGGTTCGGGTAACGCGGTGAAATACACCCATGCAGCCTGTAACAGCAGCAGGCCGGTGAAGGCGGCATAAGGCCAGCGCACCGCATCATCGCCTTTGAATACCGAAAAGATGAGCGTGCCCCCGAGGATGGGCGCGAGCGTGGTACCAAGGGAGTTGAACGCCTGCGCGAGATTGAGGCGGCTGCTCGCGCCGTCGGCCGATCCGATGATCGCAACGAACGGGTTCGCAGCGATCTGCAACAGCGTGAAGCCCAAGCCAAGAACAAAAAGCGCGAACAGGTAGAAACCGAAGACATTGATATATGTTGCCGGCAGGAATAGCGAAGTGCCACAGGCCGAGAGCAAGAGCCCAGCAATGAGTGCACGTTTGTACCCCGCTTGTGCAATGGGGTCCACTCCGCTTTGCGAGCGTAGGTAGTACGCCAATGAACCAACGAAGTAGGCGCCGAAGAAACAGAAGTTCACCGAGAGCGTTTGCCACCAAGGCATGCCCGGGAAGACCGCACGCAAGTGCGGGATCAACACATCGTTCATCACCGTCATGAAGCCCCACATGAAGAAGAGGCTGGTGAGGACGATGAGTGGATAAGTGGTCGAACGCGGTGGCGTCATGCGACCAATGTAGGCCGCACATCCGTTCGCGATCTACTGCTTCACTACGCGTGTGCGCATTACCGTTCCTGTCGACGGGTCGATTTGCTCGAGTATGTACACGCCTGAAGCTTCGGAGCTGAGGTCGATGGTGCCTGTTGTGTTCGCGTGAACGGACCAGCGGCATCTACCGTCCTGTGTGCTCAACCGAATAGTTCCATTGCCTGCCAACAACGGGTCCTCAATTCGCACAATGCCATCGGTCGGGTTCGGGGAGCAGCGGAGGCGACGCACCTGCCCCTCTTCAATTCCGATCACATTGCGTTCGACCCGCAGGTCATCGACCCCGATGAACGAACTATTCGGTCCCGCTGGACCTCCGTTCACGACGAAGTATCGCACAGCGATGCGGCAGGTGGTGGGTCCACCAAGACCCGTGATCGTGGCGGAGTACACTGCCCAATCGTCGCCCATGCTCACACTAGGCATGCCTAAGGGCAACTGGTCCTCGTTGATATGGAGCAGCACGATCTCGTATTCGCCCACAGATGTGGACGCATCGCCCACGTTGGTACCCAAACTCGTGTTCATGCGCACTTCCAAGCGATCGGGTTGACTGAAGCAAGACCATGAAAGTGCGCGGAAGGAGACCACGTCACCGTTCTCCAGATCGAGCGGCGGGGTAAACAACCAATCACTGAGGTTCGTCCACGTGTGATCGGAAACGCCACCTGCCAAATATCCGTTGCCGATAAAGGCGATGCTATCACCGTCATATGCCGGTGCCCCAAGTGGCCCAGCCTGCATCCACGTCTCCGACCCCAGCGGGTAGCTCCGGTTCTTCTTCACCCAACCTTGTTCCCAAAGCACGGGCACATCATCAAAGGGCTCTTCAAGCAGCACCTGTGCATGTAGGTGAATACTAGGCAACACGAACAGCACTGTCAACAGCAAGCTTGCGCGCAACATGCTGTGAAGATGCCTCTTGATCCGCCTTGTTCCATCGATGTCCCACGCGAGATCCTTCGGGTTCTATACAGCTCAAAAGAGCGGATCTGCCAACCTTTTACCTTGGCCAACATGAACGACCGCCGTCATTTCATCAAGATCAGTCTCGCTGGTACTGCCGCCCTGGCAACGGGTTGCGTTGGAGAGAGCGCACCGGCACCCCTTGCCGACGAAGTGGTTCCATCTCCGATCAAGCCCGATGGCCCAACTATCCTTAGCACTTGGGACCACGGTATGCCTGCCAACGCAAAAGCGTGGGCAGTGTTGGCCGCCGGTGGAAGCGTGCTCGACGCGGTGGAGCAAGGTGTGATGGTGACCGAAAGCGACTTCAGCAACCGCAGCGTGGGGCTTGGCGGCATGCCCGATCGAGATGGCCATGTGACCTTGGATGCGTGCATCCAAGACCATGACGGCCGGGCGGGTTCGGTGGCCTTCCTACAGCACTTCGAGCATCCGATCAGCATTGCACGCGCCGTGATGGAGCAGACCCCGCATGTGATGCTCGTTGGCGCGGGCGCGGAACGTTGGGCATTGGGGAACGGCTTCGCGCGCAACGAGATGGAGATCCCCGAAGTGAAGAAGGCATGGCAGGAATGGCTAGTGACGAGCGAATACAAGCCCGTGGCGAACATCGAGAACCATGACACCATAGGCATGGTGGCCATGGATGCCAGCGGCAGGCTGGCCGGATCGTGCACTACCAGCGGCATGGCATACAAGATCCACGGCAGGGTGGGGGATAGCCCCATCATTGGTGCCGGCCTTTTTGTTGATGGTGATGCGGGCGCGGCTTGCGCGACCGGGGTGGGCGAATTGGCCATACGCACTGCCGGGAGCCATAGCGTGGTGGAACTCATGCGGCAAGGGCGCACACCAGAAGAAGCCTGCAAGGAGATCATACGCAGGATCCAGAAGAAGCATCCCGACCTGAAGGACATGCAGATCGGCTTCCTGGCCATTCGTGCTGATGGAGCGCATGGCGGCTATGGCTTGCGCAAGGGTTTCAGTTATGCATTGAGCACGAACGACCGTAAAGTGCTCA
>JBKJPT010000041.1:0-3091 GCA_046595075.1 Flavobacteriales bacterium
CAGTGAGGTGCTCAGTACATCGCAACCCAGGCTATCGCATAGTTCGGCACCCTCTACCCAGTTGTCCTCTTCCACAACGTACTCGTCTGCCACGGCTTCGGTGCGCAGCAGCACATAGTCGGCGGCCGGTGCGGTGCCTTGCAGGTAGCCAGGAAGGATCCCCGTCATGCACGAGAGCACCGAGCGGCCGTGCCAGTGATCATCGTACACATCGCCATCGTGGTTCACCATGTCGCGGGTGAGCAGGATGCCCTCCCGCGTCCGCAGGTCGTCGAAAGCAGCGAGCGAATCCGCATCCTCGAAACCGGAGTCGAGCACGCCGATCAACATCCCCTGCCCTTTCGCTTCGAGCGTATGCAGCACCTGGCCATTGAGCATGCTGATCTGCAAGTACGAAGCGCCGTAGTCCTCGGGCTCGCCGCCACGCGCGCCGGAACCCAGTAGCGCCGACAGTTCGGCTTCGTTGTCGGAACGCTTGAGGGTCCGCCGATCGCGCACATTGAGCACGTAGGGCAATTGCTGGATCGCAGTGATCGCAGCGGCATCCACCGTGCGAATAGTGATCGCATTGAACCACTTACTGCGGTTGATCAGCTCTACTTCGCCTATAGCGAGCACCCCGGCGATGTATGCGGGATCAACAGGAAGGTCGGTGGCATCCAACGCAATGCCTTGCACTTGGCGCCGATCAATGGCGCGCTGCGTAAGGAACTGCTCGGGCTGCGAGAGGCTGTAAGGGGTGTTGTCCTTGTCGGTGAACTGCACCCAGTAGATATCGGGTGCGATCTGCGCGAAGAGGGAAGCGCCGGTAACGAGAAGACCAAATGTGATGATGGGCCGGATCCGCATGATCAATCCTGACCGTAGTTCACGGCGGTCATGGTGAAGTAAGTACCCCGCACATTGTAGCCAAGGAACTGATAAGGCGGCTGTGTACTGTAATAGGGCTGCGAATCGGTATCCTGCACGTACCTGCTCACCAACCCGACACCGTAGGCGTATCGTTCCTTCCGCGTCACGTTCACGATGATGTTCGGCTCCAAGGTGCTTTCCACCAATACCGTGTTGGCGAAGGATAAACCGTTCGCGGCATAGGATGCGCCGATCTCCGCGTAGGTGAGTTCCTGCTCGCCCGTGCTGTTGTACACATTGTGATCCCAAGCGCGGCCTTCACGCACCGGGAACGACAGCTTCAACCTACGCTGGTTCTCCTCGCTCACTTCCGCGTAGAAGGCATCCCTGGTGCTGGTCCACACATCGCGGATCACCCAGTTGTCCCCCACTTTCACAAAGCGATGGATCCGCCATGCTGGTCGCCCGGCGGGATCGGTGTAGGCTTCCACCACTTTCTCCTGCATACGATAGCTCACCGTGTCGTGCACATTGAAACCATCATCGCGCCCGATCGAATCCACTTGGTATTCGATCCACGCTCCCACTTTGCGCGGGAAGTAGTCGTAGCCGAGATCAACGGGTTCGGCTTCGTCCTTCTTGCAGCCCACCATGGCGATGGTGAAGGCGAGGATCAGGAGAACTTGCGAGCGCTTTTCCATGGTCAGGGATCTTTGCGGTCTATGAAGCCCCCACCGAGGACATCATCACCATCATAGAAGACGGCACTCTGCCCCGGTGCGATGCCTGTGACCGGGGCATGGAATTCCACCTGCACCCGATCGCCATCCATCTTGATGCTGCTCGGGGTGCCCTTGTCCTTGTAGCGGATCCTGGTCACGGCTTCCATTTCCTGCCCTTCCAACGCTGGCACCTTCTGGAAGTTCGGCTTGCGCACCCACATGCTGGTCTTCTCCAGATCCAACTTGCGGCCCAGTACCACGGTGTTCGTCTCAGGCTGAATGTCCGTTACATAAAGCGGCTCGCCTGTGGCAATACCTAAGCCCTTGCGCTGGCCTATGGTGAAGAAGGGATAGCCGTCGTGCTCACCGAGTTCTTCCCCCGCCATGCTCACCAGCTTGCCATGGGCCAATTTGCCGGTCACCTCCGGCTCCCTGCGCTTGAGGAAGCCGCGGTAGTCATTGTCCGGGATGAAGCAGATCTCGTAGCTCTCGCTCTTGGTGGCGAGTTCAGGGAAGCCACTGTCCACGGCCATCTTCCTGATCTCGCTCTTGTGGAAGCCGCCGATGGGAAAACGCGTGCGTGCCAGGTTCTTCTGCTCAAGACCCCACAGCACATAGCTCTGGTCCTTGTTGGGATCGAGGCCCTTGCTCACCACCCAACGCTTCTCGGCGCCGCTCGAAGGGACGCCATCAATGGAGCGCACTTGCGCGTAATGCCCTGTGGCGATCAGCTCGCAATCCATCATGTCGGCACGCTTCAGCAGCGCCTCCCACTTGATGAAGGTGTTGCACAGCACGCACGGGTTGGGGGTGCGGCCCGCGAGGTACTCACTGGTAAAGTTGCCGATGATGGACCCACCGAACTCCTCGCGGATGTCGATGATCATGTGGTGGAAGCCACGGCTCACGGCCATGTTGCGCGCGTCGTTGATGCTGTCCAGATCGCAACAGCCCGTGATGCGTTTGCCCCCGCTGGAGTCCGCATAGTCCCAGGTCTTCATCGTAACGCCGATGACCTCGTAGCCCTCTTCATGCAGCATGAGGGCGGTCACGGAGCTATCCACTCCGCCGCTCATGGCCACCAGTATGCGTCCGTGTTTGCTCATGGCTGCGCCACTCCTCCCAGATACCTCGTGCTCTTCACCAACTTCCCCTGCTCATCGTACTCCTTCACCTCCCCTTCCAGGAGGTCGTTCACGTAGGTGCCTTCCCGTTTCTTCTTCTGCCCTTCCAGCACGCGCTCTACATCGCTTGGTGTTCCACGCTCGGGATCGGGTGCCATCGGCTTCACCACCCATTCGCCGTTGTCGTAGTATTCAGTGAAGGGCCCTTCGCGTTTTCCCTTCTTATAGGTCGTTTCACTCATCAACTGCTCATCGTCGTAGTACTCCTTGAAGCTACCGTTCTCCTTGCGCTCCTTCACCAGTTCGCCCTTGTCGTAAAGCGCTTGTAACTGCAGGGTGCCGTCGGGGTTGAAGTAGAACCAAGTGCCATCGCGATCGCCGTTCACCACACTG
>JBKJPT010000100.1:0-5938 GCA_046595075.1 Flavobacteriales bacterium
GGTGGCGGTAATTTCATGGCCGGTGCATGGCCAACGAGCATCGACACACTGGTGAATTTGCGCGCTACCTCGATCGCATCCATGCAGTTCATCAATGTTGCGAACTACGACTACCACATCACGGCTTCTTCACCGGCGCATACCTATGGCTATCCGGCGGGTATTGCGAACAATGGTTACCCGCTCGTGGCCTGGGACCAGTATGTGCATCCAACGGGCGGCACCGTGCGTTGCCAACACGCCACCTTGGATGCAGGTGCGTTCGAGACCTGCACAACAGCGATGGTCGACGAAGCATTCACCAACGGCTTCAAGATCTTCCCCGATCCCGCAGGGGAACAACTCTTCCTCTCCTTTGCAGATGACGCTCCATTGGTGATCGAGATCCTCGATGTACAAGGACGTGTGCTGCAACGATGGCCGATGAACGGACAGCGCCAACTCTCGCTCGATCTGCGCGAGGTATCGCCCGGAACGCACTTGGTCCGTGCCACCTTCTCGGGTGCTGTGTGCGTGCAACCGGTGGTCATCTACTGAGAACTGTTCACCGGGTATGCGCCAAGGACCGATCGAAGGCTCATTCCTTTCGATGCGCGTGACCTAGCTTCGTACCGTCCATCGTCTTAGGATAAATGCAGAACGATCCCGCTCACTGGCATACCGTCTTGGAGCGTATGGGTCCTTCGGACATCGAGGCCATCTATGATCATTTCGGTGCGGCCATGTACGGCGCTGCCCTGCGCATGAGCAGCACAAGGGGACAGGCGGAAGTGTTGCTGGAAAAGACTTTCATGCACTTAGCGACCGGCCAATTCCATTACTCCAAGGACCTTGGTAGCCCTTTGTTGTGGCTGCTACGCCGCTTGCGCGAGAACGCCTCGATCCAGAACGGCAATTCCGACGTAGATGGTGCCGCACAAGCCTCGCTCACTCTTCACCTGCGTTGTTTCGGCCTAGATCCCTTGCCCGAGGTGATCGGGCCTGAGCAGGGTGTTGCAGAGCACGTGGACGAGCTAGGAAATACACGTCATTTGCCCCTCCGCAACGCACTTCGTCGCGTATGAACAACTCCCAGGACATAGCACCCAGCACACTGGAGCTCTACGTGATGGGAGCGCTTTCGAAGGAAGAGAGCCACGCCATTCGTGAGCTTTCCCAAGCCGATGCGGAGCTTAGAACGGAGATCGCTGGCATCGAAAAGGACCTGGAGGCGCTGGCGCGAGCGGGAAGGGTAGAGACATCGGGGCTTCTGCGCGCACGGATCATGGAGAAGGTGCGCACCACAGAGCGCTTTCCGTCGCTTCTTCGTGGCTCCACGGCATCCGACTTCTCCTTCTGGATGCAGGACATTCCGACCCCGAGCCTGAACGATTACGACAACATACATGCAACCGCACTCGCGTGCTCGCACCACATCCCAACGGAGCTTGTGTGGGTGAAGAGCCACGTGGAGGAAGAAGCGCACACGGACGTGCTCGAATCCTTCCTTCTGTTGGAAGGCACCTGTGAAGTGGTGATGCCGGACCGCGTGATCGCACTGGTCCCCGGCGATGTGATGAAGATCCCGCTGAACACGGCGCACAGTATCCGCGTCACCTCGATCGTGCCGTGCAAGGCCATTGTGCAGCGCCAAGCGCTTGCAGCCTGAAGCGCTCGCTCGCTGACCCAAGATCTTCTGGTCGGCGATCCGGTCCACTCCTCCATCGGTTGAACGCTCGATCCATGGAACGCCGGCCGCCGAGAACGGAAGGGATGGGAGGTGTACCAACGGGGGCAAGGTGTTGAGCTGTCCCTCTAGTTTTGCAGTATGCGTCTCCTCCTTGTTGCCACATTGCCCCTTGCATTCAACGTGCAGGCCCAGCAGACCTCAGTGCTCTTCATCGGCAATAGCTACACCTATGTGAACGATCTGCCGAACACCATGCGGCAGCTTGCGCTCTCGCTGGGTGATACGGTGAACGTCGCGAGTTCCGCACCCGGTGGATATACCTTCCAACTGCACAGTACCTATCAACCCACCTTGGATGCCATCACTTCGCAGCCTTGGGATTTCGTGGTGATGCAGGAGCAGAGCCAGTTGGGCGCATTGCCTGTGGATGTCACCACTACGGAACTCGGCGCCCTCCAATTGATCGCCGACATCGAGGCGAACTACGAATGCACCTATCCGGTCTTTTACATGACCTGGGGAAGGCAGAACGGTGATTCGGACAACTGCGCCTCCTTCCCCTTCATGTGCACGTATGACGGCATGCAGCAGGGCTTGCGGGACACCTATCTCTATCTGGCAACGATGAACGACGCCTACGTCTCTCCTGTCGGCGTTGCGTGGAAGGTGGTGCGCGACACGCACCCGCTCATCAACCTCTACCAGTCCGATGGAAGTCATCCTTCAGTGGAAGGCACCTACCTCGCAGCGTGCGTGTTCTATTGCACGCTCTTCCAGGAGAGTTGTATGGACGCGACCTTCATTTCATCACTCCCAGCGGATACCGCAGCCATCCTGCGCAGCATCGCCAGTGCCACGGTGCTGAACGAGCCGCTGACCTGGAACCTCGACGTAGCCAATGGCACCAGTGCCTTGCTCGATGGATTCAACAGCGGACCGGACTGGATCACCTTGATCCACAATGGGCAAGGCACGCACTTGTGGACATGCAGCGATGGGCAAACCTCTACGTCGGCAACGCCTACGTTCACCTTCACCACATCCGGCACCTACATCATCATGCACACCTACAACGATCCCTGCGGCAACACGGACACCGTGACGCTCACGTTCAACATCGTCGTGGGTGTGGAAGAACAGGAGTCGGGGGTCCGTTGCATGGTGTTCTCGGGATCACCGGGCCTGCTGGAAATACGCGGTGCAAAGAGCGGAGCGCTCTTCACGTTGTTCGATGTGCATGGTCGCGTCGTGAAGACGGAACGGGTCACGCAAGACAACGCGCGGATCGCCTGCCCGACCGGTTTCTTGCTCTGGACCTTGGAGGCCGGCAACGGAACGCTAGCGAAGGGAAAGGTGCTTGTGGAGTAGGATCGAGCGCGTTCAGCCCCAGCGCCCCATCACCTCGTTCGTCCGCTGATCCAGGTCGGCGAAGAGCGCCACTTCCAATCCCTCGGTCTGTCCGCGTTCGAAGGATCGCGTGAAGGATCCAGCTTGCAGTAGGTGGATACGATCGCACAACGTGATCAACGGCCCGAGCACATGCGAAGTGATGAGCACCGTGCGTCCCCGTTCGGCGAGTTTGCGCACGATGGCCTCCACCACGCGCACCGACGCGAGGTCCAATCCGTTCATCGGCTCATCCAAGAGCAACACCTCGCGATCCAAGTGCAGCGTACCCAGTATGGCCAGCTTGCGGCGCATGCCAGTGGAATACGTGGTGATGAGATCATCCAGTGGCACCTCCAGCAGTTCATCGATGCCAGGCAGGTTCGCCGTGTTGCCTTGCATGAAGAGTGCGAGGTACTCGCGTCCCGTGATGCCCGGATAGAAGTAGCTCTCCGCTTCCTGGAAGGCGGTGTTGCCATGGAACATGTCCGCGCCGTTCAATTGAACAGCGGCGCTCTTACTGCGGCCGAAACCGTACAGTGCGTTCAGCAGTGTGGTCTTGCCGGATCCGTTGAGGCCCACGATGCCGTGTACGCCCTGCGCGAATGCGAAGGCGGGAATGTCCACGACCTTCTTCTCGCCATAGGCGCACTGCAGATCAGCGATGGTGATCATGGAAACGATAGTGGAGGTTATCGAGCGCCTTTCGGCGTTCGGTGAGCAGCATGATCAATGGCACCACGAAGAGACCGGGCAGTATTGCGAACACCGCTGCGGTGGTGATCACCGCGCCGTTGGCCGACAGCCGTTCATTGGGTACGTAGTTGCTGTACTTCAGCGTGACGGCGAGCGCAACGAGCGCAAGTTGTCCCACACCGAAGAGCAAGTGTACCCACCACCACTGGGGTTGGAAGACCGTGGCACCAGCAAGCACTGGAAGCACGATGACGGTCATGAGCTTAACGGCGCCGATGGTCTTGGTGCGCAACAGTGCGCTCGCGTTCGGTGCCGTCGCGAGTAGCATGGAACGCGGCTCGCAATCCTCGTGCATGCCGCAGATCATCACTCCGATGAACCACAAGAGGAACAGCGGAAGCACCGGCAGCCAGCAGAGCGACAAGGCCGCTACCCACAGCAGCAGACCGAAGGGATGGGTGCGTTGCAGTGCGCTCTTCCACTCGAAGAGTTGCGCAGGTACTATCGCGCCCAGCCACACCGCTCGCGGACGCGAAATGCGCGCCACGGGCAACAGCGGAATGGCGAGCACGGCTGCGAAGAGAACCAGACCTTGCTGCCATGCACTACTGCACCACAGCCCAACCACGACCGGCAGTGCCAGCAGCGCATACTCCATCATCAATTCCGCGTGCGGGTGGGGGAGGTGCTTGTGCACGAACTGAAGGTCCGGGCGACGCTGGTGCAAACCCGCAATGGACAGCAGCACCGCACCACTGAGGTAGTACTTGTAGTCCGCGCCGCTCTCTACGATCCGGTGCACGAGCCAGGGGGCCGCACACACCGCGATGCCTAGGAGCACCAGCCCGTATGCCGGGAAGGCGCGCCGCAACTGCACCACGCGCAGTCGCAACAGGAGGCCTCGGTCATTCCAGTTCATCGGGCGGTGAAACGTCGCAGCGGTTTCTGCTTACCATGCCGAACACGGTACACAACGATATCGGGTCCCTCCATTGCATACCACACCACATATGGGAACTTCTCCAGCACCACAGGGCGGTATTGGGCTTTCGTGATCGCATATCCGGGTGGGTGCTCCACAACGAACCTCAAGCTTTCGAGAAGATCGCGGCGGAACCGCTCGCCAAGCCCCGGCTTCTGGACCTCATACCACAACTGCGCCTGGCGGATCTCTTGCAGCGCCTCGTCCTTGATGACCAACATCGCGGTCAGCGCTTCAAGTCGTGCTTCAGGATCTCCTCCACTTGATCCCACGTGTAGGAGCGGCTCTCTCCCTTCAGGTGACGCTCACGGCGCTCATCCAACAGTGCGAGTTCCTCTACTGATATGTCCAGATCACCCGGCTGATGCCGCAGGGCTTCCTGATGCGCGCGATCCTCTTCCAAAATACGTCGCACTTCTTCGGCGGTGTAGTTCCTGTCTTCGATGCGGGCGTAGGGCTCTTCGCTCTCCTTCACCACGCTCAAGTGCTCGTTCGGAATGCCGTAGTCGCGCGGGCTGTCGAGCAGGCGCTTCAATGCGAGCAGCCGCGCTTCGTCATCCAGCAGGGCGATGCGCTCCAGGAGTTCGAGCTTGAGGGCTTTGAGGTCCATGCTGGGTGTGATCATCCAAAGGTAGAACCAAGTGTGGGTCACGGTCCGAACTCCGGGTCCACATCTCGGCCCATGTGGCGGACCTGGTAGACGTATACCACATCGCCTTCCACGAGATAAGCCACGCGATACGGGAACCGATGCATGTAGCCGTGCCGATAGTCCTTCATCCGTTTCTGAAATCCGAATGGGAATTGTTCGATGTACCGGTACAACTCTTCCAAAGCGTTCAGGAAGCGGTGCCCAAGCCCAGGTGTGATCTCTTCCAGGTGATCGAAGATCTCGGCGGCATCCGCTTCGGCCTCCGGCTGTACGATGAGGGTGTAGCTCATGACCGGCCACGTGCCCGCAAGCGGTCCATGGACTCCTTCAGTGGAAGTCCCTTGCTCTGGCCGCTGAGCCGCGCTTGGTGTCGGCGATCCAACTCGGCAAGCTCTGCGTCGCTGATCGCTTCCGTTCCGTGTGAACCGGGAAAAGTGCTTTGCATAACCTGCGCCAGCAAGGCGCGCACTTCTTCGGCGGTGTAGTTCCTGTCTTCGATGCGAGCGTTGGGCCCTTCGCTCTCCTTCACCACGCTCAAGTGCTCGTTCGGGAT
>JBKJPT010000152.1:0-4678 GCA_046595075.1 Flavobacteriales bacterium
TTCGTGGCCGTGAAGGAATTGCCACGCACCCCGAGCGGCAAGATCGATCGCAAGGCATTGCCCGCGCCGGATGTGAAACGCCCAGATCTCGACATCGCGTTCACCGCTCCAAGAACCAGCGTTCATAAAACGCTCGCCAACGTGTGGGCCGATCTGCTCGGTATAGACCGCGTGGGCATCGACGACAACTTCTTCGACCTCGGCGGTAACTCGTTGCTGAGCATTCAAGCGGTAGCACAACTCGAAGGACATGGCCTGAAGTTGCCCATCGTGAAACTTTACCAGCACCCGACGATCAAAGCCTGCGCGGCATTCTTGGAAGGCGATACCAGTGCGATCGCCCCTTCAGAAATGGCGAAAACGCGCAAGGCTGCGGCCGGTGGCTCCAAGAAGGGCGATATCGCCATCATCGGTATGAGTGGCCGTTTCCCCGGCGCGGCGAACGTCGAGGAGCTTTGGAAGAACCTGCTCGATAAGAAGAACACCATCAGCAGTTGGACCGCCGACGAGATCGATGCAAGTGTTCCCGCTGAACTGCGCAACGACGAATACTATGTGAAGGCGCGCGGTGTGATCACCGATGCCGACAAGTTCGACGCGAGCTTCTTCGGCGTGAACCCGCGCGTGGCCGCGTTGATGGATCCGCAGCAACGTGTCTTCCTCGAAACAGCGTGGGGCGCACTGGAAGATGCCGCTTATGATCCCGCACAGTTCGCTGGTCTCATCGGTGTGTATGCCGGTATGGGCAACAACACCTACTTCACGCGCAATGTCATCGGCCATCCGGAGCTCATCGAGCAGGTGGGCGACTTCGCGGTGATGACCGCCAACGAGAAGGACTACATCGCCACACGTCTCGCGTTCGAGTTCGATCTGCGCGGTCCTGCGTTGAGCATTCACACGGCGTGCAGCACTTCATTGGTCGCGATCGCACAAGCGTTCAAAGCACTTCGTAATGGCGAATGCGACATGGCACTGGCCGGTGGCATCGCCATCACCGTACCGATCAACAGCGGCATCGTGTACAACGAAGGCGGCATGTACAGCCCCGACGGCAGCACACGGACCTTCGACGCTGGTGGCAAGGGCACATCCTTCAGTGATGGTGTCGGCATAGTCGTGTTGAAACGTCTCGACGACGCGATCCGCGACAACGACCACATCTACGCCACGATCAAAGGCGCAGCGCTCAACAACGACGGCAGTGACAAAGCCAGCTTCACCGCACCCAGCGTACGCGGACAAGCCGAAGTGATCGCTATGGCGCAAGCCGATGCAGGAGTTACGCCGGATCAGGTCACCTATGTGGAAGCACACGGTACTGCAACTCCGCTCGGTGATCCGATCGAAGTGGAAGCACTTACGCTCGCATTCGGTGGTCAGAAGAACGGCCAGCATTGCGCGATCGGTTCGATCAAATCCAACATCGGTCACCTCACCGCAGCGGCCGGAGCTGCTGGTGTGATCAAGACGGCGTTAGCACTGAAGGAAGAGGTGATCCCTTCCAATGTGGGCTTCGAGACACCGAATCCTTCGATCGACTTCGCGAACTCGCCGTTCCGAGTCGCCGCCGAGAACATCGCATGGCCGCGCACGGGTACACCGCGCATAGCGGGTGTATCATCCTTCGGCGTCGGCGGAACGAACGCGCACGTGATCCTTGCGGAGCCTCCTGTGATGTCCGCATCCAGTCCCTCACGCAACAAGCAATTATTCCTGCTCAGTGCGAAGAGCAAGACCTCGCTCGATGCCATGACGGAGAGCCTCCGCTCCTGGCTCGAAGCACACCCGAACGCATCGCTCGCGGACGCGGCCTTTACGCTGCAACTCGGACGTCGTCACTTCAAACATCGTCGCCTGATCGTTGGTGGATCTCACGGTGAGATCATCGAAGCCATCGCCAACAAGGACACCAACCTGATCGGCACTCGCGAACTGCACGAAGCCTCGCCTGGCGTTGTGTTCATGTTCCCCGGACAAGGTTCGCAGTATGTGAACATGGGCCGCGACCTGTGCGAGAGCGAGCCCGTCTTCAAGCAACATTTCGATCAGTGCTGCGATCTCTTCACCAAAGAGTTCGGCACTTCGCTCCGCGACATCATCTTCCCGAAAGCCGGTGAAGAGGAGAAGGCTGCCGAACAACTGAAGCAGACCATCTACACGCAGGCTTCGCTGTTCACCATGCACTACAGCCTCGCAAAGCTCTGGATGCACTGGGGTATTACGCCGGACGCGATGATGGGCCACAGCATCGGCGAATTCGCTGCGGCTTGTCTCGCTGGTGTGTTCTCCTTGGAGGATGCTGTGAAGCTCGTGTCCCACCGTGGCCGAATGATGCAGGAACTGCCCGGTGGCAGCATGCTCAGCGTGCGCGCTGCGGAAGAAGATGTAGCCAAGAAACTGCCCGCAGGTTGCAGCATTGCGGCGAACAATGGTCCGAAACTATGTGTGGCCAGTGGTCCGCATGAAGCCATCTCCAAGTTCCAAGCGGAACTGGAGAATGACGGTATCACCTGCAAGTTGCTCGTGACCAGCCACGCCTTCCACAGCCCGATGATGGAGGCCATCGTTGCGCCTTACAAGAAGGTGGTCGAAAGCGTGATATTGAACGCACCTCGCATCCCGATCATCAGCACGGTGACGGCTGTATGGTTGAAGGACGACGAAGCCGTCTCATCGAAGTACTGGAGCGATCACCTTCGCGCCACGGTGCGCTTCGCACAAGCCGTGAAGTTCGCTTGGAGCGATGTAGATCGTGTAATGCTGGAGGTTGGTCCGCGCACGACAGCAACAACGCTCGCGCGCCAACAAAGCATCGATGCGAAAAAGCAAGCTGCGGTTTCCTCGCTCGCTGATTCCGCAGGCAACGGCAACGAACTGACGCAACTGTTGAAAGCGGTTGGTGGACTCTGGCAGAGCGGCGTGCTCATCGACTGGAACAAGTTCTACGAACGCGAACAGCGTCACCGCCTCTCACTCCCAACGTATGCCTTTGAGCGCGTGCGTCACTGGGTGGATCCCGTGTCGATGGTGGTCGCTGGTGGTCACGCCATCGCGAGCACATCGATCGAAGCACCCGTTCCGAACAGTGGTGATGCGAACCTTTCACCTAAGGAGGCGCTCCTCGCACAAATCAAACATCTGCTCGAAGAGAGCTCCGGACTTGAACTCGCCGAGGCCAGCCCGGACGAGACCTTCCTCGAAATGGGCCTCGATTCGCTGTTCCTCACACAAGTAGCGACATCGCTCTCGAAGAAGTTCGGCGTGAAGATCTCGTTCCGCCAACTGAACGAGGAGGTACCGAACCTGGACAAGCTCGCGGACTATCTATTGGCCAAAGGATATTCGGTTGGCGGTGCGGCCGTAGGGGTCGACCATGGTCGACCCGCTACGACAACCGCGCCCGCCGTGAACGCATTGGAAGATGCGCCCGAACTGAAGAAGGTCTTCGGCGCACAGGCGCGCATCAGCAAGGAGAAGGTCGACGACATGACGCCGCAGCAGCGCGCATGGTTCGATGCCTTCGTGAAGCGCTACGTCGCGAAGACAGCCAAGAGCAAGGCTTTCACGCAAGAGAACCGCAAGACCATGGCGGATCCGCGCGTGGTGACGGGCTTCAAGCCACAAACGAAAGAGCTCGTTTACCAAGTGGTGGTGGACAAGAGCACGGGTTGTCATCTCTGGGACATCGACGGCAACGAGTACGTCGACATCCTCAGCGGTTTCGGTTCCTCGATGTTCGGCTACATGCCCGACTTCATCAAGGAAGCCTGCCACAAACAACTTGAAGCGGGTATCGAGATCGGTCCAATGCATCCGCTCGCTGCGGAGGTATCCGCGTTGCTATGCGAACTCACCGGTGCCGAACGTGCAGCGGTGTGCAACACGGGTTCCGAAGCGGTACTCGGCGCGATGCGCATGGCCCGCACGGTGACCGGTCGCAGTTTGATCATCTCCTTCAGCGGCAGTTATCACGGCATCAACGATGAAGTGATCATTCGCGGCAGCAAGAGCAAGAAGAGCTACCCGGGCGCTCCCGGCATCATGCCCTCCCAAGTGGAGAACATGCTCGTGCTCGACTACGGCACGCCCGAGAGCCTGGAGATCATCAAGCAGCGTTGCCATGAAGCCGCAGCTGTGCTCGTAGAACCAGTGCAAAGCCGTCGCATGGAATTCCGTCCCGTGGATTTCCTGCGTGAGGTGCGCCGCATCACGCAGGAGAACGGTGCCGCGTTGATCTTCGATGAAGTGATCACCGGTTTCCGCACGCACCAGAACGGAACGCAGGGTCTCTTCGGCATCACAGCGGACATCGGCACCTACGGCAAAGTGATCGGCGGCGGTATGCCGGTCGGCGCTATGATCGGCAAGAGCGAATGGATGGATGCGTTGGACGGCGGTCACTGGCAGTTCGGTGATGACAGCGTGCCGCCAGCAGGTGTCACCTACTTCGCCGGGACCTTCGTTCGCCATCCGCTGACGATGGCAGCGATGAAGGCTTCGTTGGTCTTCATGAAAGAGCAAGGCCCGGCATTGCAGGAACGCCTTAACACGATGACCGAGGACATGGTGTCCCGCGTCAATGGCCTGTATGACAAGTACCAGCTCCCCTACCGCTGGGTCAACTTCGGGAGCGCCTTCAAAACGAAGTACGACGAGAGCGTCAACTACACTGAGC
>JBKJPT010000032.1:0-5574 GCA_046595075.1 Flavobacteriales bacterium
CCAGTTCGTGGGTGGTCTTCACGCCCAGTTTCTTAAAAACCTTCTCTTGGTGGTTGTCCACACTCTTCACCTTCAACCGCATGGCATCGGCGATCTGTGGGCGGGTGGGTTCGGGCAGGCGGCAACGCACCACGATGTACTCGCGCTCACGTGGCGTAAGCGCGGCCAAAAGGAGGTCCGCAGGTACGTTATCGTACATACTGCAAAACTCCCGGCTCTGCAAATAGGCGGCATACCTGGTACCAGGTATTTTTAGGGGGATAATGAGGGTTTCCGGCCCTTGCAGGGGTGAGCGCAGCCGGTTTTGAGGTCTTGCGGCCTCTAAGTGCCGGGCGGTCGTTAGGTAGTGGAAGTGGGTCCCCTTGCTATTGGGAAAGAGGCGCACAACCGAGCCCGAAGTTGTAGCCTCACCACCCCGAACACCATTGCCGATCGTGGAAGTTCTTACACACTTTTCGCGCTGCGCTCAACCGCCGAAAGGGCGGAAAGGGCCGGTACACGGGGAAAAGGGCGTTGTGGTACGCGATCGGTCAACGGCGAAATATCTAAACCACTAGAACCATGAACAAGATCACCAGATCCCTCCCGATCCACGCAGCGCTTGTATGCGCCGTGGTGAGCTTGGGCGCGTGCAACAGCGGCCCCAGCGAGGGCGAGCTTGCCGCACGTGCCGAGAACGAGCGCTTGATGAACGACCTGCAAGGCCGTGATTCGCTCATTGGCGACATGACGCTCTCGCTTGAAGCCATTGAAGAGAACATACAGATGATGGACCTGCGCAGCGAGTCCATTACTGCCACCAATGGTGAGCAGCAACTGAGCATGGGCCGCAAGGAGAAGATCGTGCGCGACCTGCAACTGATGAACGGCCTGATGAAGGAGAGCCGCGAGCGCATTGCCGAAATGGAGAAGCGCTTGGGCCGCAGCAGCGTGGAGGCAAAAGGCCTGCGCGCCAAGTTGAAGGAACTGGATCTTGCACTGGCCCAGCGCGACAGCATGATGACCATGATGCGCCAGGACCTGGTATCGCGTGACTTCCGCATAGAGCAGATCACCATGGGCTTGGATAGCGTGGAACTGGAACTCGCCAAGCGCGAAGCGATCATTGAAGACCAGACCCTTGCGCTGAACCGCGCGTGGTACACGTTGGGCACTTCCAAGGACCTGCTGGAGAAAGGGATCCTTACCAAGGAAGGCGGCTTCATTGGCATAGGCAAGCACACCGTGGTGAGCGAAGATGCGAGCACCACCAGCTTCACCACCACCGACATACGCACGCTGCAACGCATAGAGGTGCACGCCAAGAAAGGCAAGCTCATGACAGACCATCCGTCGGCATCGTACGAGTTGGTGTACAAGAACGACGAGCTGGCTTACGTGGAGATCCGCGACCCGGTAGCCTTTTGGCACCTGAGCCGGTACGCAGTGGTGGCCGTGGAGTGATCCACACCACACGAACGGGAACGGGCAGCGAGGGATCGTTGCCCGTTCTTGCGTGTGGTGGTGGCTGTTGATGAACGCGAGCAAACCACGGACATGCTCAGCGCATGAAAAAGGTGGAACCGGGCACCAAGTGCGTGGTGATAATTCCACTGTGCGGGGTACCTTGCACGGCAGTTTGTGAGCAGATCACGGGCGCAAGAGTCCTTGATACACCGAAACCACTAAAACCAAAACACCATGAAAGCCATTTGGATCCTCCCGCTCGTTCTACTGGGCACTGCATGCGGCAGCCACAACGAGGACGAAGTTGCCTTGCAGGAAATGAACGACAAGGATGCCAACATGGTGCAAACGGATGCACAAGGCACCAACCAAGCGGTGGCCAATGATGAACCCGCAACGACCCGCCGCTATGCCATGAGCCCCACGGCCGATTGCATTCGCCGGGCCGATGATACCATCTGGAAAGACCTGAACCTGACCACCGACCAACGGCGCTTGGTGCTGGAAGTGCAAACACGCCTGCGCGATGGTGACAAGCGCGATGTGACCGCCCCCCCCGCCACCAACACCGCCGACGCCCAAGGTGGCGATGCAGCTGGTGGAAGCGGCAGTCCGTACCCGCACTTCGCTGATGATGGTCGCGCAATAGCTACGATCCTCACCGAAGAGCAGTTGGAAAAGTGGCAGGAGCTGTGCAGCGGCATGAGCACCAGGCCCTGAGCCTTTGGTGAGTGCTTGTTGGTGAGTTGTTCGCAGCCCACCTTTTCCTCCTTCTTTCGTCTTGCCCACATGAATAGTGTGCGGTGGCAGTTGCTATCGGGACCGTTCTTGTTCCTCGCTAGCAGCCTACTTGCCATGGCGGTGATCGCGGGCACGCCGGTGTACATAGGTGGTGCAAAGCGGCCCGGGATCAACAGCGCGAAGCACGGGCTTTGCGATCAACAGCGACCTGAACGATTTCTTCTTCCTCGGCGTGCCGGTGCTGGGGTTTGCGTTGAAGTTGTAGGAAGCAACAGTTGACAGTTGTTGGTTGTCAGGCTTCCGACACGGGCTGCTCATAAGCCAGACTGAGAACTGACAACTACTCCCCCAACCAATTCTCAATGATCGTACCTCCCAACGGCGTAAGCACACTCTCCGGATGGAACTGCACGCCGCATACGTTGGACCGCATGTGGCGCAAAGCCATGATGATGCCTTCTGCGCTGTGCGCGGTGATGCGCAGATCCTGTGGCAACGTTGCCGGGTCCGCAGCCCAACTGTGGTAGAGCCCAACGGGGAACGATGAAGGCAAGCCAATGAAGAGCGGGTCCCGTGGTTCTATTGGAATGCATGGCACCGCTACGCCGTGCATCACCTTCTGTTGGTTGAAGAGGGTACCACCACATGCCTCCACAATGCCCTGCATACCTAAACACACACCAAGGATGGAGTGCGTGGGCATGAGCTTCGCGAGCAACTCCATCATGATCCCGGCTTCTTGCGGAAGACCCGGACCGGGCGAGAGCACGATGCGATCGTAGCCCGCAGCATCGGCAACGGTGATCGCATCATTGAGCACTACATCCACTTCGGCGTACGGTGCCAGCAGGTGGTGCAGGTTCCACGTGAAGGAATCATAGTTATCGAGGAGGAGGATGCGCATGGTTCACAGGTTCCTTGTTCTTTCCGCCGATCCACCCAAGGTGCGTGTGGTGGAAGTTGTCGCCGAACTTGAGGCCATAGCCGAAGATGCGATCCATGCTGGCGTGGCCGTAAAGGATGATGCCAGCGAATACCTAGACCTGCCAATGCGGTGATGGGCCGGCAACGTCAGCGAAGCCCAAGAGACCCATGTACTGTCCAATGCCGACCAAGACCAACGCTAGTCCTTTGTGATGAAGCATGTTGTACGTGAGGGCACCCACGCTTGCATTGACCACATAGCCAAGCATTCCAACGTCAGGCCCAAGCGCAAGCAACAGGTACGTCCACCATGGAACATCGCTCATGACAAGCGCCAATAGACACACTAGGAACTGCGCAAGCTCCTCCAGTCTCAGCAGGTTCTTCATTTTCTGTTCTCAGTTGTTCGGGGCGATGCTGTTGGAAGCAGCACGCGCAACTCGCCACTCTTCCCTCGGCACTTCTTCTACCACTCTATCCCCACAGGACAGTGATCACTCCCCATCACATCGTTGAGGATGAACGCATCCTTCACCTTCTTCTCGAAGCCTTTGCTCACCAGCACGTAATCGATACGCCAGCCCACGTTCTTGGCGCGCGCACCGAAACGCTGGCTCCACCAACTGTACTTCACCTGTTCAGGATGAAAATGCCTGAACGTGTCCACGAAGCCCGCTGCTTGTAACGCGGCCATGCCGTCGATCTCCTGCTGCGTATAGCCGCTGGTCTTGTTGTAGTTCTCCTTGGGCCGCGCAATGTCGATGGGCTGGTGTGCCACGTTCAGATCGCCTGTGACGATCACCGGCAACTTGCCCTTTGCGAGTTTGCTCACGTACGCCTTGAACGCCGCATCCCATTCGCTGCGATAGTTCAAGCGCTTCATTCCTTCGCCGCTGTTGGGTGTGTACACGCACACGACCACATGGTCCTTGAAGGTGCAGGTTACCACCCGGCCTTCGTCGTCGTGCCCTGGCATACCGATGCCGAATTCCACTTTCGATGGCTTCTCCTTGCTCGCGATGGCAGTGCCACTGTAACCCAGCTTCACCGCGCCATAGGCATTCACGTGATAGCCGTTCGCTCCTTTGAGCGCCTCGGCCACTTGTTCGGGCGTGGCCTTGGTTTCCTGGAAGCAGATGATATCGGCGTCGAGCGACTTCAAGGTTTCGTGCAGGCCCTTGACTACGCTGGCGCGAATGCCGTTTACGTTGAAGGAGATCAGTTTCATGTGTGCTACGCCGAAGCGTGGGAGCGACGGCGGGGCGTGAAGATCGCAAATGCAAATGCGTTCAACGCATCGCTTCGCAGGGCCTCGCGAGGACACGCGCAAAGCGCGCGGAGAAGCGCGGAGCACTCGAACACGGTGGTCGCACCTCCGCGTAACAAATGGGCCACCTACTTTCCTCCGCGTCACCAACACGTTCGATCCCTAGTAGCCGCTCCTACTTTCGCGCCCCTCAATACTTCGCACATGGTACAGCAACTGGAAATGGGTCTCGACACCTTCGGCGATGTAACGCTCGGCGCCGACGGCAAGCCCTTGCACCAGGCTCAAGTACTCCGCAACGTATTGGCCGAAGCCGAGCTCGCCGATCGCCTTGGTCTCCACTTCTTCGGCGTGGGCGAACACCACCGCGATGATTTTGCCGTGAGCGCTCCGGAAGTGATGCTCGCGGCGATCGCCGGTCGCACCAAGCACATCCGGTTAGGGTCGGCGGTAACGGTGTTGAGCAGCGATGATCCCGTGCGCGTGTTCCAGCGCTTCAGCACATTGGATGCAGTGAGCAACGGTCGCGCGGAGATCATCATCGGCCGCGGATCTTTCACCGAGAGCTTCCCGCTGTTCGGTCTTAAGCTGGAGCAGTACGACGAACTCTTCAGTGAGCGCCTCGATCTCTTCTGCGAACTGCTGAAGGAAGGCCCGACGACATGGAGCGGGAAGACGCGTGCAGCACTGAAGGACCAGCGCGTGTACCCGCCCACCGAGAGCGGCAGGCTCACTACATGGATCGGCGTTGGCGGCACACCGGCCTCCGTAGTCCGTGCCGCGCAATACGGCCTGCCTTTGATGATCGCCATCATCGGCGGTGATCCGTTGGCCTTTGTGCAATTCGTGGACCTGTACAAGCGAGCCTTGGTGCAATACGGCAAAGACCCGCTACCCATTGGTGCGCACTCGCCCGGCTACGTGGCCGACACTGACGAACAAGCGAAAGAGGAACTGTGGCCGCACTTCGCTGCCATGTACGCACGCATTGGCCGTGAGCGCGGCTGGGGGCCCATGACGCGCGAGGGTTTCGAGCAGCTCGCAGGTCCCAACGGCGCCCTGTGCGTGGGCGCACCTGATACCGTGGCGAAGAAGATCGCGCGCACCGTGAAGGCCCTCGGCCTATCGCGCTTCGATATGAAGTACAGCGCGGGCACCTTGCCCCACGAGTTGCAGATGCGCAGCATAGAACTGTA
>JBKJPT010000071.1:0-22999 GCA_046595075.1 Flavobacteriales bacterium
TGGCGATCGAGCCTCCCTTACCATGACCGGCTGCACGCTCGATGGCAATCAGGCCGGTCGGGGTTCGGGTGTGTACTTCGACAATAGCGGCAGCAATTTCCCCGAGAACCACGTGATCATCAGTCGCACACGCGTGCGCAATGGCTTGTCGCAAGCAAGTACGGGGTCCAACGTGTCGGGGGCGGTCTTCATTGAACACGTAGCCACGGTGCGGGTGCTGGATTGCGAGATGAGCAACAACGAAGATGCCGGCCTGCGCTCCCGCAGCCCCGACCTGCGCGTGGACCGTTGCCTGTTCGCCGAGAACGGCGACGGAGGGGCATCCCTCGTTGGTCCAGGTGTGGGCATGTTCGTCAACTCCACCTTCGAGCACAACACCGCGTACTGGGGCGGAGGGATCAGGGCCGATAACGGCGGCGTGGACCTGCGCAATTGCACCTTCATGAACGACAGCATCACGGGTCCGTACACTGACGGCCGTGAGCTGCTCATGATCTCATCGTACCTCAGCATGCGCAACACCATCCTTGGCTCCTCGGTCTTTCAGCCTATCGGCGCTTACGGCGACGCCGGCGGCAGCAGTACCACGAGCTACGGTGGCAACATCTGCAGGGACAACAGCGCAGTGGCCTTCCTCACACAACCCGGTGATCTGAACACCGCCGATCCGCAGATGGGCGACTTCGGTGATCACGGCGGCTTTACGCATACCTGGTCGCTTGCTACCAACAGCACCAGCATAGACCATGGCGGTGCCGATACCCTGAGCGTGGACCAGCGTGGTTTCCTGCGCGATGGTCTCAGCGATGCGGGCGCCTTCGAGTTCGGCGCTGCGGATCCGCAGGAGATCTTCCTCGTAACCACGAGCGCGGACGGTACGGTGTGCGTGAACAGCACGCTCACCGTGAACGTGGACGCTACAAGCCTATGGCCGATCAGCTACCAATGGTCCCTGGATGGCGTGGAGATCGATGGCGCCACGGCTGCCACGTACACCACCACCGCTGCATTGGGCGATGCCGGTGCTTACACCTGCGAGCTCACCACTGCTGGTGACACCATCAACGCCGGGCCCATCAACATTGTGGTGGACGTATGCGCCTCCATCGCCGAAAGCGCCTTCGTCCATCTGCGCGTGTGGCCGCAACCAGCGACCGATGATCTGTTCATCGCCGCACCGGGTGCCCGCTTCGCTTCGGCCCAAGTGCTGGATCCACTTGGCCGCGTGGTGCTTGAACAGGCAGAACAAGGGAGCGCCTTGGTACACATTTCCACGACGCAGCTTGCTGCGGGCAGCTATGTGTTGTGCATCGCGGACAGCAACGGTGAACGAAGGACGGTCAGCGTGGTGAAGCACTGAGTTTCGGAACTGCGCATGCGCACGTTGAACTGCGGGGACCATGTTCTCGATGCGGAGCGCATCATGATCACCGGTGGCAGCTACGGCGGCTACATGACGCTCGCTACCGCCTTCCACTCCGCCGACCGCATCCGTTGCTCGCTGGATGTGGTTGGCATCTCCCACCTCTCCACTTTCCTGAAGAACACCGAGGACTACCGCCGTGACCTGCGCCGCGTGGAATACGGCGACGAGCGCGACCCGAAGATGGCTGCCTTCTTCGAAGAGATCGCGCCGCTGAACCATACCGCGGAGATCAAGAAGCCGCTCTTCATTGTGCAGGGCGGCAACGATCCGCGTGTGCCCGCTTCCGAAGCGGTACAGATGAAGGAACGGATCAAGCAGGGTGGGGCACCGTGTGGTTCCTCATGGCCGATGATGAAGGCCACGGCTTCCGTAAAAAGGACAACGTGGACTTCCAGTTCTACGCCACGATCGCCTTCATGCGCGAGTTCCTGCTGAAGTAGGGAGAGGACCGGAGCTCCAATTGAACTGGTGCCGGGGTGCGCGTGCAGTGGTTGGAGTTGTGTGATCGGCAAAGCCGTACGCCATGATGAGATGGTTCGCCTCTCGAAGGTATTCGTTGCCTTTCGCATTCGTCGTCTTCACCGGATCGTTGTTCAACCCGGGTCGAGAGCAAGACCAAGTTGAGGTGATCATTGCCCATCTTGGGGAAGCACAAGGTCTGTTTCCTGGAGCGGGATAACGCGAGGGCATCGGTCATCGCTGGGTTCAGGAGCAAACAGCCGGGTGTAAGAACGTTTGGACAACGATCTGCCTGCGTGGGCAAGCACGAACGCGCCGGCACCTACGCGCTGTGCAACAGCACCTCATGTGGAATTGGCTTGCAAGTCGCGTCCTGCGCAACCGATTGGCGATCCTGATCGCCATCGGCCTCATCACCGTGTTCATGGGTTACCAAGCCACCACGGTGGGCATGAGCTACAAGCACGGCGGGCTGCTCCCCAAAACGGACAGCGCATACGTGGACAACGAGAACTTCCGGCAGCAGTTCGGCGAGGACGGTAACGTGATGGTGGTGGGCGTGCAGGGCGAAGGCTTCTACATCCCCAAGGCGTTCAGTGCGTGGAACACCTTGGGTGAGGACCTGAAAGCCATCGACGGCATTGATTCCGTCTTCAGCGAGGCCCACATGTTCACGCTGCTGCGCGATGATTCGTTGATGCGTTTCAGGGTGGTGCCGGTGATGAAGGATGCGCCGCGTACCACGGCGGAGATGGACACCCTGATGGCACGCGTGCATGCACTGCCGTTCTACAGGGGGTTGCTCTACAACGACAAGACGAAGACCAGTTTGATGATGGTGTTCGTGAACCCGGAGAAATTCAATAGCGAAGGGCGCGGAGACATGATCGCGCGTATCCTGCAGCGCACCGCGCAGTTCGAGCAGGAGCAAGGTCTCGCGTTGCACTACAGCGGATTGCCGTACATCCGCATGGCGGTGACCTCGCTGGTGCGCGCGGAGATGCCGCTCTTCCTAGGCCTCTCGCTGTTGGTGTCCGCGATCCTGCTCTTCCTGTTCTTCCGTTCCTGGCAGGTCGTGTGGACCTGCATGGCGGTGGTGATCATCGCAGTCATCTGGGCCTTCGGATTCATCGGCCTACTGGGCTTCAAGATCTCCCTGCTCATGTCGGTGATCGCGCCGCTGGTGATCGTTACCGGCGTGCCGAATTGCGTGTTCCTCATCAACAACTACCACTATGAATACGTGCGACATGGTAACAAGGTGAAAGCATTGGGGCGCATGATCTCCCGTGTGGGCGTGGCTGCCTTCATGACCAATGCCACCAAAGCCGCCGGCTTCGCCGCCTTCATGGTCACATACAGCGATGTGCTCAAGGAGTTCGGTTTGGTGGCCACACTCGGCATTCTCACGCTCTACGTCCTGTCCATGGTGCTGATCCCGATCTTCTTCAGCTACCTGCCTGCACCGCGGGCGCGCGAACTGTTCCATTTGGAACGGCGCTGGATGGACCGTGTGGTGGAGCGCATTGTATGGCTGGTTAACGAGCGGCGCACCGCGATCTATGCCGTCACCTTCGCATGCTTCGCTATCGCGTTGTACGGCGCGTCACTGCTGCGCAACGAGAGCCGCATCGTGGACGATCTGCCCAAGGACCATCCGGTGCTAGCGGACCTGCATTTCTTCGAGGACAACTTCAATGGTGTGATGCCGCTGGAGATCCTGATCGATACCCACAAGAAAGGCGGGGCCATGAAGGATGCAACGCTACAGCGTATCGAGCAACTTGAGGATACGCTTGCCACTTATCCCGAATTCTCGCGCCCACTGGCCATTGTGGACGCCATCAAGTTCATGCGACAAGGTTTCTATGGCGGCGACCCGGAGAAGTACGCACTCCTGGAGAATCATGAGAAGACCTTCATCCTGCCCTACCTGAGCCAAGCAGATCCGAAGAAGGATATGGCGAAAGCATTCGTGGACAGCGCGCGGCAGACCACGCACCTCAGTGTGCAGATGGCTGACATCGGCACCACGCGTATGGACGCGTTGCTGAAGAAGCTCACACCACAAGTGGACGGCATTTTCGATCCCGCGAAGTACACAGTCACCTTCACGGGTACGAGCATCGTCTTCCTCAAGGGCAGCGCTTACTTGGTGCGAAACCTCGCGGTGAGTTTGTTCTGGGCGATCGTCATCATTGTCGCGCTCATGGCGCTGCTCTTCGGTTCGGTGCGCATTCTCATCGTATCGCTCATCCCCAACCTCATCCCGCTGGTGCTCACCGCCGGGCTCATGGGCTTCACCAATGTACCGATCAAGCCGAGCACCATCCTCGTCTTCGGAATAGCGTTGGGCATCGCGGTGGACAATGCCATATACCTGCTGGCCCGCTACCGTTTGGAACTAAAACTCAGTGGTCAGGACTTGGCGCGATCGGTGGACAGGGCTGTGCGCGAAGTGAGCGTGGGCATCATCTACACCTCTGTGGTGCTCTTCTTTGGCTTCATCACCTTCGCCGCTTCCAAGTTCGGCGGCATACGCGCGCTAGGAACGCTCACATCCATCACGCTGCTGGTGGCGATGTTCACCAATTTGCTCGTGCTGCCCGCCATGCTGCTTTCGTTCAACAAGCGCTTGACCACGCGCGCATTCAAGAAGAAGCCGGTGCTGAAGATGTTGGATGAAGATGCGGCGCGCGATCGCACTCTCGACGTTTGAACGAGCCGAAGCGTTCCGCAACGGGAGGACAGCACGTGCTTCGAGGAGAGCCTAGGCCCGCTCGTCAATGAGATCCGCCATGGTGTTCATTAAGAGACCCATGCAAGATCTACGATCGGTTGCGTATAGTGATGGGCACACGCCCAAGCTGTGAGACCAACGATGAGCGATAAGAGCGTGGTTCTGTGTCGCATACCCATGGCACCGACCAGTTCCATGCCGGAAGCATAAGGGGACCACAGGAGGGCGGGTCCTGAATTCTGGGATGGCTTAGTTGAAGTGCTTCGCCATGAACACGATCAGATGTTCATCATCCATCTTGTTCGAGGTGCTCTCGGTCGAGATAGCGTTCTTGTACTGCGGCGTATCGGCGAGGAACTTGATGAACTGCTCTTGGATCTGGCCCGTTCCGCTTACGTGCACCTCATCCGCATTGAGCATTTTGGCCGCGATCTCTTTGAAGTACTTGTGGGTCAGTGCGATCTCCTGGTGGTTGGCAGCATGTTCGTTCGAGTTGTTGTCGGGACCGGGATTTAACACATGGCCCAGAACAACGAAGGGCGCCGTCCCCGGGCCTTCCCTAGCCGCGATCGTCGCGTGATGTTGATCCATCCAAACTCCGAACTGTTTCTTGTTGTGCGTTGCCATGGTTGCGTGTTTTACGATGATCTGTTAGAGATGATGAGAATGGTCCTTGTTCGCTCCACCACACTATGCGCTTTTCCAACGAGCGGAGGTGGCAGGACTGAGAATGGGCGTGGGTGTGATCATGCCGCAGATGTGATCACGCATGGAATGTGGGACACTTCACGGGCACACTCGTACATGCTTGACCGAACATTTTGACGGCACCTGCCATGCCTCCAAAGCACCAATGGCCATGCCGCAATTGGAAGCGCAACCTCCCGTAAAAGGCGACAAGCAGGAACCGTAGTTCCTGCTTGCCTGGACCAGCGATCACGGGGCCTGCGCCCTGGAATGTACTGGCTTGCATATATGACAGCCGATCGCGTGCCACGGCTATTGAAGTTGCGCGAGCATGCGTTCATGTGGATTCTTTACCGCAGATCGTGGGGAGCGTGGAAGAAAGTACACGGGGTCGTTCCAGTACCGCGCCATGGGCTACCCTGTGTAATGGCAGGGCAGTCGATACCGCATCAAGAAGGGCTAATACCAACGGTGCAGCGGACGGATCGTGCAAGACCCTATGGAGATATTGCGCGATGGTCGCTTCCAGAAGAATGGCGCGAGAGCGAAATTGAACCATACTACAAGTACGAGGTGAGCGATGCACCCGAGGTCCGCGAAGTCGTGAACCCCGATGGCCCGGGGGGAGAAGATCAGCCCGTGTGGAATCGTGGTGTTTTATGGGCACCAAGTTCGCCGATGCGTGGAGATCATTCCACATTTTTCCCTCTTACTGAACGCGGCCGATCAGCTCGCAAAGGCCTCAAATGGCCGCAATTGCAAGGCTTCGCAACGTTTCTGGACGATCCGGCGCTAGCGGGTATGGTCTATGCCTGTCCACATTTCATAACCCCTAAAAAACAGAAATCATGTCACGCACGAACTCCGTTCTCCTGCTCGCCGCCGGCCTACTCGCTGGTGCTGCTATCGGTGTGCTACTCGCACCCGCTTCCGGACAAGAAACCCGCAAAAAGTTGGTCAAGAAGGGTGAGAAGCTCCGGGATCAACTCGCTGACCTGATCGATGAGGGCCGCGAGATGGCAACTGGCACGATGGATAAGGCCAAAGGCGCCGCCACCGATGCCGCCAACAAAGCCAAGGACCATTTCACCAGCGCACAGGAAGCCGCTTCCAAGGCTGCCAGCTCTGCCCGTAACTGATCAGCGAGCTAACATGAACACGCAGGCCGATACGTATGCATCGGTCGGAGGAACCGACCCGAGCACCATCACCGACCCCGGTGAATTCATGGATTCCATGATCGGGGCCGCCAAAGGGGCCATTCGCAGCGAGCGCGAATACCTCACTTTCATGGCAAGCAAGCGCATCGCGGATACCACTAGCAAGATGGTCGGTGTTTTCGCCAAGTGCATCCTCTATGGGGTTGCTCTCTTGGTAGCATCCGTTGGTGCCGCCATTTGGGTGGGCAAGCTGTTGGGCGACATCGTGTTGGGTTTCGGCCTTGTCGCGGGCTTCTATCTTTTGGTCGCGATCGTGTTCGGTGCCCTCTGGAAAGGCACCCTAGGCAAGAACTTCACGCTCACCCTTATCAACGGCTTCCATGGACACTGAAAAGGCATTCACCAGTTATCAGGGCATGGAAACGCACTTGGTGAAGTTGCGTGTGACCCGCGATGTGCACGTACTGCGCTTCGAGAACCATTGGCGCGCATTGGGCGAACCACAAGTGCGCGCCACACTTTTGAAAGGTGCTGTGCGCGACATGGTGGACGACATCGAACCTGTGAAGCGGCTCAAAGAGCTCTTCACCGGTGGCGGCATCGTTTCCCAATTGGCGATGGGTATGATCACACGACGTGGTGGGTTCATGCGCCGCTTCCTCACATCAGCGGTTGCCATGGCAGCTCCCGCCCTTCTCCAAAAGGTCCCGTGGCATAAAGTGATGGGTAATTTGAGGGGAGAGGCGCACATACTCGAGGACCATGAAATGAACGGGCACTGATCGTTGCTCATTCGACAGCTGCGACGACCCAAGCAACGAGACCCTTCGAGTGGCACCATGCTTCTTCCTTCCTAATTGGTTGGATCTAGCTCTTGTCACTCGCGGGGGTCTTGTGCGTGAGAACCTATTTGTATTGAAGCTTCGGCTAGCCAAAGCGGAACCGGGAGAGTGGTGCACCTATGTTCAACAGTGCCGGATACCCTCCCGAGGTGTAGATCACAGCGGCAGTGGTCCCGCGGCCGAATGTTGTCCTAAGGCTTGGAGGTCTTTAGGATCTGCAAGGCAGCCGGTCTCTCGCCAATAGCTTCCAGCACAGCAGCTGCAGTGTAAGGGTCGCATTGGCCTTTGCGGAGCAACAAGGCCAAGCGCCTTTCGACAAACGCGGGATCAAGGGCCTTGTGGATGAGGCCTCCATGTCTGCGGTATTCGGGATGAATGACTTTCATAGAAAGGCCACCAGTGCCAGCACCTTGCCGATCTGATCAACCGCGCAGGATCCGCACGCCCCAAGGCCGTAAAGCCCACAGGCATGCAGGAGGTATGTGACTTGTGTAGTCTGATCTCCACTGAATGGGGAATACCTGCTGGCTGGCGAAAGCGCGAAGAACGATCCGGCCATGGGGCGTTGAGCGGCCTAGGCAATGGTTCCTGTGCAAAGCCCGGCATGCACCGGACTTTATGCTTTTGGCCGCAGAGCTCGAAGGCTAAAATGCGAAGAAGGCCGTTCCTCCCAGAACGGCCCTCCATATCGCTACAAAGATCTCAGACCCTCGCGTAAGGGATCTGCTTACGGCTGTATCACCAGTCGCTGCGTGTACGTCTCGTCAACAGCGGTGATGTGCACCATGTAAACGCCAGCGGCGAGTTCGCCCTTAATGTCGAGCACCGTGTTGATGAAGCCTCCTGCGCGGGACTCGATGGGGGCAACCACGATCATGCTCTCGCTCACGCGCTTGCCGAAGGTGTCATAGATGTCCACGCTCACGTTGTTCGCACCATCGGCGATGTTCTCCTGGCCGATGTACAACTGCTGACCTCGGCACAGGCTACCACCATGCGTTGCTCGCATCCGTTGCCTTCTGCGCAACCTGTGGTGCTGAGCTTGCGATGGGCGCCCATAGGAGGTATTATACCCTCGTAAAGGGAAGTGCGGCTGGTGTCGCCAATGAGGAAGTTCATGCGGTTGTCCATCACGCGCAGGTCGAGCTCACTTGCAGGATGCAAACACCGCCGATGTGGACGTCACCCCCGCCGTCGGTGCCCACTAGTAATTGCCATGGGACTGGCAGGTGCAGGTGGTGCTTCCTGCTTAGTAGATGGATCCGAAGCGCAAACCGATCATGTGTTGCGTGAAGGTTCCGGGCGCATACACGTTATTATCGAACGTGGCATAGGCCACGTCGGCCCCGATGCGACAGAAGGCATAGGTGATGAAGAAGCGTTTTTCGGGAAGAAAGGGGATGTCCACCCGGAAGCCCTTGTTCATGCGTTCCTCCTTGAAGTTGTCCCAGCCGGTGAGCATGATGCGGAACTCCTTGCTGAAGGCAGGCCGCAGTTCCAAGCGCATCATCCATGGCGCGCTGCCGACCATGAGTTTCTCACCGGGCAGTGAACTGCCACCGACGAAGGAGCTGAACCACTCGAAGCTTTTGCCACCGAGCACTCCGAATCGTTCGCCGCTGTATCCAGCGAGGAACGAGTAGCCGAACTTCATTGCCGTGCTGAACCGGCTTTCGGGGTCCTTATAGTAGCTGAGAGGTTCACTGGACAAGCTGCCCATGGTGAGGTTGAGGAAGAAGGCATCGGAGATCACGAAGCCTTCGTCCTTTTCGATGATCGCGGAAACGATCCGCGATTCGATGCGCAGGTCCAGCCCGCTGCCTTCCCGGTCGGGCAGCGTGTCCACATCGCCTATGGCGAAGGTGGTGTAGCCGAGCGACCCACGTAAGAAGGAACCATCTACGAGTATGTACCTCGAAGGGTCGTAGACCGTCACCTTCTGCGTTTGCGCTTCCGCGCTGCTCATGCACAGCACCAGACCTGCAAGGCCAAGCGCTGCTTTTTTCATGAGCACGATCAATTGGTGCGGTACTGCATCACCTTCTGTCCGTCGAAGCGCAGGAAGTGGTCCCCGGAATAATTGAAGTACGGACGTGGGCAGTCCTCCATGGTGCCAGTGATCGCGCCGCTCACCGGATCGAACCGGATGAACGCTTTACGATCGTCGAAGTCCTTGCCCGTCCATACGATGAAGGCATCTCCGTGCATCTCGGTCATCAGGCACTTATCGGTGTCGGTCGCATAGATCATGCTGCCGTCGGGCTTTACGCTGGCAATGCCCTTTTCTCCCTCTATCATGTAGTTGCCGTTGAACGCGTAGAGCGACTTGGCTTTGCCGATCACCTTGGCATTGTACTCGCCCTGTTGCACCAGTTTGCCGGTGGCTGTATCGAACACGTAGAGGTTCCTCTCCCCACAGGCCAGCACCTGCCCAGCAGCGCAGATCATGCTGCATTCGCTCTTCTTGAAGTTGTCCGAGAGGTCCATGTCCTCCGTGTTCCATTTTGGTTTCCCCGTTGCCGCGTCGTACGCGCGGATCGATGTGGAACCCTCGTATGCATATTCCACCTTGTACACGTCGGGCCTTCCCTCCACACCAGGGATGTACTTCTCGATGCGGATGACGCCGCCGAAGTGCGCGATGAGGTTGCCGCCGTCGATCAACAGTTCCGAAACGATGTCGTTCTTCTGGAGCTTGTCCGCTTCCCAAAGGACGGCACCGGTGGTGAGGTCCAGTTTCTTCACGCTGCGTTCGCCCTTGGTGAAGTCGCATAGGTAAACGCCATCGGCGGTGGGCAACGGCATGGCAGTGCGGCCGATCTCCTGCGTGGCTTTCAAGCCCGCGCTCGTCTGCACATAGTCGAAGGTGGTGCTCCACAGCACCTTGCCCGTAACGATGTCGATGCATGTGATGCCTTCATACACCACGAACACTTTACCGAAACCGGAGCTCACGCTCAGGATCACGTCGCCATCATCGGCTGGAAGCATGTTCACGCACAGGTGCGTTACCACCTTTCCGGTGAAGTTGGTCGTCCAAGCGTTCGTGCCGGAGGCTTCCACCGTTATGTTCACGTCGGAACCCTTTCCTGCGTTCATCATCCGTTTCTTGTCATAGCTGAGGTCGATGGTGGTGTTGGTGGCTTCGTCGTAGCAGCTGCTCTGGCTCGTGCGTCGGCGCATTCCCTTGGCGCCGCGAGGGGCTTTCACACGTGCTTGCTTCACGGCGGCGGCGCGCGCGGTCAACGTGCTTTCACCCACCACCGCTCCGGTACGGTAGTCCAGATGGATGGTCTCGATCGGGGCGTCCTTCCCTTTCTTCTTGATGCTCACCTCGATGGTCTCCGACTCGTGCTGCGTACGCCAATCCTCGCATTTGTTCACGCCGTGCTTTTCTTTGAAGTTGTACACCCATAGCGACTTGCCGGTGGCGCCATCGAGCACCTCGATCTCTGTCATGTCGCCGCCGATCACATAGGCCAGGTCAGGAGAAAAGCTCTTCCACTGGGCTTCCACGGAGAACTTGGCCTCCCAGGTCTTCGGGAATTCCTTTTGGGCGGCGAGCAAGCCCGGTAGTAGCATGAGAAGGAGAAGCGAGGAGCGCATGGTGATGGGTTTCATAGGTGCGCAAATGTTCCTCGCACGCGCTCCCAGTACAATACCACTTTCATGTGAAAACTATGGGATCGTAGCTTCAAGCGTGGGTACAGCGATCGGTTCTTGCGGCCACATGATGTGGGTTTTCTGCGACCACGATGAGGTCGCAGTAGGTTCAGCGCGGGTCAAGGGGAAAGGCCCAATGATCTTTCCCGTCGCTGGGTGAAGCTCAGCGTGGGTAAAGCTTGTTCAGCGCATCGGTGCGTGAACTCACCTGCAACTTGTCATAGAGGTTGCGCACATGGGTGCGCACGGTATCGATGCTCAATTGCAAGCGGTCGGCGATCTCCTTGTAGCGGAAGCCCTGGCCCAGTTGCTCGAGCACCTGTTTCTCACGCTCGGTGAGACTTTGTATTGCCGGGTTGGGCGTACGTTGGTTCTGCAAACTGCGGATCACGCGCCGGGCAATACCCGGGCTCATCGGCGATCCTCCGGTATGCAGGTCCTTCACGGCGGCCACCACCGCTTCTGGCGAAGCGTCTTTCAGCAGGTAACCTGTGGCACCAGCACATAGTGCGGCGAAGAGACTCTCGTCATCGTCCTGCACCGTACACATCAGGAATTGAATTGTGGGATGTTGCGCTTTGCAGCTCCGAACAGCCTCGATCCCCGGCATACCCGGCAGGTTGATGTCCATGATCACTACGTCCGGACGTTCAATGGCCACTTGTTCGAGGAAAGGCTCTGCGAAGCCGTGCGCGCCAACTAGCTGAAGTTCAGCATTGTCCATCACCGCTTCGCACAGCACCTCACTCAGGATCTCGTCGTCCTCCACTATGCTCACCCGGATACCCATGCCTCAAAGGTCGAGACAAGCGATCGGACCGCCAATGCGAACTTCGGTACCGCCGGTGTGGGCTGTGGTCACCATGAGCGTGGCGCCCAGTTCACCGGCCCGTTCCCGCATATTGGCCAACCCGTTGCCGCTGCCCTGCACCGTACCATCGCCCAAGCCTTTGCCGTGATCACGCAATGTGCAGTCGAAGCCGTGTTCGTTCAGGGTGAACGATAGCTCGAGTTGAGCCGTGCCGCTGTACTTTCCAGCGTTGTGCGCGGCTTCCTTCATGATCAAGAACACGTTGCGCTTGAACGCGCTGCCGATGGTACGCTCCGGCAGCGGATCGGGCAGTGCGAAAGTGCATTGCACGCCATTGGGTTCGAAGAGGTCCCGCACATGCTCCTTCGTGCGCAACAACAGATCGGCCAGTTCGCCGCTGCGTGGGTCGTTCACCCATACCACATCGCGGAGGTTGTCCATGAGTTCCTGGCTGATCACGCCCACCTTGCTCACTTGTTCCGTGGATGGTTCGCCGCGGCTAGTGCGCTTCTCGGCCATGCGCGCGAGGGCTGTAATGCGCGCCAGTCCGCTGCCCACATCGTCGTGCAGATCCTGTGCGATACGCGTGCGCACACGCAGATCCTTCATTTGTTGCTCGGTGTATGCAAGGCGCTGCTTAACACGGCGACCGTACAGGAGGAAGGCCATGCCTGCCAGCATCAACACGGCGAACGAACTCACGAGCACATACGCCCAAGGCGATGCCCAGAAGGGCAAGGGCACATTGATCGTGAGCAGCTCATGGGCCACGCTTTCCAGCCCATCGGCGTTCATGCCTTTCACCAGCAAGCGGTACTCCCCATGCGGAAGGTTCTCGAAGTAGAGGTCGTGATCGGGAGCGTGGATGGACCACGTGGTGTCGTAGCCTTCGAGCATGTATGCATAGCGTGCTTCTTCCGGCGAGCTGAACTCGAGCACGGCGAGTTCGATGGTGAGGTCATTGCGGCCGAAGGGCAGTTCGATGGAACGCATGCCGGAAGCAATTGCGCTGTCGCCGCTTGTGATGTGTACAATGTGCACCACTGCGGTGTCCGGATCAGCATGCACATCTGTCGGGATAAAATGGTTGAAGCCGTTGACGCCCCCGAAGTAGATGCGGCCGCTGCTGGATCTGAACGCTGCGGAGGAGTTGAACTCGTGGCTTTGCAGCCCGTGCCGCACGCCATAGTTGCGAAAGGTGGATCGCGAAGGGTCGAAGTGTGATAGTCCGTTGTTGCTGCTGATCCACCACGTGCCATCACCGGCCGGCACCATGCCGTAAAGGAATTGATCGGGCAGTCCTTCGTGTATGGTGAAGTGTTGCAGCACGCGCCGTTCAACAAGTGACCAGCGATAGAGCCCGTCCGTGGTGGTCATCCATGCCTCGTTGTTGGCGGCAGGGACAAGATCCATCATGCGCGTTTCGGGCAATGGTCCATCACCCGTGATCTCCAAGGGGCCCTGTTCGCCCCATACATCTATGGGTAACACCGTCGAACTGGTCCACCAATGCCCAAGGGGATCGATCGCCGTGCGCGCCGGAATTCCGCCGGCGCGTTGCACCATCACTGGGCGTGTGTGGCCGGTGATATGGACCTGGTGCTCGCGACGGTCAGTGGTCCACATGCTGTCGGCATCCATCAGCAACGCATGGCCATGTTCGTCGCGCAACAAAGTGGTGGGCACTGTTCGCTGGTGGACTACCTGTCCCGAAGCGGGGTCGAAGGCGAACACGCCATCGTCACCGCTCATCCATAGCAGTCCGTTCGTGTCGTTGATCATGCGCATGATCGTGGATGTTGGCGTGGATCCGTGAACGCGAATTGGCGAGAGTTCACCAGTGCGTTCATCGAAAAGCGCGAGGCCACCTTGGTGGAAGGACACCAGCACGCGTTGCGGATCCCATTGCGCGAAGCCCCGCACGAACCACGAAGCGGGTTGCCACGGAAGGCCCACACCGGGCATTGCGCGACCGAACTTGATGCGTTGCGGCGCGATCTTGAACACGCCCTTGCCATCGGTGCCGATCCACACGTTGCCCTGCCGATCGGGTTGCACGGTGGTGATCACCAGTGGACGTTCGTTCTCCGGGAGCAACGTGTACGTTACATCGATCGAGAGGTCCTGCCGCAACACGCAAATGCCCACGCCGCTCAACCCTACCCACAAGTTGCCGTCCGCAGTGCGTGCTATGTGTTTCGGGCCAGGCACGCGCTCCATGATGGCCCGTGTGGGATCCGGTAGTTCCTCTCTCTCGCCAGTAGCGTTCATGATCCAGCCCGATCTATCGGTGAGGATCAGCCATCGTCCGCCGATATCCAGCATGTCGGTAACGGTCTCCCCCAAGGCAACCGGAATATGGCGCGCTGTGCTTTCACCATTGGTCAGGGCGAATGTGATCAGCGAGTCGGGTGCCATGTGCATGTGCAACCGTGTGCTGTCTTCCATCCGAAAGCAGTACGAGTCGCGGTGGCCAGTGCTTCTCCTTTCCACCACGCCGTTCTTTATCGTGATCATGTCACTGTTCAAAGCAGAATAGAAGACGGCACGCTGCGCTTTCACCACAACAGGATGCCAGCAGCCTTCCTGCAGCGTTTTGGGTCCGGTAGCCAAGTGCTCGAACCGGCCAGTGCGACGATCCAATCGGTCCAGTCCTGTCCGGGTGCCGACCCATAGATGATGGCCGTCCGCTTCGGCCATACCCCAAATTCTGTTGTTGGATATGCTGGTGCTGTCGCGCGGGTCGTGCTTGTACACCACGAAGCGCTGTCCATCGAACCGCGCGATCCCATCACCGGTGCCCAACCAGATGAAGCCGTCGACGTCCTGTAGCACATGATTCACCATGCTCTGCGGCAGGCCCTGCTCCAGGTCATAGCGCGTTACTTCCACCTGCTGCGCACGCAAAGGCATACCGGCAAGGATGAAGATCAGTAGTGCGATCTGTGCGCGCATGTTCCCGATGTTACCATCGGCGGGCGCGAATATCGGAGGCATACAACTGAAAGCCCCCGCTCCGCCGGGTGGCGGAACGGGGGCTTCCTTGTTTCGTTCGACTTTACGGCTGTATCACCAGTCGCTGGGTGTAGGTGCGGTGATGTTCACCATGTACATACCAGCGGCGAGTTCGCCGTTGAGTTCGAGCACAGTGTTGATGAGGCCTCCTGAGCGGGAGTCGAAGTGGGCGGCAGCGATCGCGCTTGCGCTGACGCTTGCCAAAGGTGAACTGACAGGGATCACGTGGGCATCACCAGCGAGGTTGATGGCGACTGCTCCTTGACACCGGTCCTCAGCAGACTTGGCCGAGGGTGAAACCGATCAGCAACATCGCAATACCGATGGTCCAGTGAACCATCACTTGTGCATAGCAGCAGCCTGCACATGGCCTGGCTGTTGCTTTCGATCGTTACTTTCGATCAACCAATTCCCTATGCGATCCACCCTTACGCTACTACTCCTGTTATCGTCCATCCTATCAAGCGCCCAACTCATCAACGGCAGCTTCGAGGATGGCCAAGGCAATTTCGACGCGAGTGGTTGGACCAGCACCTGCCCGATGGGCTGGGGCCCAGCAGCGCCGGGGTACGGCGATTTCGGCGCACTAGTGAACCACAGCAACGCGGGCTGTAGCGGTTGGAGCCGGGCCACTTACTTGGTACCCGAGATCGCCGATGGCGAGACCTGGACCCTGAGCGGCTGGTGCGGCGTGTTCACCTTCCCGTTCTTCAGCCCGTACGTTGGATTCGGGCTGGGCTGGAAGGAGGCCGATGGAACACTCCACTTCTTCACCGCGCCGGTAACCAACAATGGCGGCTACACTTACTTGCAGGTTACGAACACGTTCGCGCTTGCGCCGGGCGACACCGCCTTCGTTGAACTCGATCCAGGCACGGCCAGTGGCGGATCGGGCAACTCGCTCTACGCCATGTACGATGGGTTGGGGCTAACGAACATCTCCACGGGCGCAACGGAGCAAGGCCGGACCCAAGCGCTGCATATCCGCACGAACATGGTGGAGGATGTATTATGGTTCGCATGTGATGAACTGGTGCAGGAAGTGCGGATCATCGAAGCGGGGAGCGGCCGATACGCAGCTGTACCGTTCATTCCACGCAGTGGGACCATTGAACTCGATCTCGCGGACATCAGCGCCGGGCCGATGGTATTGTGGTTACGAACATCTACAGGGATACGTACTGCACGTTTCATCAAACTATAGCACCTAGAACGAAGAACCCCGACTCTCGTCGGGGCTCCCCGTTAAATTGTCCTGTTCAGCCTGTGGTGCTATTCCAGCACTTCCAGCGAGTCGAATTTCACACCTACACGCAACTCGTTGCGTACTACCAAGCGACCGTTGATCGGACGCAGGAAGTAGAGCGAATCCACTTCACTCACCGGTTCCGGTGCGGCGGTGATCGCCATGAAGCCGAGATCGCGGCTCATCCGCAAAACGGCACCGCGGTTGGTGGCATCCAAGCTGTGTACCTCATCGAGGAAGAAAGGCACACGCGATAGTGGCGTGTGGGTCTTCGGATCCTCCTTCAGCATGCTGCGCAACACGAGCAGGTTGAAGAGCACCTTGATGGTGATGGCGGTACCGTGGCTTTCCACCTGCAGGTTGTCGTAGCTGTGTACGCGACCGTTGTTCACCGTTACGGTGAAACGCAGCGTGAAGAGATCGCCATAGTTGAGCGTGATGCGCTCGCTGAGCTTGTTGCGGAAGCTCTGGTAAGCAGCGTCCAGCTTCTTGCTGTCATCGAAGAGACCGGTGTGGTCCGTCTCTGCCAGTTCCTTCAGCGGTTCCACCAGATCGCTCTGGTCGATCACCTCCATCTTCAGGCTCTCGAGGTTCGATACGCTCACATTGCTGAAGCGGCGGTTGAGCTTCTCAGCGGCTGCCTTGATATCGCCCAGCCCGTTGAGCACGTTGGCGAAGTTGGCGCGCAGCAGGTGCAGGTAATTGTCCCAATCCTTGCGCAACGCCTCCTCGAAGGTCGGCAGGCCATCGATCTGTTCTTTGATCAAGCGGATCGTCTCCAGTTCGTTGGATCCGATGATGTCGCCCTTCAGCACGTTCTCGATCTTGCTGCGGAGCTGGTCCATCTCCCGGCTCATGTCCTTGTGTTCGATGGTGAGCTTCCGGTAGAGCTCGATGGCGTCCTCAGCATCGTTCGGCACGCTGATCAGCTCCTTGCCCTTCGCTTCCGGATCGGGTGGAGGGGTGCATTGCTCCAGCAGACGCAGCAAACGGTTGAAGCGTTCGTCCTCTTTGTTCAATGCTGTGCGCTGCTCGAAAAGCTTTACGCTGATCTCGTCCAACTTCTCGCGTATATCCTTGCGCTGACGCTCAGCATCGCCCTTTTCCTTGGCGATCTCGTCGTGACGCTTCTTCAGCTTCGGCTCTTCCTTGCGGTCCTGTTGGAAACGCTCCCAACGTCCCAGGTTGTCCACATGGGTGTCGCACTCGGCCTGTACCGTTGCGCGCTCCTTGGCGATAGCCTCGCGGTTCTCGATGGCGTCCATCAGGTTGCGCAGGCGTTCCTGCTCGGCCTTCAGATCGGCGAGCGCCTTCTTCATCGCCTTCACGTCCACCAACTCTTTCCATGCGTTGCTGTTGTCCGGCAACGGCAGGCTCATCAGCGCATCGTTGTACGTATCGTCCTTGATGTTCTCTGCAATGCTCTTCAGCATCGCTTCCACCTGCTTGCGCTTCTTCAGTTCGACTCCTCCTTTCTCAACCGGCAGTTTCAGGATGTCGAGGTTGAAGAGCTTCGAGAGCCCGCGCACCTGATCGTCGTCAAGTGATTCGCGCAGCTCGGTGATGAGCGCCTTGTCGAAGTTGGCGATCGCCTTCTCCGTGTTCGCTACACGTCCTGTGATCTCGGCCAGGGATCGAGCCGTGCGCTGGCGGTCCGCTTCTTCCGCGTTCCCCAATTGACGGGTCAACCCGTGCAGGCGCTCCTTAGCGTTCGTGAGTGCTTCGCGTTCCAGGTTCTCCACGAAGTTCTCCAGGCCCTTGCCGAGGTCCGCGATGCGGTGCAGGTCGCCTTCGGCACGGCCTTTCTGCCCCGCCAGTTCCGCGATCTTCTCATCAACATCCTTCAGGATCTCAACGGTGCTGATCTTCTCCTTCTCCAGCGCTTCCTGCTTGGCCACGATGGCCTCCTTCACATGCTTGTTGTGGTCGTGCGCCTTGCGCCGCTTCTCCATCAGGTCGCCGTACACCGTTGCTAGGCGTGCTTCCAACGCGAAGCGCACATCGCTCATGCCGATGTACTTCTCCAAACGTTCCTTTTCCGCCTTCAGCGTGTTCAACTTCAACCGGCGATCGCGGATGCGCTCGAACTCTTCCGTCATCAAGCGGTTCGCTTCCAACGCGGGCTTGTTCGGTGGAATGCTCGCGAGCATGAGCAAGCTGCGCTTCATCTCATGCTGATCGATGCTGCGCAAACTGAGCAGGTTCTTCAGCACTTCTTTGAAGTGGCCGTAGCGGTCGCTCTCTGTGAGGTGAACAATGCCCAAGCCGTTGCTCTCGCCCTTCGTGGCCACCAGGATCGCTTCACGATGCAGTTGTGGTTCGCGCAATTCGCGGTAGTTGTGTGCCGCCAGCGACGTCAACACTTCCTTCTGGTCGCGCACGCGATCCTCCTTTGTGAGGAATTCGCTCATCACGTATCCGCCATCGTAGGTGAAGCGCACCGGATCGCCACCGCTGCTCTTGCTCTGCCCGCGCCAGCCCAACACGTACGTGCCCTTCGGTCCTTCGCACTCAAACAGCAGGTAGCTGTAGTGGTCTGGGAAGTAGTACTGCCGCGTGGCCTCCTGATCGTGGTCGCCGAAGACCATCTGGTTCCGGTTGTCCAAGTAGAGGAACTGCAGGGTGTTGATCAACGTGGTCTTACCTGCGTTGTTCGGTCCCACCAGTTGGATGGAATTGCTCAGGTCGATCTCGGCGTAGTCGTAGCTACCCGAACGGATCGCGATGAGTTTGGTTGGTCCTAGTTGCATGTGAGTGATCGGTCTTCACCACAGAGGCACAGAGGCACGGAGAAGTGCGAAGGCATTTTCTCCATGTTCAAAGCGCCCCGGGTGTTTTCCATTTGTATTTCCTCTGTGTCTCCGTGTCTCTGTGGTGGACCGCTAGTTCATTTCCGGGTCGATCTTCCGCTCTTCGCTCAGCAACACGCTGCGGCTCTCTTGCTCGGCCGCCATACTGATCTCCTCGCACTTGTCGAACATGCGGTGGAAAGGACGCAGGAAGCGGAAGGTGTCATCGTTGAAGTACTCCACCCAGCCCAAGCGCACCATGCTCTTCACGAGCTTGCGGAGCGAAGCCTCGTCATCGATGCCAACGGCCTTGAGGTGTGCTTTGTAGCGATCGCTGTTCAGGTGGGGGAGGCCCGCAATACTGAAACGCTCCGTGAGCAGGTACTCTTCCACAGGTCGGCCCTCGTTCGCAGTGGCCTCAATGAGGATGAAGCAGAACACGGCGATGGGTGGCAGGGCTTGCGAGGGCGGTGTGGCTTCTGCGGCTTCCGTTTGGAAGTAGAAGAAGTCCCGCGTGTGCCGCACGAGGTTCAAGCCTAGCGGCGTGAAGTACTCTTTGTACCCGTCGAAGTTCTCGGCGAGCGCGGTGTGCAAGCTGCCCTGCTCGTGGGTTATATACGCTCCCTGGCGCAGCTTGTCGAACACTTCCTTTATCTGGGTGAGGTTGCTCATGCGTTTCGTCCGGATGGTTCGGTGGCTTTCGTGATCGCTATGGTGGTTACCTCCAACACGCCGTCGCGCGTGCGGTACTGTTTGGGTGCGCCTCCTTTGAATTGCACATCGAGCTTTGCGTCGAAGAGCAACTTGCTCAAGCCGAGCAATGCGTCGGCGGTGCCTTTCTCCGGAAAGCTCGTGGTGAGCCAACTCGTAAGATCCTTGATCGGCAGTTCTTCGTTCAGCGCGTTGGGCAGTTCGTTCAACCAAAGAAGGCGCACGTAGTCCGGCGGTGTGCCTTGTGTTTCGGACATGCTCAACGAAGGTGGTGGCGTTGGCGGGTGCGAGACCACCGCGTCGATGATCTGGTTCAACACCATATCCGTAGGTGGACTTTCGATACGGGCGTAGGCGGCATTCGCCACGTACATCGTCGCCCAGTCGTCCACCTTCATGGCCCGCAGACGGCCCAAGGCGAGCGCGGCACCGTGTGCGATGGAACTTGCGCGACGCAGCACATCGTACAGCGGCTGCAACTCTTTGCGGCTCTCGTTGAGCGTGTGAATGGCGCGGCGACGCAGCACGCGGATCGCGCGTTCATTGCGCTCGATGCTGCTGAGCTCCTTGTACACGCCTTGCTCGCGCGCAGTGCGCAAAGCCATGTCGGTCTCGTTCAGCGTGTTCACAAGCAAGCCGTCCACGCGGACGATCTCCACCAGAGGATGCACGTACTGGTCCATCAATGTCACGATGCGCAGGTAACGTTCGCGCACGCTCACGCTGCTGCGATCGGCGAGGTAACGCGCCACTTCGGCCATCACGGCGCGGTGCGTGGCGTCGAGGTCGTCGCGCATGCGGCGCATGGTGTGGTCGATCTCATTGGCGGCCATGGCCACGCTCACAGCGTCCCCCGCATCAACGCCCAAGAGCACGCGCTTCCTCGCACTCTCCAATGCAGCCGTATAGCCTTGAATGATCTCCGGGCTCGTGGGCACCGCATCGTTGTGCAGGAAGTTGAGCAGGTTCAACAGCGGCTGCGCCATCACGAAGTGCGCGCTGCCTTCCTCGATGGGGACGATGATCTGCAGTTCGAGCAACCGGCCCCACGTGGTCTCCGGCAGTTCGTCGGCAACATCGCTGTGCGAGCGGATCAACTGCCGTACCTGTGCTTCGCTCACATCGCCGGGCTTGATCGCGATGGCGTGCAACAGGGGTACGTGCGCGGCGCAGAAGTCGAAGAAGCGCTTGGGTGTTGGATGCATCGGCATGGCCCGTCCTGCAAGGGATGGGGCTTCTTTTCGTGCGGGTGAAAGTAGAGGGCAGGGCAGATGTGGGCGGGAGGGATTTCCTAACAGGTGTTAGTAACCCGGGAATTGTGGAAAACCACTCCTGAAAGCCAACGAACCCCTGCCTTTCGGCTAGGGGTTCGCTCCTAGGTTCTCCCGGCGAATGATCTCCGCTCGATCGCGTTTTAACGGTCAATAGTGCGGTATAAGGGTCAACAGGCCCTGCCAGCTTGGTTCGTTGATAGGAATGTAGATGGTGTCCCCATTGAGTTCTAGACCCCCCGAGAGGTATAAGTAGTAAGCACCGCTCGTGCTGGGTGGCGAATCGATCGGTGGAATGCCATCACAGGTCAGGATAAAGCCGGGACTTGGGACCGTCGTGTACCATACTTCGATCTCCACCGACGGAAAGAGTTCTTGGTAGACAGTGACCGAATCGACCTGAAAGTGATCCACCGGGACGGTCATCTCACACGTACACGGGCCAGTCCCATAAAAGGGCTGAAAATTCCCCGCGGTATTTTGGATGGTCGTAGGGTTGACGATCAGGTTTGTGGGGATGGGGAAGGTGGCATGATCGGTGTACCCATCACTAAAACAATTCATACTGCTCCAACCATCTTCGGAGTAGTCCACCCTCGCGGAGTAACCCGGTTGGTACACGGTGATCCATGACAGCAAGATCATTAGTTGTGGACCTCCTGTACCATTGATCCCGAACAATGTGGCATCGACCTGCGCCGGGTTTGTCTCCATCCCATCAATTGAGCTCGGTGCGGTATAGATGTTGGTCCCGCCTTCGAGCCAGTTCACCAACGTGCCATTGGCTGTATTAAAAGGCGCAGAATTATTGACGTGCCAGCTGATCAAGGTCTCGCTGGAAAGATCGAAAACACCGACCAGCGCATCATGGAAACCTTCCGTGCCCAACTCGTCGTCCGCGATTCTCGTTTCAAGGACCTCCAAGCCGATCACCTCGTTCACCTCTACCGAGGCCGAGGGAGGTGCCAACCGGTATGTAGCGAACGGCCCCCACGGACTGAAGTGGGTGGTCTGGACGGTCGTGGTCCCGGCGATGGAATCGATCACGAACTCGTCAGAAGTGTACCAGATCTGGTCATCTCCCTGCACCGCCATTTGCAGGGCGAACGGGGACGTACCCTCCAAGTCCTCTGGAGTATGTTGGAGGGTGAGGGTGACCGGTTGCGCAAATTGCTGGCCATCGGGGCCGAGCTGATAGGCCTGGCCCACACCGGCGATGCAGGTGTTGGTGATCGGTTGAATGGTTATCTCCGTGGCGGCTGCCAATGCACCGGCCGGTATGGTTACGGTGAGCCGGCCATCAGGGGAGCTGATGGAACCGCCACTGCCATCGATGCTCAAGCTCGTGGCAGCGCCCACAGGTGTGCCAACAGGTGTTGGCTGTCCATGGGAATAGTCCGGTCCGGGTTGCGGTTCTTCAGCCGGATCCTCCTTCCTGCAGGAGGTGAACGCCATAGCACAGGCGAGCAGAACAACGGGAAAAGCGCGGGTTCTCATGCCACAACTTTAAGCTCTTTGAGAAGGGTCCGCTACCCCATGTTCATGGGTGGTCAGAGGCGGTAGAGCAGGTTCACGGCATCCGTGCGGCTATGCACTTGGAGCTTGGTGTAAATGCTGCGGATGTACGATCGCACGGTCTCGATGCTCAAGCCCAGCTTGTCGCCGATCTCCTTGTATTGGTAGCCTTCGGCAAGCAGGTGCAGCAATTCCGATTCGCGCTTGCTCAGCTTCGCCAGTACCGAAGAGTCCATTCGTTTCTTGGGAACACTGTCCACCAAGGTGCGGGCGATGCTCAAGCTCATCGGTGATCCACCGCCGTGAATGTCGCGGATGGCCTGGACCATTTCCATGGCACTGGCCGATTTCAACAGGTAGCCCGTGGCACCGGCGCACAGTGCGTTGAACAGGTTGGCGTTGTCCTCGAACACGGTGCAGATCAGGTATTGCACCTGCGGCTGCTTGGGTTTGCATGCGTTGATGCACTCGATCCCACTGCGACCCGGCAAGTTGATGTCCATGAGCACCACGTCGAGACTGTCCAGGCCCTCAACGCGTGACATGAAGGTCTCGCCGCTGGCGTAGCTGCCCTTCAACACGAATTCCATTTCACCTTCGATGATGGCTTCGAAGGACAGGCGGAGCTCACGATCATCCTCCACTATGGCGACACGTATGGGCA
>JBKJPT010000049.1:0-2648 GCA_046595075.1 Flavobacteriales bacterium
GCGAAGTCGTCGTGGATGGTGTTGATCGGATAATTCATGTTCCCCACGGTGAAGGGCGATACGCTCTTCTTCGCCAGCAACGGCCATCGCACGCTCGGCGGGCTCGACCTCTTCTTCAGCACACGACTAGAAGATGGTTGGAGCGATCCGGCGAACATGAATTATCCGATCAACACCATCCACGACGACTTCGCCTTGACGATGCTGCCCGGTGATCGCAGCGGCTACCTCAGCAGCAATCGGCATGGTGCCGATGGCGTGTACACCTTCGCGGTACACGATCCCACGTTCATGCTCAACGTGCGCTTCCTGGATGAAGAAGAAGGCGCACCCATGGCCGGCGTGGAAGTGAAATTGCTGGACATGACCGACGGTGACACGATCGCGCTCTTCACCGACAATGATGGAGGTTTCACGCTCCCGCTGAAGGCCGGTCGGGAATACCGTGTGCAAGGCGGCAAGGACGGCATGTTCACCGAGAGCCGTGACCTCAGCACCATGGGGCAACGCACCAGCCGCACCTACAGCGAAGAGTTCCGCTTGAAGATGGTGGTGATCGACAAACCCATCCTGATCGAGAACATCTACTACGACTACGACCGCTGGGACATACGCACCAATGCGGCCGTGGAGCTGGACAAGATCGCGCGCCTCTTCCTGGACAATCCACAACTGAGCTTCGAGCTCGGCTCACACACCGACAGCCGCGCCACCGACCTCTACAACATCGTGCTCAGCGAAGCGCGCGCGAACAGCGCCGTGGACTACCTCATTCGCCAAGGCGTACGCAGCGATCGCATCACCGCGCGCGGCTACGGCGAAAAGCAATTGGTGAACCGCTGCGCCGATGAGGTGGAATGCACCGAGGAGGAACACCAAGCCAATAGGCGCACCGAGTTCAAGGTGACGCGGACGGGGGTGGCATTGCCTTGAAGCAACTCAACAGGAGGAACGACACCACACCAAAGTGCGTGATCGCGTAGATGCTGATGCTATTCCACGATAGCACGCCACACATGTGCACCATCGGCTGAGCGAACAACGTAGAAGCCGGGACCGAATACCCCGAGGTCCAACCAGGCATCGCTACCGGTCATTCTTGCCCGATGGCGAACGCGGCCCCATGCATCGACCACATCCACCGCACCGGTGGCCATCGGCAGCCTGACCCTACCTGAAGCATCGCTGATCAAGTCTGTTGTATTCGGTTCGTATTGAATGGTACCTGTGGAAAGACAGCTGGGGCCCGTGCCGGCACAATCGCCGGAGGTTGGCCATGGATCCAGATCGCTGCGAAAGACCAGGAAGCGGAAGGGCACCACCTCTCCGGCGGCACAACTCACGGTGGGAACTGCACGATCGACCATGATGTATATGACGGAATCCGTCGATTGACCCTGGACATTGACCAGGTTCGCGAAGTGGCCGGTCAAGGCTGGGATCGGCGTACCCATATTGTCCACGCCTGTATATGCCCGCATCACCCAGTTGGGCGGCATAGCACCCGAACAGAAAACAACGGTGACGCTATTCCACCAAAGTGTATCGGGGCAGAGCACGAATGCCACACCGGGATCTTCCTGCATACCGTCATCACAGAAGCAATACTCCGTTACGCCACACACCTCGATGATCGGTTGGGCACGAAGGGGCTGATAGGTAAGCGCGACCAGCAACAGCCCGGCGGTGCGCAGAGGATAGATAAGGTGCTTCATGGTGGTGAGATGATAATGCGTGTGATCATGGTCCGATAGGGTTTTGGGCTAACGCAGGGCGCATCTCGCACCTGAACCGCCTATCCAACGCGCGGCCGTCCAAGGTATCCAATATGGCTTGCGTTACGCGCAGCGGGAACAGCACCGGCCCATCGGGACCTTGCATCACCCGCAGCGCGCGCTTACCCCTCCCCACCGGGGAGGGCCGGGGTGGGGCCACATTCTTCATCTGCACCGCTCAACGGTGCGGAACGATCTGCACAATTCTCGCTCATCACATTTTCCATTTCGTCAACTCCATTTCCAACTACCCGATCGCGCGTTGTTGACCGCAGCCACTACTTCCCCACCGCCTTCCTCTTCACCATATCGCTGAAGGGCACGCCCTCCACGTGGCCACCGGCCCAGGAGAGCACGTCGAAATACTTCAACACCATGCTCTCGCCGGGATCCTTTACAAGGGTCACCAGCTCCGTATGCATCGTCTTGAAATGCTCGCGGCGCACGGCCGGATCGGTGGAGCGCGCCATCTTCTTGATCGTTTCGATGAGCAGGGTTTCCACCAATTGCGCGCGGTGGCGCTTGCTCAGGAAACGTTGTGTGCTGCGCACGATGTATTCCAGTAGGTCGTAGTTGCCCAGCTCGTAGTGTACCACCAGGTTGAACACGCGCGCATAGGTGAAGATGTCCTGCCGTAGCGTTTGCTCGTTGTCGTTGAGGACCTTGTTGAGCCAGAAAAGCGCCTTGTTGAACTTGCCCGCACCGAAGTGTACGCAGGCCAGTGCGAAGTAGAACTCGATCTCGTTCTCCTTATGCAGCTTGTCCCCGAGTTTCTCCATGCCGGCGATCACATCGTCGGCAATGGCCATGGCCTTGGTGTGCTCGCCACCGCGGTCCAGCAGGCGCAGTTCGCACAGGTAGCTGGCGGTGAAC
>JBKJPT010000054.1:0-12470 GCA_046595075.1 Flavobacteriales bacterium
GACGGATAGCTGAACACGGGGATCCCCAGTTCCTGCGCGCGCATCAGCTCCGGGTTGTCGATACGGGCGTGCATACCGAGGATCACTGCGTGGACCTCCATGGTGACATCCTCGGGACGCCAGCCGAGCTTCTCGGGCAAGAGTCCCAAACGGTCCAAGCGGCTTCGGCTGGGCTCGAAGATCTCGTCGTCGCTGCCGCTCACATCGAAGCCTTGCCGGTGGAGGGCAATGGCCAGGTTGTGCATGGCGCTGCCCCCAATGGCGATGAAATGCACACGTATCATGATGGCAAAGGTGGATCTGGGAAAGGACAGTGCCGTCCACTGAGCGGCGAAGTGTGAACGCGCGAATGTCAGTTCCACGCACAGCAACAAACACTTGCTTTGTGCCGATCAATACCTCTGTGCCCGATGCGCATGCACCACTACACCACCGCGCTCAGTGGGGAGGCTTTGGAGGCCGCTATCCTTTCTCTGGCAAATACATCCTTCACACTGCTTTTAACGAGTCGTGTCACTCACTCCACCGCACGGGGAAGTGAAATTCGGGCGCGTGGCCATTTCATGAGGGCTCGAGGATGGTTCCGAGCCCGAGGGTCGGAAAGCACGATCGAATTAGGCTATGGATACAGCAGAACACTGGTCGTGTATCCGGGTGGATGCGCCTTCATGATCTACTGTGCGCTGTTCGCTGACGTGAACAATTTTGGTCCATTGGGGCAATTGGGAGAACGCATACTTGCGTTGGCCGTTGTGTTCTTTACCGTACTTCTGCTCTGGGGCATGGCAACAAGCCATCGTCGCTCGTTCATCCGCAGGATCGAAGACGGACTAAAATTGAAGCCGATCGCCCTTCCGGAGATCGCCGCCAGGACCGAACCATCCTCCCCATGACCCTGTACCCTATCGACACCGGTTTCTTCAAGCTCGACGGCGGCGCCATGTTCGGGGTTGTGCCCCGAACGCTTTGGAGCAAGTTGCATACACCCGATGAACGGAACCTGTGTACATGGGCCATGCGCTGCTTGTTGGTGGAAGTTGAAGGCCGGCTGGTGTTGATCGATAATGGCCTAGGCGATAAACAGGATACCCGTTTCTTCAGCCACTACGAACCTCACGGCGATGCCACCTTGCAGGGATCATTGCAAAAACTCGGCTTCAGCACAGACGATATCACCGACGTCTTTCTCACACACTTGCATTTCGATCATTGCGGCGGAAGCGTGAAGTGGAACGACAAGCGCGATGGTTACGAGCCAGCATTCAAGAACGCGACGTATTGGAGCAATGAACACCATTGGGCGTGGGCTACGAAACCGAACGCACGAGAGAAGGCGAGCTTTCTCAAGGAGAACATATTGCCGATCCAGGAAAGTGGGCAGTTGAAGTTCGTGGATCTGCCAGCTCGAAGTGCGGGAGTGGATCCCGGCAACGAATATGTACGAGGCTTGATGCCCGGCTTTGACGTGTTAACGGTGAACGGCCATACGGATGCGATGATGATCCCGCACTTGCGCTACAAGGGCCGCACGGTGTGCTACATGGCCGATCTGTTGCCGAGCATACACCATATACCCGTGGCGTGGGTGATGGCGTACGATACGCGGCCATTGCTGACGCTGAACGAGAAGGCGGTATTCCTGGAACGCGCGGCCGATGAGAACTACGTTCTCTTTCTGGAGCATGATAAGGTGAACCAGTGCTGCACGGTGGAACGCACTGAGAAAGGGATAAAACTGAAGGAGGTGTTCCCGCTGAGCGCGTTGTGATTCGGGGCAGGACGGCACGCGGGGTGTTACCACAGCTTAATGCCGAAGATGCTGATGGTGGTGTAGGCGAAGCCCACACGCACGGCATTCTCCAACTCCTTGACCGGGTATGCGGCAACATTGGCCGTGAGCCCATGCCTGCACCGGCCGGTGGCGGGATCATAGTGGAACCGATGGAATGGACAGACCACGTGCCCGTCTTGGACCCAGCCGCCGCTGAGCGGGTTGCCTTGGTGCGGGCAGCGATCATCCATGGCGTGGAGGGCACCATTGATGCGGACGAAGGCCAAGGCCTTTTTGCGCACAACGACACGTAAGAGCGAACCCTCGGCAAGGGCGATGAGGCGCGCATGGCTTACCACTACCCAGCGCGTGCTTTCCACGATCATTGTTCTCGAATGAACGCGCCTTGTTCGCGAACATCGTGGCAAGCTACCTGATGCGCTTCGCACCACGTACGTACCCGATCACGCGTGCGCCATGGGATGCCGCCCGCAAGGACAATGAGCGATGAAACGTCCGCGAGCGGCTGCAACTCCTCCTCTTCCACATAGCCCATATCGGCGAGCACCACTGCATCGAGCACCTTGCCGTTCGGCACGCGAAAGGGACCTCCACCACTGATGAAGAGCACATCGAAATGTTCCGAACGCCAACGGCCATCGGCCAAGATGGTGGAGCCGATTACTGTAGCGGCCACGTCCGTTGCACCCCCGATCACTGCCGTGTGCGTACGCAATAGCCCTTGCGCGCGGCCGTGCCGTTCCAACTTGAGCTTGGTGTAGTCGCTTGTAATAATGCTGTCCGCCGAGGCGAGTACGTTCAGCTCCCTACCGCAAAGCATGCCTGCCAGGAAGCCATTGCGCTCATCGTACACCACAAAGGCCGATCGTGTATGTGATCGCTGTGCATTCATGCCCAAGGAGACTAGCACCGCGGCGACCATCGCGAACGAAAGCCATTTCATGCTGCGCCAACTCCACAACCACCAGGCACCAAGTGCGAGCACGAGCGCATACAATAGAAGCATGTCCGCGAAGTTGGCCCGCACCGCAGGGTATGCACCAGGCAAGGCTGCGAAGAGGTCGGTGGACCAACCCACGATGCGCAACAACTGGGTGAGCAGCCACGCAATAGCGGCGCCGATCACCGGCACTTTGAAGAGTACCAGCAGCGCCACGGAACCGTATACCGCGAAGCCCGCCACTGTGACCACTACGATGTTGGCAGGGAGGAACCACACGGGAAAAGCCTTGAACGCATAGAGCGACAATGGTGTGGTTAGCGTTTGTGCAGCAATGGACACAGCTGCAAGCGACCAGATCTGCCGCAACACCCAGTTGCCGGGTGACCACCACGCCAACAGCGGTCGATAGAAAAGAATGATCCCCAACACCGCGAGGAACGAGAGCAGAAAGCCCAAGTGGAGCATCATGGCCGGATCCCAAAGCAACAACACCAAGGCGGCTGCGAAGAGGCTGTTGAGGTGATCGGTGTTCTGCCGCGCAAGACCTGCCAATGTGAAGAGGCTGAACATTACCGTAGCACGCAGCACGCTGGGCGAAGCGCCAGTGAGGCCCGCATAACTCCACAACGCCAAGAGCACGAGCACCGCGCGCAACCAGCGCGCATGCACGCGTTGTCCCCACCAACCGGTAACGAACGACAGCGCGGCGAAGATGAGCCCCACGTGCATGCCCGAGACCGCGAGCACGTGTATGGTGCCGCTGCGCGCGAAGGCGTTCTTCTGTTCATTGTCGAGTTCATCGCGTTCGCCGAGGACAAGGGCCTTCACCAATGCGCGTTCGCGCTTGGGCAATCCACTTGCCACGAGCCAGGCGTTGATGCGCTGACGCGCTGCTATGAATAGGTCCGTCCATTGCCAAGGATGATCAACCACATGTTGGTCGTCGGCCCCTACGAAGGCTTCCCACGTGATCCCGCGACTGGCCGCCCATCCCTTGCGGTCGAAACCACCCGGGTCAGCGATGCGTGCGATTGGTTCCATGGTGGCCTGCACCCACATGCGGTCCCCCACTTGCGGCAGGGGGAGTTCCTGCGCGCGCATCAAACTCAGCATCACGGTGCCGCGCACTGGACGCAGACCGTCGCGGTCGGCCACAGCGAGCAAACTAGCATCGGCGCGCACAAGTTTGGCTGTTACACCATTGATCGCTTCGATACGCATCGCCCACGCGCCCTCATGATCAGCACGACCGGCAACGTGTAGGGGATCGTTCTGCGGTGAGCGCACCGAATACCAACAAAGGCCGAACGAGAAGAACCAGATCATGAGCAGAAGGCCTCGTTGCCACCGCGATGCGGGGGTGGAAGGCAAGAGAACGGTGAGCAGCACTGGCGGTGTGATGAGCAGCACAACCGCACCGGCTTGGAAGGGTGTGGGGTTGAACTTCAAACCGATCACCAGCCCGAGCAGGAAGGGCGAGACGATGCGCACCATGGGCGCACGGCGGATGGTGCTCCAGGGGCCGAACAGATCGATGTCGCCGAGGCCGATGCGCATGGGAAGACGAACGAAGTTCGGCGGTAAGCGCATACGCTGCACAGGAAGGGATACCGGCGCAGGTGATGTGGTACGGCAAGCGGACCGGCGTGCAGTACGGAGCGCCGGAAACTGGAGGAGGATGCCCGTGTTTGGTGGGGCCTAGGTGCGCGGCTGCGGCTAGGAACTGAGGTACTCGATCTCCATTTTAAGGAAGCGGATGGCGTCATCGGTATCCTCGATGTTGGCACGGGAGCGCTTGAGCTCTTCGCGCTGCACGGCCATTTGCTTCAGGTAGGCCTCGGCCTCCTTCTTCTTGACGGTCTTGTTGGCAATGGCCTTCAACTTCATCTTGATGTACCCCGATGAGAGGTTGCGGCGGAGTTTTACGACTGGAGTAGCCATGGAATGCGAACTTGGTTGGGGGGAAAAGTAGGCCCTGGGATGGGTCCGCACCCCGGTAGGGAACGCTAAAAACTATCAACAGGCCGGTATTGCGTGCAATGATGCAGGCATTTGGGTGCTTGCTGGCGGTGGCGCATGCGGGATGGGGGCGCTTGGGCAGGTGGAAGGCACGGTGCGTGGATGAGTGTGATCGTTCGGTAAAGAGGTAACGATCGAAAACGTCAAGTTACTCCACGCTAGCGCGGATGCTCATGGTTCGGGTGATCCGTGCTGAAACGGGTTAACGCAAAAGCCCGGACGCATTTCAGGCGAGGTGGATGCGGGAGAACCTGACCGGGTTTGGCGGCCCCATTACTTGGCTGTTTGGTTTTGCATAAGTTCAGCCCTCCCAACCACCCACCAACACCCCTTTTGCCATGAGCACCGCCACCTCTGCCCCACCGACCCACAAGTACATAGGCGACCTGCACTTCGATCACATGGAATGGCTGAACGCCCTGCGCTTTTACAAGGATGAGCTGGGCATATTGGAGCACAGGTTGGAGGAGATGGTACGCCGCAACACGAGTACTGAGGTGATGGCCGAACTGGAGCACTTCCAGAACCAGTTCATCCGCGAGCGTGAGGTGATCGATGAATTGCGGCACGACATTAAGCAGCAGGAGAACGTGCTGGAGAAGGAGGCGAAGGAGCACCCGGTGGGGCTGGACCACCGCTATTATGCGGACCACACGGAACTGCGGGACCGCATGGACACGTACGAGAAGTTGTACCACGAATTGAAGCGCGACTACCACCGCTGGCTTGCGAAAAGACTTTGACCGCTACTTTCGCCGCCACAACGGATCAACGTACCATGAAGAAGATCATCGGACTCGTAATGTGGCTCGCGGCCTTTGCACTTCCCTTCAGGCACGCCATACTGAACACCAAGGAGGTGGTGGTGGATGACGGTCGCGCGGACAACATTACCGGGTTGATCAGCTTCGTGATCATGATCACCTTGTTCTTCGCCGGCTATGCACTCGTTGATTCCGCCGGCACCAAGAAGGTTGAGGCCGAGGGACACGGGCACTAGATATAGGCCAAGGGCAAAGGCTAATGGCTGAAGAACGGTAGGATCGCTTGTCTTCAGCCTTTGTTCCTTGCCAACTGGCCACTGCTCCTCTGGCTACTTCTCACCTCGCTGCTTCTCTCCTCACCTACTCCACTGGCTTCTTCGGCGTGTGCACGGTGAACACGCGCGAGATGTTGAAGCCGTAGTGTACCTGGCGGTCGGCCCAGCTGTTGGTGGTCTCTGTGATGAAGGCGCGCTCGAACATGCCGGTGCTGTTGGTGAAGTGCAACTGGAAGACGTGCCCACCGGTCTCGATATCGAAGCCAACGGACAATGAGTTCTTGAACCCGACGTTGGGGTCGGCTGCACGTTCTGCCGGCGTGGGTTCGCGCAATTGGTTGGGCAGCACGTAGAAGTACTCCGCGTTCAGGGCCACACGCTTGCTGAGCTTGATGCGCCCAGCGATGCCGATGTTGACCACATCGTTCTTCTCCTCGGTGAACTGCACCAGGTTTCGGTGCACGAAGCCCGGCGAAAGTTGAAGTGTGAGCCGCTCGCTGAACTTGCGGCCTACCACGAACTGGAACGAGTAAGACATACGGTGGCTGAAGTGATCGGTGCGCTCGGGGCTGTACCATGGCACATCCTGCGCCATTAGGGTAGTTATGGACGATGATGCCACGAGGGCGGCGGTGATGGGCATGCCGCAGCCGCTATTGCACTGCCGGAGCAGCTTGTACTTGGCGAATCCGTCAACGGTCTTCTGGTAGCCGCTGCGACCAATACCGATCATCAATCGGTCAGTGATCCCATAATCGAAACCGATACGGACCTCGCTTTGGTCCAGCCCGAAGAAATTGCCCACCCCTTCGTCCAACGTTCCAAACCGGTGATTGATCCGGAAGTCGAGAACACCATGGGCAGTGTTCTCCAAGCTGTGTCCGTTGATCACGCGCGTGGTCTTGAAGCTGGCGGTGGTGTATTCGGGACCGCTCTCCTCTTCGCCCAACAGTTTCAGCAGATCGTCCTGTGCGTGCCCGGCACCAGTGCACAGGATCAGCAGGGAAAGAATGGTCGGTCTCAGCATGCGGAACGTGTTTTGGCCATGAGGCTCACATCTTCTGGTAGTCCATACGCACCTTCACGTGGATCATATCAGCGATGTTCTTGCGCACCATGCCGGGGATCTTGATCCCGTGGTCCTCGGGCTTTATGGTGAATTCGCTCGTGGCCTTAACAGCACCGGCGGCATCGACTACGATAGTGCCCGTGCTCTTCATGGGACGCGCAACGCCATGCATGGTGAGTTCACCTTCCACCACCACCTCGTAGGTACCGGCTTTCTTCACCTGCTCGGTGGTGATCCCGGTCACCGTCCCCTTGAAGGTGGCCTTCGGGAAGGTGGTGCTCTCCATGTAGTTCTCGTTGAAGTGCTCCTGCATGAGCGCCTTCTCGAACTCGAAGGCTTTGATCAGCACGGCGAACTCAATGCTTGCGGTGGTGGCGTCCCACACGCTGGAAACCTTGCTGTTCTCGGCATCGATGTTCTCGACGGAAGTTTCCGAGTGGAAGCTGATGTGGCCCGTGCGCGTCATGTAACGGTCTTGGGCACTGGCGGCCAAAGCGATGAAACCGCTGGCGAGGAAAAGTGATCTTAGGGTGTTCATACTTGTTGTTCGTTGTTCATACACTGCAAGGCAAGGATCATTCCACGGCCCCACAACGGTTAAGGATCACATCGATCAAGTAGCCGGTGCAGATGCCTTTCAGCACGACCTTATCACCTGGCTTCCACGAGGCGGGCAGATCGGCGGCGGCGAATTCACACACCACACCGGCGGCGGGATCACCGGTCTGAAGTACTAAGTTCACCACGCCTGCTTCCGGGGAACCGATCGAGCGCACGACCCCGGTGACGCGGATCGCCTGGTCTGCGGTACCAACAAACTTCGCATTGGCGGCTTGCTCATCAGCCACAAAGGCAGCCAGTAGTTCGGGAGCGGTGGTGGAAGCCACTTCATCCTTTTCCAGGGCTACTAGCGGTGCGCGGTTGTATTCGTTCATGCCGATCATGGCACCGGCTATGCCAACAACCAGCACGCCCACGATGATGATGGTCTTCTTCTGCATCACTGATCAATTGTTCTGTGCACCGTCGGCCACCCACAGTTCGATCCGGCGGATCTCGCAATCGCGCAAGCCGCCACTGGGTGGCATGGGGATGGAGGTGGATTCACGGCGGATGCTCGGAAGCAAACGGCCGTTGTTCACTTGCCCCAGGAGTTGATCGAACTCATTGAAGTTGCCGGTGCCCAAACCACCGGCCACATGGCAACCCGGTATGGCGCACTTGGTCTCGATGATGGTGGAGATGGAGGAGCTGTACCCCACGTTCACCGTATCGCAGAAGCTGTTGGGGTAGAGTTCTTCCTCGTTGTCGTAATAACAGCCCGGTGCGAACAGGACGAGGGCGAACAAAGCGATCGCGGTGGGTTTCAGCATACGCAGACCTACGGACGTGTGTTGTGGACGGATCGTTGCACGCTAGGACCCTGCGCCGTACCAGCGTAGCATTTTGTATTGAACTGCGGCATGGCGGCCAAGGTAGTTTGGTGCTGGCGATGAACGTGATGCTCCGCTCGATGCGCGGCTTACCATCCTACGCCATGCAAGGACACAGGTCGGGGTACAGTGGATCGAACGCATACGCAACAAGGCCGCAGGTCCATAGCAGGAATTCGCGTTCGATCACCGCGCGATCACAACCAGTCGCGATGCATCCACATTGCCCACGCGCAGGATCAAGCGGTATGCACCGGGCATCAATTTACCCACGTCCACGGTCGCTCTATCGGTGGTGAGAACTGTGGTGCGCAGCACTTCCCGCCCGCGCAGGTCGAGCAATCGCAACACCGATCCGGGCTCGACGCCGATGACTTGCAACGAGCTGTTGGCGGGGTTCGGCGCCACGACCCACCCTTCAACAACCGCATCCTCAATGGCCGTGCTCAATGAACAAGTGTGTTCGCTAGCGGCGCGCGTGCTCAGGTCCAAGCTGTCAAGCAGATCGGCGAAGGCCTGTTGATCGCCCTTGAGGAAGTGATCGAGCCAAAGGCCTGCGAAGTCGTTCACCACATCGTGCTGCTGCGCGCGGGTGATATCCGGTGAAGGGCTGCAGGTGAACTCGCCAAAGGCACAGTTGAAATTGTTCTCCGCGAAATAGCAGTGGCCGCCACCGATGATGTTCACGAAGGCTCGGCAATCAACAGTAAGCGCCGCGTACATGGGCGCGGTGTGATCGGCAATGGGTGTGATGCAATCGTTGGATCCCGCAAAGATCAACGTAGGCACGGTGATGCTCGCGCACGCAGCCACGGCGCTGGGGTTGGTCTCGGCAGGTGCAAGGTCCACCACGGCGGTGATAGTAGAATTGCCGGCCGCACCTAACAAACTAGCTCCGCCACCCATGCTGTGGCCCATGAGCGCTGTGGTGGGTGCCACGTGCGTGAAGAAGGGCGAGACGGCATCGGCGTTGGCAGCTTGAAGTGCTTGTGCGACGAAGGCGATGTCCGCGCCGAACTCGGCATGGTCCGGCGCAAAGCCGCCCTCGGTGGTGGGCATCGCCACGATGTAGCCCTTCGGAACGAAATGGTTCCACAAGTTGGCATAGGCATCAACCGACATCACGAAGCCATGGCCGATCACCAGCACGGGGAACTCCCCTACAGCGACCGCTGCATTGTTACCAGCAGAAGCTCCGGGGTAGTACAAGTTGGTGGCGATGTCTCGGTTGCGGGCATCATCATAGAAGGTGATGCTGCGGCTGCCGATAAGAAAGGGCTGGGCGTGCGATGCAACGGCAACGCAGGCAGCAAGGGAGAGGATAATGTGGCGCATGGTGAGGGGTTGAACAGATCCGGAGGGGGGAAGTTCGCACCAATCCCCTAAATGCCGTCGGACAAGCAGGTGGATGGGCCGGGTATCTTCGCACACCTCACGGAAAACCACATGACACTACGCTACACATTCCTCCCTGTCGCCTTCGCTTTCTTTTGTGCTGCTGCCGGCGCACAAGCCCCCAACGACGAATGCGTTACCGCCCTCCCAATTACCTGTGGCGAAACCCTGAGCGGGAGTACTTCCAACGCATTGCCTGATGAGGCCAACAACTGCGGCACCACCATTGGCGCACCGGGCGTGTGGTACCATTTGATCGGCTCCGGCGCGCAGGTGACGGCCACCACTTGCCCGGACAACAGCTACGACACCAAGCTGAACGTGTACGTGGGCAGTTGCGGCACCATTACCTGCATCGCTGGCAACGATGACATCATGGGTGGCGTGCTGTGCAGCAGCGTCACTTTCGTTGCGGTTGCCGGGGAGAGCTACTACTTACTGGTGCAGGGGTACAATGGCGCTGTGGGCGACTTCGATCTGGCCCTGACCTGCGAAGCCCTCACCTCCGATGTGTGCGATGGTGCGTTGCCCGCAGCGTGCGGCCAAACAGTGAGCGGCACCACCGTGGGTGCCAGTGCCGACGCCGCACCGGAATGCGGTACCGCCCTCACCGCGCCCGGCGTGTGGTACAGCTTTGAAGGGATCAATGGCCAGATCAACCTAACCACCTGCCCGGACAACACCTACGACACCAAGTTGAACGTGTACACCGGACCGTGCGGCGCATTGGTTTGTGTAGCGGGCAACGACGATATCGCCAATGGCGTGTTGTGCAGTAGCGTCACCTTCAGTGCTACGGCCGGTACCACGTACTATGTGCTGGTTCAGGGCTATGATGGCGAAACCGGCAACTTCGACCTGGCGATCACCTGCGTTACCTGCGGCACACCGCAAAGTGTTACCGCCACCCCGCTTGATGTGAGCGCCACCATAACGTGGTCCTCGCCCAACGCGAGCGCACAGTTCATGATCGAATACGGCACCGCTGGCTTCACGCCCGGCAGCGGCACTATGATCACTGGAACGTATGGTGTCGATGGCCCGCCGGTGACGATCAGCGGCCTCACGATAAGTACCAATTACGAATACTACATCACGGAGGATTGCGGCGGCGGCGATGTGGGTGCCACTACTGGTGCATTCGCGTTCACCACCCTCGCTGCACCACCAGCCGTGAACGCCTATTGCGGTGATGCACTGCCAATTACTTGTGGTGGCAGCTTGACCGGCAATACCACACAAGGTGTATACACCAACGTGCCCACCTGTGGCGCTGCCAACGTAACCACCAATGGCTTGTGGTACACCTTCACCGGTACCGGCGATGATGCCACTGTGAGCACCTGCGCCGCCAATAGCTTCGACACCAAGATCAGCGTGTTCACCGGAGCGTGCAACGCACTGGTTTGCGCAGGCGGAAGTGACGATGCGCCCGGTTGCCCTGGCAACACGAGCAGTGTGACCATACATACCGTGGCAGGCACAACCTATTTGGTGATGGTGCATGGCTACGATCAATCGCAAGGCAATTTCACGCTTACGCTAACCTGCACCACACCGTGCACGCCAGTGGAGAACGACGATTGCACGGGCGCCACCCAACTCGCTGTGGCGAACACCGGTGGTTGTGAGAGCAGTGAAGGAACCACGATCTGCGCCTTCGCACCAACAGTCTCCAACCCGCCGTGCGATCCGTACGGCAACATCGTGGACACATGGTACAGCTTCAACAGCGGCTGGGCCGCCAACTTGTCGTTGACCATCGACCTGTTGGGAGCGCCGGTGATCAACGCGGCTGTGTACACAGCATGCGGCGATCCCGCTTACATCGAATGCTGGAACGCTGTGGACGCACCCATCGACCTAAGCGCGCTTCTCCAGAACACGGACTACCTTCTGCGGATCTGGAACGGCGGCGGTGCCGTTGCGGGCACGTTCTCCATATGTGTGGAAGGCGACTTCAACCTGGGCCTACAAATGCCGGAGGACGCAGGTGCGGTGCACCTCTTCCCTGTACCCGCGCGCGACCTGCTCACCGTGCAGCCGCTGGTCGGCATTGCTACCTTGACGGTGGTGGATCTGCAGGGTCGCGTGATCACCACGAGCCCCATCAATTCAGCGCGTAGCGCGACCATAGATGTTTCAACCTTGTCCACAGGTAGTTATATCCTGCTCGGCGATCGGCATGTGCTGGGCCGCTTCGTAAGGGAGTGAACCGGGCCTACGCAGCTTCATCCGCACATTGCATCACGACCTACCTTAGCACACTACAAACCCCCGGATCACCATGAAACGAACCCTACCCTTTGTACTGGCCGCAGGGGCCATCGGCATGGGCACCACCGCGAGCGCACAGCGTTACTTGCAGGAGGTGTTCAGCAACGCCAACCTCACTATCACCCCTGATGTGACTTACGGCACCAACATCGATTTCCTCACGAGCAACTTGGGATCGCCGCTGGTACCCAATGACCTGGTCACCTTGCAGACGATCGCGAGCACGACGGGTGTTTACCCCGCCGCGTACTACAACCCGAGCGATGTGAGCACTGGGGTGAAGATCACCGACGTGAAGATGGACGTGTACCAGCCCGACCAGGCAGTGGACCCTTTGGATATGCGCCCCGTGGTGGTCTATATACACACCGGCAACGCGTTGCCCCCACCCTTGAACGGCAGCCCGACCGGCACGCGCAAGGACAGCAGCGCCGTGGAGAACTGCAAGCGTTTCGCACGTCGCGGCTATGTGGCCATTAGCATGAGCTACCGCTTGGGTTGGA
>JBKJPT010000107.1:0-6448 GCA_046595075.1 Flavobacteriales bacterium
CAACGGTGGCGGAGAGAACATCAGCACCGAAGAAGCAAGCAACCTACGCATGTACCCCAACCCCAACCGTGGCGATCAGCTCTACCTGATGCTCGATGCGGTGGAGGAAGGTGTGCAAACCCTGAGCGTGGACATCTATGACACCTTCGGCAAGCGCGTGAGCGCACGCACGATCGCGGTCCAGGATGGCTTCGTGAACACCGTGCTCGAACTCAACGGCGAACTCGCCGCGGGTATGTACATGGTGAACATCACCGCAGGTGGTGCCACCTATACCCAGCGACTGGTGATACAGCCGTAAGGAACGATCCACTATTTCTCGGAGGGCCGCGATGCGTATGCATCGCGGCCCTTTCCGTTGCGATCTTCGCCGCATGCTCGGCCTCCAACTCTCCACCGATCGCCGTTGGGCGGAACTCGTGCATAACGACCTGCGCGCATTGCTCACCGATCACGCTTGGTGCGAGCAGAAGGCGGCGAGCAACGCGATCAGCATGATCGTGCGCAACCCAGAACTGAGCGAACTGGTCGCGGAACTCACGCGCATAGCGCAGGAGGAGCTTGACCACTTCGGGCAAGTGGTCGCGCACATCCATGCACGTGGCTGGGTGCTGGGACCCGAGCGCAAGGACAACTACGTGAACGAGCTTTTCCAATTCCTGCACAAGGATGGATCGCGTGAAGAGCGCTTAGTGGACCGCCTGCTTTTCAGCGCCATGATCGAAGCTCGTAGTTGCGAACGCTTCAAACTTTTGTGCGAAGAAGTGCAGGACGAAGAACTGCGTGCATTCTACCGCGGTCTCATGATCAGCGAAGCCGGCCACTACACCACCTTCATCGGTTTTGCACGTCGGTACGCGGTCGGGATCGACGTGGAGCAGCGCTGGAAGGAATTCCTTGCCTACGAGGCTGAAGTGGTCGCGCGCTACGGCACCGCACCCACCATGCACGGTTGAGCACGCTCCTGATGGAGGTGGGTGCACATTTTGCGCAACTTCACCCCCCCCACGAACATGAAAATGCGCTCCACCTTTCTGCTTCTCACCGGGCTGCTCGCTATCGCTCCCCTGCACGCCCAAAAGACCTACACCTATACCAGCGTGCCGGGCGATCCGCTTGAAGCACGCATCTACGCACTGGACAACGGTCTCCAAGTGTGGCTTAGCCGCAACGCCGATGCACCCCGCGTGCAGACCAACATCGCAGTGCGCGCGGGCAGCAAGAACGATCCTGCCGACGCAACCGGTCTGGCGCACTACCTGGAGCACATGCTCTTCAAGGGCAATAGCCACATCGGTACCGCCAACTGGGCAACTGAGAGCGCTTTGTTGCAGCAGATAAGCGACGCCTACGAACTGCGGCGCAAGACCACCGACGAGGCCGAGCGGGACCGCATCTATCATCGCATCGACAGCCTGAGCACCTTGGCAGCTGCGCTTGCCGTGCCGAACGAATACAGCAAGATGGTGAAGCGCATCGGCGCCAACGGTACGAATGCATACACCAGCACCGAACGCACGGTCTATGTGAACGATGTGCCCAGCGATGAACTGGAACGCTGGATGATGATCGAGAGCGAGCGCTTCCGGGAATGCGTGCTGCGCCTTTTCCACACTGAGCTGGAAACGGTGTACGAGGAGTTCAATCGCGGCCAGGACAATGATGGGCGCCAGGCCTACACCAAGAAGAACGCACTGCTCTACCCGAACCATCCGTACGGAACGCAGACCACCATTGGCACCGGCGAACATTTGAAGAACCCGAGCATGGTAAAGATCCACGAGTTCTTCAGCCGTTGGTACGTGCCGAACAATATGGCCGTGATCCTTGCCGGCGACATCGATTACGACCGCACCATCGCCATGGTGGACAAGTACTTCGGTGGTTGGGCGAAGCGGGATGTGCCCACATTCACCTTCGTGAAGGATCGACCGATCACCCAGCCGGTTGTGGGGGAGGTCTTCGGGCCCGATGCCGAATGGGTGCAGCTCGCGTGGCGCTTCGACGGCTACGCATCACCGGATCCCATCATGCTGACGCTGATCGATGGCATCCTCAGCAACGGCAAGGCGGGAATCATCGATCTGGATCTTGTGCAGGGCCAGAAGGTTCTGGAGGCATCTGCATTCTCGAGCATCCAAGCGGACTACAGCGAACTGGGCCTGCAAGGCACCGCCAAGGAAGGCCAAACACTTGAACAAGTGCGCGACCTGCTGCTTGCGCAGCTCGAAACACTCAAGCAAGGCAAGTTCGAGGACTGGTTGATCGATGCCGTGGTGAACGACCTGCAACAGCGACAGATCCGGTTCTGGAACGAGAACAACAGTCTACGAGCTAGCGCCATGACCGATGCCTTCATTCTGCGGAAGAACTGGACCGAGGTAGTGGACCTGCACGACCGTATGCGCCGCATCAGCAAGCAACAAGTGGTCGACTTCGCTAAGAAGCACCTCGGTTCCGGCTACGTATGCGTGTACAAACGCACGGGCGAGAACAAGGACGCTTACCATGTGGTCAAACCGAAGATCACCGCCATCGACATCAAACGGGATGGAATGAGCGATTGGCGTCGGGAGTGGGAGAAGGTGCCCAGCGCAGTGCTCGTGCCGCAGTTCGTCGACTTCAGCACCGCCATCACGCACCGCATGCTGAGCGGCAAGGTTCCCTTGGCAGTGGTGAAGAACCCCACCAACGACCTTTTCAGCTTGCGTTACATCCTGGACATGGGCACCAACCATGATCAGTTGTTGAGCGTGGCGTTGAACTTCTTGCCCTACCTGGGCACTTCGAAGTACACGCCCATCGCGTACAAACAAGAACTCTTCAAACTCGGTCTTTCGATTGATGTGTTCGCGAGCGAGGACCGCTGTTATGTTACGCTCAGCGGCTTGGAGAAGAACCTCGCCCGGGGTGTGGAACTGCTGGAGCAACTGCTCGCCGATGCACAACCCAATGACGAAGCGCTGCATGGCCTGGTGGCCGACATCCGAAAAACGCGGCAGGACGACCTGAAGAACAAGAACGGAATCACCAGCGCGCTGGTGAACTATGCCAAGTACGGTGAGCGTTCGGCCTTCAACGATGTAGTGCCTGCAGAACAGCTAGCACGGATCGAGGGCACGGAGCTCCTCCAGCGCATCAAGGGCCTGTGCATGTACAACCACAGGGTCTTCTATTACGGTCGCATGGATGCCGATGCGGTGGCCGCACTATTGGCGAAGGCGCATCCAGTTGCCACAGACCTGAAGATGCCGCCAGAACCGCGCGTGTACCCGGAACTAAGCACCGATGGTAACAAGGTCTACTTCGCCGAACACGACATGGTGCAGGCCGAAATGATCCTTGTGAGCAAGTCCGGGGGGTTCAGTGTGGAGAAGCTGCCCTATGCTTCGCTCTTCAACGAATACTTCGGCAGCGGCCTCAGCAGTATCGTGTTCCAGGAGATCCGCGAGGCCAAGGCATTGGCCTATGGCGCCAGTGCCAGCTACACCAGTCCGGGTAAAAAGGAAGATGCACATTACGTGCGCGCCTTCATCGGCACACAGGCGGACAAGCTCAGCGATGCCGTTGATGCTATGCTGAAGCTGATGAACGAAATGCCCATGGCCGAGCAGCAGTTCGAAGGTGCAAAGGCCAGTGCCTTGAAAGTGATCGCCAGCACACGCATCACCAAGGAGAACATCTATTGGAGCTGGGACGCAGCGCAGCGTCGTGGGCTCGACTCCGACGTACGCAAGCTCTCCTACGAACGTATTCCGTTGATCACATTGGCGGACATGAAGGCCTTCTTTGATCGCGAGATCAAGGGCAAGGCGTTCCATTATTGTGTGATCGGCAAGGAGGGTCAGGTTGATTTGAAGGTGCTGGAGCGTCTTGGTCCGTTGACGCGCTTGAGCAAGGAACAACTCTTCGGTTATCCACAGGAGTAGGTGGCCATGTCGAAGGAGATCACGGCCGAGGTCATTTCCATTGGTGACGAGCTGCTTATCGGGCAAACGATGAACACCAATGCTGGTTGGTTGGGTGAGAAGCTCGCGCTCGTGGGCATACGTTCGCGGCGCGTGCGCACCATAGGCGATGAGCAGCAAGAGATCATGGAAGCACTTTCTGCTTCCACTTGCGATGTGGTGCTGATCACCGGTGGCCTCGGCCCCACGAAGGATGATATCACTAAGGAGGCCCTGTGCCGATTCTTCGGGACCACATTGGTGCGTCACCCCGACATCGAAGCACGCATCGTGGCCTTCTTCGAGAGCATAGGGCGAGATCCGTTGGAAGTGAATCGCGCACAGGCCGATCTACCCGCGGCATGCACGGTGGTCCCCAATGAACGCGGCACCGCCAGCGGCATGTGGTTCGAACGCGAGGGAAGGGTGTACGTGAGCATGCCCGGTGTGCCGAATGAAATGAAGGCGATGACGCGCAAGCATGTGCTACCCATGCTCGTGCAGCGCTTTTCGCCACCCACCATCGTGCACCGCACGCTGATCACCACCGGCTTGGGTGAAAGCCATCTGGCCCAACTGATCGAATCCTGGGAGAACGGTCTTGCCGCCCAGGATATCAAGCTCGCCTATCTACCTAGCCCAGGGCTGGTGAAACTGCGCATGAGCACCTATGCCAGCGATGATCCGGCCGCTGCAACAGCGCGCATCGATGGGCAGGTCTCGGCCTTACGGTCGCTGATCCCCGAGCTCATCTTCGGCGAAGGCACCGATCGGTTGGAGGAAGTAGTGGGCAGCTTGCTGAAGGAACGCAAACACACGTTGTCGTTGGCCGAAAGCTGCACCGGCGGTTACGTGAGCCACTTGGTCACATCGGTGCCCGGCAGCTCGGCCTACTTCATAGGCGGGGTGGTGAGTTATGCCAATGCGGTGAAAATGGAAGAACTAGGCATACCCAGCGATATGCTCGAGTTGAACGGTGCCGTGAGCGAACCCGTTGTGGAGCGCATGGCGGCCGGTGTGCGACAAGCGCTGCGTACCGATTGGAGCATTGCGATCAGCGGGGTGGCGGGTCCCGAGGGTGGCACACCGCAAATGCCGGTTGGAACGGTATGGATCGCCGTTGCCGGTCCGGATGGGGTGCGTTCCAGCAAGGTCTTTTTACCGGGAACGCGCCAACAGGTTATCGTACGATCGGCCATTGCAGGGCTGGACCAGTTGCGGCACAGGCTCCTTCAGCAGGGATAGAGGGTCAAAGCGGTTTGCGTACCACCATGCAATTGCCCAAGGCGTAGCGATCCCGTGTGCGCTCCCGGTTGCGCCGCGGCCATCCTGTCGCCTCCACCAAGTATGCGAACAGTAGAAAGAACCGGTTCATGATACCATTGGCGAAGAACTTGTTCAAGGTATCGAGGAGCACATCGGCATGTCCGCCATAAGATGCCAAATGGATCACCTCTAGACCAGCGTTGTTCGCAATGCTTCGGAGACCCGTGCCGCAAGGGTGGCCGAATTCGTATGGATACTCTCCGATCCAGTTCACGAACGAACTGGTGATGATCGCCTTGCCACCGGGCTTCAGCACACGGGCCAGTTCCTTCACGAAATCGTGCTGCTTATGCACATGCACGATCATGTCCGTGCTCAAGACGGAGTCGAATTGATCATCTGGAAATGGCAGGCGCTCGGTCTGATTAAGGTCGACCCGATGGTCCAGATGATCGACACCATGAATGGATTTCGGGTGGTCGAGACAAATGATCTCCGAGACAAGAGGTTTGTAGGCCTCGAAGTACGGTACCGGCCCACAACCGATGTCCAGCAACACACCGTTCAAATGCGCGGCGAATAACGGCAGGTAGGCTTTGCGTTGTAGCTCGGCCATGTAAAGAGACCCCCCGAAAGTGAGCCTGCGATTGACCTTGAATCCGCCCGATCGGTGGTCGCGCACCCATCGGGTGGGTTGCCAGGAACCTGGGTTTTGCATGGGGGCTGAGCAGAACGGGACCCTAGGATCGTTCTTCGACGAACCAAGGTTATTGAGCGTGCGGCGGCGAAAATAGGGCTATGTGGTACGCTAGCGCGCCACTCCGATCAGCAGGATCCAGTGCGGAACATCGCATGTCCCTGCTGGACGGACCATTGAGCGTGCCTGGTGCTCGAATTTCGCATACAAGCCAGAGTTAGGTACGAAAGATCTCTACATTTGCGGCCCGCAATAAGGATAGTCATGTCCAAAGTCTGTCAGATCACCGGCAAGAAGGTCATCACCGGTCACAAGGTGTCGCACTCGAACATCAAGACCAAGCGCACCTTCGCGCCCAACCTACAGGATCGCCGCTATTTCATCCCAGAGGAGAAGAAATGGGTGGAGATCCGCGTGAGCGCGGCCGGAATGCGCACCATTACCAAACTGGGCATCGCCGAAGCACTGAAGCGCGCACGCGTTCAGGGGCATTGGAACGGCTGATCCACCAACTACTTAGCACCCGCTACAAATGGCC
>JBKJPT010000124.1:0-2839 GCA_046595075.1 Flavobacteriales bacterium
CCTAGATCAATAAGTCCGGGTCGATAGTGATCGACCCCAACGATCCCAACTCATGAATGAACGTACTCTCGGAGAATTGAAGAAGAGCGGCTACCAGAGCCGCAGCGTGAAGGCCGAGCTCCGTGCTAACCTCATCGCTCGGATCCAAGCCAAGCAACCGCTGTTCGATGGCATACACGGCTACGAGGAAACGGTCGTTCCGGCGTTGGAACGCGCCATCCTCTCCGGACACAGCATCAACTTGCTCGGTCTTCGCGGACAAGCCAAGACGCGCATGGCACGTTCACTCGTGCAACTGCTCGATGAGTGGATGCCCATTGTGGAAGGCAGTGAGATCAACGATGATCCAATGGCTCCGATCTCGCGCTACGCGAAGGACCTTATCGCCAAGCAGGGTGATGCAACGCCCATCGCTTGGGTGCATCGTGATCAGCGGTACACAGAGAAGCTCGCCACTCCGGATGTCACCGTTGCGGACCTCATCGGCGACAGCGACCCCATCAAGGCCGCGAACTTGAAACTGGATTACAGTGACGAGCGTGTGATCCACTTCGGGTTGATCCCACGCAGCCATCGCGGCATCTTCGTCATCAACGAACTACCCGATCTGCAACCGCGGATACAAGTGGCGCTCTTCAACATTTTGCAGGAAGGTGATGTGCAGATCCGCGGCTTCAAGCTGCGGTTGCCACTGGATATCCAGTTCGTCTTCACCGCCAATCCGGAGGACTACACCAACCGCGGCGCCATCATCACGCCGTTGAAGGACCGCATCCAAAGCCAGATCCTCACGCACTATCCGCCTACGATCGAGCTTGGCATGAAGATCACCGCGCAAGAAGTGCGCACCCCGAAGGAGCAGGCCATGCGTGTGCTGGTGCCCGACCTCGTGCGCGTGCTCGTCGAGCGCATCGCAATGGAAGCACGGGATAGCGAGTACGTCGATCGTCGCAGCGGGGTAAGTGCACGACTCACGATCAGCGCGTTGGAAAGTGTGATCAGCGCCGCAGAACGTCGCGCCTTGCGCAACGGCGAAGCACGCACCTGTGTGCGCATAGGCGACCTACAAGCCGTGGTGCCCGCGATCACCGGAAAGATCGAACTGGTGTACGAAGGCGAGCAGGAGGGTCCGGAACACGTGGCGAAACACCTGCTCAGCGTTTCAGTACGTAACGTCTTCAAGGAACTTTTCCCCGAAGCGGTGAAGGCCCGACGACAGGGGAAGTCCGCGACCCAGCGACCGTTGAACGATCCGTTCGCTGATCTGATCTCCTGGTTCGATTCTAAAGAGCTCGACCTTATTGCGGACGCCACGGAGAAAGAGCATGTGGCCGCCTTGCTCGCTGTGCCGGGACTGAAGGAGCGGGTCACCAAGGATCATCCTTACCTGCAAGCTGCGGAGTTGGTGTTGTGGATGGAGTTCGTGCTCCACGGTCTCGCCGAACACAGCCGTATTGGTCGCAACGCGCTTGTTGGCAGTGTGCGCTTCGGGGATGTGATCGGCTCAATGATGAGCGGAGGCGGAACAGCGGAGGAGGAGCCCTAGTCTTCCATTAGGTCTGCGTTCGTTCCGAAGGTCTCGCTCGTTAGCTCAGCCCGGATCGACCTATTCGATCTTCATAAAGGGCATTGCTTGGCCCTCCACGCGCAATGCGTAGCTGCCCGGTCGTAGTTTGCTCACGTCGATCTGGCCACTCTTCACACGTTGTTGAAGTACAATAGCTCCGAGTGCATCGGTCACCACAACATCGCTCGTTCCCGATTGCGGATCCTGTATGAAATTGAGGAGGTCCGCGACCGGATTGGGCCATGGTCCTATGCGTGTGTCGTCATTGCTTTCTAGGATGAAGTCAGTACCGGCGGGGATCACATGGATGGCGAAGCCATCTGCGCGAGTGAATAGACCACTGTCATCGACGGAGATATCGTCGCAGTATTGATCAGTGCATCCCTGCGCATCGGCGATGGTGAGGCACAGGGTGTAGGGGCCGTTCGACAGGTAATCGTGGGAGGGGAATTCCTCGGTGGAATACTCACCATCCCCAAAGTCCCACAGCCAAGAGAAGTCCGATGCAAGGCTAGTGCTCGTGTTGACGATGTTCACAACGAATGGGATCGGATCGCCGATTCCGTCCGTGGCTTGGGATGCGACGTACTCGGCATGGCACGGCGGAGCACCCCCGAGTTGAGCGCGCACGGCAAGTGCATTTCCGTTGGAGTAGACCGTCCCGTCCAAAGGATGGTAGATCAGGCTCGCAGCAATGGGTTGCGGATAGCTCAGGTCGTCTTTGACCACGATGTTGTTCGTTCCTGCATTGCTGTACAGCGTAACGGCGAGGTAATAGCCGCCCGGTAGCAACGTGGTTCCATCCGGGAACACTACTTGCAAACGGCCGGCTGCTATGGCGGCCGGGGTTACGGTCATGAACGTGGAGGTGAAAAGCGGATCACCGGCGAACCAATCAAGTACATCCGTTGTGTCGTGTATCGCGAACTCCGCGAATCCGCCAGCCTGCGTTCCGGCGCTGAGCAAAGCCTCCATTGCTATGAGCTCTGTTGGCGCGTTCACCTGCATATAGCTGAAGAGCTTCAATCCATCCTCTGCATCGGGGAAGGATGCTGTTCCGATCGAGCCTAGTTGCAGATCGCCGACCGGCACCACACCAATTCCGTCGAGCGCGTAAGTGTTCTCCGTGATGCTGAAGTGGCGGATCGCTTCGTTGTTGCCCGGGTCCACATCCGATCCGATCTGATCGGAGGAGGCCGAGAAGGTGGCATCGTAGAGCCCTGCTCCAAGGGTGGGGATCGCGAAGGCCTCTACTAGGCTGGTGCTTTCGCC
>JBKJPT010000158.1:0-38628 GCA_046595075.1 Flavobacteriales bacterium
CTGATCTCCACACGCAGGCCATCAGCCCTACCTGAACTGTGAGGCGCATAGGCATGATGGAACTGCAGGTGCGTGCCGGCACTGCCAGCGAGATCGATCAATGGCGTCACCAAACGATCCTCTTCCACTTGCGAGAAGTAGGTGTAGTAGTTCATCTTGAAGGCGCGTGTGGAGGCGCAGTTCGAGCCCATCGCAAGCACCACGTTGCTCCAGGTGTACAGGCCGTCCGGATTCTGCACGCTCCACCCCGTGGGCAGGGCGAGCCCATCCTCTGCGTTCGCTCCAAAGGGTAGCTGGGCCGTTGCCTGCCAAGTGAACGTGAAGTTGAGCGTGTCATCCCCATGGAACTGGTCCGTGGGCAAGCTGGTCCACGCCTTCAACGTGTGCACCCCGTATGCTCCCAGTGTGAGCGGCGCAGGGAAGCTGACTGGCATAGTGGCCCCAACAGCGAGATTTCCGGCGAAGAGTTGCGTGATCACAGCACCGCCATCCACGCGATAGCTCACGTTGAAATTCCCCTGCGCGACCAGTCCATTATTGCGCACGTTGAGCGAGACGGGCAGGCCGTTGTTGCAATCGAAGAAGGCACCGGGCAGTGGTGCGGCAGCCGACCTCACGCCCACGTTGTTGTTGCCCGGCATATCGAAGGCGGCCACTTGATCGCCGCGCGAATACACGCTGCCTTCGCTGGCGCTGAAACCCAGTCCGCGCGCCGCGAAGGCGGTCCAGATCAGGTTCTGGTTCGCACCACCGTTGTCGATCTGGTCCGCGAGCAGGATCGCATCGCGCGCATCAACAAAGCCCGGATGACTGGGGGTGTACTTCATACCATCGATCACCAATTGCAAGGCGATGTTGTTGCCGGATGTGCCGTTGTATAGATCAGGGCTGAAGCCGTATTGGTTGATCAAGGCCCAGGTCATGTCCCACAATACGGTACACCACATGGTGCCCAGCCCATGCGACCCCGGCAACAAGGTGCTGTTGTTGGTGCTGGCATAGGTGAGGTTGTTCAGTGCGACGTTCGTGGTGTATGGAAATGGTCGGATACCCGCGCCCGTGATCGGTTGGTTGAGGAGGTAGGTGTTCAACCCGCGGGCATCAGTGCCTAGGTCGCCCGGCTCCATTGTCATCATCAGCGCGATGTAGTCGCTCCATCCTTCGCTCGCGGTCTCGTTGTTCGAAAGGCTGTACGCATTGCTCGGACCACCCACCAGACGAGAGCTTAGCCCGTGGCCGTATTCGTGTGTGATCAGTCCGTTGTCCAAACTTCCAGCGCGCACCGGCGAAGCGAAGTTCCAGTTGAAGGCCTGCATGCGGCCTGGCGTTCCGTCGGGTACGATGGCGAAGTTGCCGTTGTTCACGCTCAAGCCGTCCTGATCATCGGCGTAAATGAAGTCTCCTTCCATGCCGCCGCGACCATAGTTGTTGCTCTGGAAGTTGCCGCTCACCTCATCGAAGCCATAATGGTAGAGGACATCGTGCATAATGTTGCACACATAGAACAAGTTGCTGAGCGAGGCGCTCTGATAGGTGTTCGGTGCGTTCGCGAGGTTCAGCGGAAAGTCGAAGTCGAGCGTTGCGCTGTTCGGACTGAAGCCCGGTACGTCATCCGCGTTCACGTCTTCGGAAGCGTACACGTTGTTGCCCCGCGTGATCGTGTACTCGGCTCCGGGCGCACCGTTGGTGTCGAACCAGGCGTAGGGCGAAGCGATGGGTGCAGCGGTCCACGGCGCGTTGTGCAAGGTGCGCGCGCCGTGGTTCGGACTTTCGATCGGAAGGCGATAGATGCGGAAGTCGTTCGGCGATGCAGGAAGTGGCGCGGGGATCGGTGAACATTCATCGGCTTCATTGCGCACAGGCGTAATGCAATGATCGGGTCCGCAGGAGACGACCCAATCGTTGCGCTCGATCTCCTTGCCCGTTGCGGCGTCGATGCGCACGCTCCACCAATGCGAACCATCGGGGAGGTAGTAGTTCACGTTCCACGCCAACCACAACGCCTCGCCAGCGCGCATCCAGATCAGTTCAACGAAGGGCTCTTCATTGCTGAACGCCTCCCCTTGAAAATACCAGCGGTGCTTCCCAGGGTCGTTGTGTGTGATGGCAGGAAGAACGATCCGCGATCCATCGCGCTCCAACACGTTGCGAAGCGCATCCGCCGGTGCGATCCCCGGCGTCGCAGATCCGGCTTGCGATTCAACCTGTTCCACCAAGCGATGTGTAAGTGCGACAACTTCGCCATCCGGGCGTTGGTGCAAAGCCACTTCACTGCCGAAGATGTCGATGCCCTGCCACTGCTGCCGCATCCAGCTATGTCGGATGCCGGTTCGGGTGTCCACGTAACTATCCGCGATGCGAAGCCCGCCGAGTTCATCCACCTTGATGCCTTGGGCCATGAGCCCTGCAACCGCTGCCTGTTCCGGACCATCGGCGGGCCCTTGAGCGCTTGCCGAAGAAGCCGCTGTGATCGCCAATACAAGCAGGAGTGTGCGTTGCTGCATTAGGGTCGAGTTGAGAACAAGACGATAGAACGGCCCAAGGTTGTTGCATCCGTCATGTCTGCACCGGCCACCTCACCGGTTGATGCACACGAATTTGGGCCAATATGGGCGCAGCCTGCCTTGCGGTTGCGTATGTTGTGCTCACAAGTGAGGCGCATTCGCGTGATCCCGAACAAAGTGAAGGGGCTGCTCCTCCTGGCCTTCCTGTTCGGTATGCTTGGACGTGCACAAGCGCAAGCCAATTTGGATTCGCTTTGGAACGTTTGGCAGGACGAAGGCCAGCCTGATACCGTGCGGGCAAGGGCCTTGGGTAGGTATGCTTGGAGCAAATACCTGTACCAACAACCCGATAGCGCGGAATACTACGGGCAGTTGATGTACGATTTCGCGGAGCAACACGGCTCCAAGAAGTGGATGGCCTGGGCGCTACGTGGTCAAGGCGTTACATACAAGATCCGTGGGGCCAATGCCAAAGCGCTGGACTATTGGTTGCGCAGTATGGAAATGAGCGGAGAAGTGAAAGATCTCAGTGGCGTGGCCGGATCGGAGAATAACATCGGCATCCTGTACTTCGAACTGGGTGATCTGTCGCGTTCGCTGGAGTACCACCACCGCAGCTTGGGTCTGCGCCGGATCTGCAATGATTCCATCGGCGAAGGTGCTTCCTTGTCCAGCATCGGCGAGATCCATCGTAAGCTGGGACAACTGGATAGTGCCATGCACTACCAGATGCGAAGCCTCCAGCACAGCGAGCGGATCCGGTACCTGCCCGGTATTGGGATCGCCCACAAGTGTCTTGGGGACCTCTACCGGGATAGAAAGGAATTCACAACGGCCTTGGAACATTTCAGGTTGGGCAAGGAGTTGCTGGGGAGGGCGAACAACGAACTGATGCTGGCCGAATGCATCTCACGCGAGGGGTTCACGCATTTGGACATGGGTCATCCGGCCAAGGCCCTCGCCAGCTGTGAACGCAGCCTTGCTCAGGCCGCTGCCGCCACCAACCTCGATGGACAAAAGCTTGCGTGCGACTGTTTATATGAAGCATACAGGTCCGTTGGTCGAAGGGATCTCGCACTCCTATACTTGGAACGCTCCACGGCCATTGGCGATAGCCTGCGCATGGAGGACCTGGCACAGCAACTCCAGCGCATGGAGTTCACCAAGGAGCTTGCTGCGGACAGCACCCTGCAAGCCGAGCGCGACCAGAGCAAGGCGTTGGTCACCGCCGCCGCTTTGTCCCACGAAAAGACCCGCAAGAACTTCTTCCTCATTGCGGTGATCGCGGTGCTTTTGCTCGCTGGAGGATTGTGGAGCCGCTTGCGCTACGTGGACAGGTCCACCACCCTCATCAAAGCCGAAAAGGAACGGAGCGATGATCTGTTGCTGAACATCCTGCCCGCCGATGTGGCTCGTGAACTCAAGGAGAAAGGTGCATCGCAAGCGCGCAACATCCACCAAGCCACCATCCTCTTCTCGGATTTCAAAGGCTTCACCGAACTGAGCGAGGAACTCAGTGCCACCGACCTGGTGGCCGAGATCGACGCTTGCTTCGAGGCGTTCGATGGCATCATGGACAAGTACGGTGTGGAGAAGATCAAGACCATCGGCGATGCGTACATGGCCGCAGGTGGTCTGCCGGTGCCATCGGCCGATAGTGTGCAGAACACCGTACGTGCAGCGTTGGAGATGCAGGAGTTCATTACCCGACGCAAGGCCGAAGGCGATGCCTTGGGTAAGCCCGCTTTCGAAATGCGCGTGGGCATACACACTGGGCCTGTGGTTGCTGGTATTGTCGGCGTGAAGAAATTCCAGTACGACCTCTGGGGCGATACCGTGAACACCGCACATCGTATGGAGACCACTGGTGAGGTGGGGCGGGTGAACATCAGCGCGAGCACGCATGGGCTCGTTATGGACCTGCCGGAATTCGTATTCATCCCGCGCGGTAGCGTGCAGGTGAAGGGCAAGGGCGACATGGACATGTTCTTTGTTAGCAGAAGCGTCAGCGAAGGCTGACTTCGAAGAAGGAGCCTTGCCGAGCTGGCGGGTGCATATTGAAGGCGAACTTTGTCTCATGCGTTACCGTCGCCTTGGAACCTCCGGCCTTCAAGTCTCCGAGCTCTCCTTGGGCTCCTGGCTAACCTTCGGCAAGCTCATACCGGACGACACAGCCGAGGATCTGATGAAGCTGGCCTATGACAACGGCGTCAACTTCTTCGATAACGCCGAGATCTATTCGCGCGGCGATAGCGAGCGCGTCATGGGTCGCATCCTGAAGAAACTGGAATGGCCGCGCGATACTTGGATCGTGAGCAGCAAGGTCTTCTTTGGCACAGGGGGAAAGTTGCCGACGCAAGTGGGATTGCACCGCAAGCACGTGGTGGAAGCGTGCCATGATGCCCTCAAGCGCTTGCAGGTCGAACACCTGGACCTCTACTTCTGCCATCGCCCCGATCCAGCTACGCCCATTGCCGAAACGGTGTGGACCATGCACCAGCTGATCATGCAGGGCAAGGTGATGTACTGGGGAACAAGCGAGTGGAGTGCGAAGGAGATCGTTGATGCGCATGCCGTGGCCGAGAATCATCACCTCATCGGCCCAGTGATGGAGCAGCCGCAGTACAACCTCTTCCACCGCGAGAAGGTGGAGAAGGAATTCGCACCGGTCTACGATACCGTTGGGCTCGGCACCACCATTTGGAGCCCGCTTGCCAGCGGGGTACTCAGTGGCAAGCACACGTTGGAGGGCGACGCTTCATCGCGCTTGCGTGCCGCTGGATTGGATTGGCTGCGTGAACGCGAGTTGACTGAGGCGCGCTTGAAGAAGGTGGATGAACTGAAGACCATCGCGAGCAGTTTGGGCCTGTCGCTTCCGGTTTTCGCCATCGCGTGGTGCTTGAAGAACCCGCGCGTGAGCACCGTGATCCTGGGAGCGAGCAGAACAGCTCAACTGGATGAGAACCTGAAGGCCGTCGAAGCACAGGACGTGCTAACCCCAGAGATAATGGCCAACGTGGAGAAGGTGCTGGAAGGGAGAGGTTGAGTACGTGGTGGCGCGCACCTTCCTTATCGCACTATTCTTCCCCGTTCAAGAGACCTCAACGAAAAAGGCGGCTCTTGCGAACCGCCTCTCGTGGAGAATACCGGAGTCGAACCGGTGACCTCTTGCATGCCATGCAAGCGCTCTAGCCAGCTGAGCTAATCCCCCAATACGTCAACCCCTCTTACGAACGGGACGCAAGTTTACATGATGCGGTCCGAATGACAACCACCACCGGCCAAGTTGGATCGACGGGAGCTAATGGCCTTTCTTGCGCAGGAACGCATAAGTGTCCTTCTGCGCATGGCCCGGTTTCTTCCCCCGGATGGCCCGCTTGTACGGATTGTCCTGTGCCGCGTTGATGATGCGGGCTTTCGTGCGGTCGTTCCACTGGATCTCCAGCAGGTCGATCACTTCCTTCCGCAGATCCCGATCCAGCACCGGGAAAGCGGTCTCCGCGCGCCGGTCCAGATTGCGTTCCATCCAATCAGCGCTGCTCAAGTACACCAACGGGTCGCCATTATTGTCGAAGACGAAGGCGCGGGAGTGCTCCAGATAGCGGTCCACGATGCTGATGGCTTCGATCCGATCACTGAAGCCCGCTTCGCCGGGCACTAGGCAGCAGATGCCACGCACGATCAACCGCACATGCACACCAGCTCGGCTGGCATCGTAGAGCTTGGCGATCAATGCGCGGTCCTCAAGGCTGTTCAGCTTCAAAAGGATCGCTGCGGGCGTGCCCCGCGTAGCATGCTCGATCTCCTTGTCTATGAGCCCTTCAAGCCCGCTGCGCAGGGTCAGTGGGGCCATGAGCAGTTGGCCGATGTTCGGTCGGTGCCGCCTGTCCTGCAAGTACGCGAACACCTCGGCCACTTCCTTGGTGATCGGTTCGCGCTTGGTGATCATGGCCGTATCGGCATAGGTGCGTGCGGTGCGCTCATTGAAGTTGCCCGTACCGAGGAAAGCGTAGCGGCGCAGGCGTCCTTGTTCGATGCGCTCGATGAGGCAGAGCTTGCAGTGCACCTTTAGGTCTTCGTAGCTGTATAGCACACGCGCACCGGCCTTTTCCAGCACTTCGCCCCAATAAAGGTTTGCGCGTTCATCAAAGCGGGCCTGCACCTCCACGAACACCGTGATCTGCTTGCCTTGGCGCAGCGCACCCAACAGCGCCATGCACACCGCGCTGCCATCGGCCACACGGTACAGGGTGATGCTGATGCGTTGCACCGTTCTGTCGTGCGCGGCCTGCTCCAGCCAGTTGATGAACGCACCGAAGTCCTGATAAGGCGTGTGCAGCAGCACATCCTTGCGTGTCACAGCGGCGAAGAGGTTCTTGTTGCGCGCCAAAGCCGGTATCGGTCTTGGTGGCCATGGCTTGTCGCGCAATGCGGCGTGGCCTTTCACCGGCAACTTCATCAGATCGCTGAAGTTGTGGTAGCGGCCGCCGGGCACCATGTCCGGTTTGTTCAAGCCGAGCAACGTGCGCAGTGCGCGCACCGTTTCCGCCGGCATGTTCGCGTCGTAAAGGAAACGCGAGGGCACCCCGGTCTGTCGCTTACGCAGGCTCTTGCGCACCTTATCCTTCACGTTGCCCACGAACTCCTCGTCCAGGTACAATTCGGCATCGCGCGATAGCTTGATGGCGTGGCAGCCCACCACCCGAAGCCCAGTGAAGAGGTCGTGCAGGCACAAACGCAGCGCATCGTCCAGGAAGATCATGGCCACCTTGCCTTTGGCCGCGGGCAGCAGAATGAACCGGTCGAGTTCGTCGCTCGGTATGTTCACCAATACGAGTCGTTCCTTCTGCTTGCCTTTGCCCGGGTTGCGCAAGCGGCAGACGAAGTACAGCTTGCGATCCTCAATGAACGGTGCGTTGCCGGGGCGCACTGCTGCGGTATTGAGCAAGGGGGCTATTCGCTGGGCGAAGTAGCCCCGCACGAATTCACGCTGCACGGCATTGAGCTCGTCGTCCCGCAGGATCTTGATGCCTTTGCGTGCCAGAGCGGGCAGCAGGGTGCCGCGCCAAAGGGTGCCGAACTCGCGCTGTTGCGCCAATGCCTTCTTGTTGATCCGAGCGATGAGTTTTTCCGGAGGCACCTCCAACGCCGATCGCACCGATCCCTTGAGCTTGTCCAAGCTGCGTAGTTGGGCCACGCGCACGCGGTAGAACTCGTCGAGGTTGCTGGAATAGATCGCCAAGAACTTCACGCGCTCCAGCAAGGGGTTGCGTGCATCACGGGCTTCTTGCAGCACACGATCGTTGAAGCTCAACCAGCTCAGGTCGCGTTCGAAGAACCGCGGCTCGGCAGGTTTGTTGGCCCGAAGTTCCTTTTTCGGCAGTTCCGTACGGGAAAGCAGGCGCTGTTGGTTCAGGCGCTTCTGTGCTCCGTATCGGCGTCGGGCGTAGGGTGTGTAGAAGCGATGCGCATCGAGGTACGCGAGATTCGTCTTCAGCCAGTCGCGTTCGCCGATCTTCCGGCCCTGCTCCACTTCAAGTTCAAGGCGGAGCAATTCGCCCCGCTCCTCGAAATCGGCTTGGCCCGCCTTTGCCGAATCGGCATCGCGCAGCACGGCCTGCAAAGTGCCGCGCACAGGGGATGTCGGCTCGGTGGCCCGGATCAATGAGCGCACGCGGCCGATGGTGGTCTTCGACACGCCGTGTTGCGTGAGGAAGTCCGTGGCTAGGCGCGCGCTGCGTGCCTCGTGCCCGCGATAGGCGAGCGCATATCCGGTATCGTGGAACAGCGCGGCGACCTCCAACGCGAAAAGGTCTTGCGCCTTCAAGCGCATGGCCTGTCCTATCGCAATGGCCGTTCGGGTTACGCTCAGCGTGTGCTCCAGATCGTGGAATCGCATGCGTTTTGGCATGAACCGTACGAACCAGGATCGCACGTGCACGCGTGCGTGGTCGAGTACTTCAGTAGGCACGGCGCGCATTGCAAAGGCGATGGTGGCGAATATAGCCGCGGCCATTCTGCGCTTGTGGCCAATGATGTACGCGCCAGGTGGCGAATCCCTGCGAGCTCCTTGTTAACGACCCCCGGGATGATACGATCGTCGAGCACGTGCCCGTTTATCTTCGTCGCCTGCGATGGACCTCGCCTCGGTGCATTCCCTGTACGACGTCCTCGCCGACGACCGCTTCGACCTGCTCTATAGCGGCGCCTTCCACGATGAAAATACCGCGAGCCTGATCGCCTTGGGCGAAGATGCGGCCAACAGCGGCGGTCACGAGCGCGCGCATCGCCAGCGGCTCTCGTTCGTGATGGTAGAAGCCTATCAGAACATCGTGCGCCACCGCGCGAAGCTCAGTGGCGCCATGGACCGCAGTGCGGGCCGTTGCCTCTTCATGTTGCGGTGCAAGCCGGCTGGCGATGAAGTAGTGGCCATCGATCCCATTGCCGAGAACGAGACCGGAACGTTGAACGAAGTGCTCTCGCGCATTGGAGGATCGGACCTTAAACAATTGAAGGAACTTTTCCTGGACAGGCTGCGCGATGGCACGCGTACCATTCGCGGCGGTGCGGGTCTGGGCCTCATCGAAATGGCGCGGCGCTCGGGCAATGGCATGCGGCACAACTTGCTTCCGCTGGACCACGACCATCGGCTCTTCGTTCTGCAAGTGATGGTGGGCGCACATGCGGACCAAGCGATGCCGTTGGACGAAGTGGTGCGCCTGCACAGCTTGGTGGCCGCCAACGATCTATTGTTCATGTGCCGATGCGCGCGGTCGGCGGCTGCACAGGAGGCGATCCTTGATATGATCGACAAGGACATGGATCAGACCCGCAGGAACGGTGAAGTACTGAAACGCGCCTTCCTCGCTGCGGCGGACTGGCTCACCGGACCGGCCATGACCGAGCGCACATTCGTGGCACTGGCCCGCGATCAGGGCAACCATACCCTGGTGGCCGGCGGTAGTATGCCACCCGCCGATGTGCAACGGTTGTTGAACGGCGTTGATCGGATCAATGCCCTCGCGCCAACGGATCGGGAGCGCCACTATCGCAACAAATTGCTCGGACGTCCAAATATCGCGCAGTTGGACACCGGACTACTGGACCTGGCACGGTGCAGCACCGAGCCCTTGCGCGCGGTCACCTTCGAAGTGCCCGATGGAACGCGCTTCCTCGTGGAGTGTTTGCTCTGATCGGGACCGTTCCCTGGATGATCCGCGCCGTTCACGGATCTTAACGATGCCCCGCATACCGATCGGCACGCGATCAGAGTTCAATGTGCACAACCTGCACGAAAATGATCCCGCTCTTCGCTTCAATTACCCGCGCGCTCGAACGCTTCCAACACTGGTTCGATGATCGCTTCGGATGGTTCTTCACCAACGGCATGAAGGAGCACCGCGCTCCCCGTTGACGGTCACAGCTTCACGCACACGTTCTTCGCCTCGGTGAAGAAGCGTAGAGCATCGAGCCCGCCTTCGCGGCCCACGCCGCTTTGCTTCACACCACCGAACGGCGTGCGCAGGTCGCGCACCATCCAACAGTTCACCCACACGATCCCCGCCTGCAACCCGCGCGCAACCTGGTGCGCGCGTTTTAGGTCGTTGGTCCAGATCACGCTTGCCAGGCCAAAGGGTGTAGCATTGGCCAACTCCACCGCGTGAGTGTCATCGTCGAACGGTTGCAGCGTGACCACCGGTCCGAAGATCTCCTCCTGATTGGTGCGACATGTGGGGCCTAGTCCTTCGATCACCGTGGGCGCGATGTACCAGCCATTTGCATGATCACCTTTCAAGTTGATGCGTTCTCCTCCGCACAACACACGACCGCCTTCCTGCTTCGCAAGGGCGATGTATGAGAGCACCTTCTCCATGTGCGCCTGCGAGACTACCGCGCCGAGGTCGTTCGCGGGATCCCTTGGATCGCCAGTTCGCAAGGCACGCACGATTTCCACGAACGCGTCGCGGAAGCGATCGTAGATACCGCGCTCTATCAATATCCGCGATCCGCACAGGCAGATCTGCCCTTGGTTCGTGAAGCTGCTACGCACCGTGGTCTTCAGCATCTGATCGAAGTCGCAATCCGAAAAGATCAGCACGGGGTTCTTGCCGCCGAGCTCAAGGCTCAGTTTCTTGAACATCGGCGCTGCCACGCGCGCGATCTCGGCGCCGGTGCGTGTGCCTCCGGTGAAGGAGATCGCGGGTATGCCGGGGTGCGCGCTCATGGCTGCACCCACCTTCGGCCCAAGGCCGTGAACAATGTTGAGCACGCCCGGCGGAATGCCGGCCTCGTTGCATAGCAGGGCCATGCGATAAGCTGTGAGCGGTGTGATCTCGCTCGGTTTCGCCACCACGCAATTGCCAGCGGCGAGCGCCGGTGCGATCTTCCAAGTGAAGAGATAGAGCGGCAGGTTCCATGGACTGATGCAACCCACCACACCGATCGGCTGACGGTCCGTGTAGTTCACGGCGACATCGTCCATCAAATGCGCTTCACTGGAAAAGTGGATCACAGCAGTGGCGAAAAAGCGGAAGTTGGCTACCGCACGCGGAATGTCCACACGGCGCGCAAGCGCTTCGGGCTTGCCGTTATCGCGTGATTCATCGACAACGAAACCGTCCATGTCGCGTTCGATCAACGCGGCCAATTTCAGCAGCGCGTTGCTGCGTCCTTCGCGGCCCATGTCCCGCCATGCAGGGAATGCGGTCTGCGCTGCCTCGACAGCAAGATCCACATCGCGCGCGTCGCTGTCAGCGAGCTGCGCGTACACCGCGCCACGCGCCGGTTCATGCACATCCAACCAAGTGCCGCCCACAGCGGGGCTTGCTTCGCCATTGATGTAGTTGAGAACGCGCTCCATCGGGCGGGCTAATGTAGCCTCCGGAAAATCGGAAGGCCCTCACTTGCGTGAAGGCCTCCGACCCCTTGTTGCGCTGTCTCAGAACCAAAACCTACTCCAGCTGAACAGCTCGTTCGATATGATGCGCCACCGTGGTGGCCGTTGCTCTCGACGCAAAGCAAACGGCGAGCGGAACGGGGTGTTGTAAAGGCCGCGCCAATGAACGTTAAAGAGCGTTAAGCGGTGGAGCGCACCAAGGCCCCCCGGTAGTTTCGCTCGTGTGGCGAAGCGTTCGATCCGTGTGCTGTTGCTGGCGATCAGCATCGCGTTGGTCGGGCTGGTAGCGATCCAGGTGGTTTGGATCCGCAAGACAATCGTGCTCAAGGAGGACCAGTTCGCGCGCGGCGTGGACAACGCGCTGTTCACCGTGAGCGAACGGTTGGAGCAGGTGGACCGCATGCGCGACCTGAAGCGCAACCGCAACGGCCGCCAGTTGCTCCAACAATTGGACTCGTTGCGCGCTGCGGCGGACGAGTTGGAACGCCAAGCGGAACTAACGGAGCTGCGAGCGCGCGAGGAAGCAGGGACACAGGAAGGTGAGGAGGATTACACGGGCGATGCGCCGGAAGCTGAGGAAGCGCCCATGGATGCCGAAGCACCACAGCGCATGTCCGATGCGCGCGGTACCGACCCCGACGAGGTAGAAGCCATGGTGTCTGACCTAGTGCGCGGCATGCTCGATACCGAGCGACGCAAGGAGATCAGGCGACGGATCGATGGAGGACTGCTTGATTCGTTGCTGATCACCGAGATGCGGCAGATCGGTGCCGACGATGGCGTTCGGTACGGGATCTTCTCGGCGACCGGCAAGTGGGTGCGCATGCCGGGTGAGCATGCGGGTACTGCGGAGGAACTCGCTGATGCACCATTCCGCGAACAGATGTTCAGGCACGACATGGCCGGCCCCACCTATTTCCTGCATGCCATCGTACCGCGCACACGAGCCTCGTTGCTCAGCGGCATGTGGCCTATGCTCATTGCATCGGTGCTCTTCATTGCACTCATCGCCGCCGGCTTCGTGTTCACCATCCACATCCTCCTGCGGCAGAAACGGTTGAACGACATCCGCAACGACTTGGTCAACAACCTAACTCACGAGCTCAAGACGCCGATCAGCACCATCAGCTTGGCGTGCGAAGCCCTCGCCGATCCGAGCATCCCGAAGACGGAAGTACAGGTGCGGACCTTCACAACGATGATCCGCGATGAGAACAAGCGCCTCGGAGCATTGGTGGAGAACGTGTTGCAAAGCGCTGTGCAGGATAGTGGCCGTATGGTGCTGAAACCCGTTGACCTCGACCTGCATTCGCTCATCGCCGACGTGGTGCGCAGCAGCACCATGCAGGTGAGCAGGCGGAACGGCCGCATCGATCTGGACCTGAAGGCGGAGATCCATGGCTTGAAGGCCGACCGCATCCACCTCACCAACCTGCTGTACAACCTGATCGACAATGCGGTGAAGTACACCGAGAAGGAACCGCGCATCCGCATTGCCACCACCAGCCATGATGAGGGCATCACCTTGCGGATCACCGACAACGGCATAGGGATCCCGGTGGGTGAGCACCGCAAGATCTTCGACAAGTTGTATAGGGTGCCCACCGGCAATCTGCACAACACAAAAGGCTTCGGACTGGGGCTCAGCTATGCCAGATCCGTGGTGGAGCGCCATGGCGGCCGCATCACTGTGGAAAGCACTCCCGGCCAGGGAAGTACCTTCATCATCCAACTCCCCTTCGAACATGTCCAAGCCCGTGAAACTCCTCGTCGTTGAGGACGATACCAACCTGGGCAATTTGCTGGCCACCTACCTGCGGGCCAAAGGTTTCGAGACCGAACTGCGCACCGATGGTGACCAAGGGTTGAAGGCCTATGCGACCGGCGGCTTCGATCTGCTCCTGTTGGATGTGATGATGCCTCTGAAGGACGGCTTCTCTCTAGCCCGCGAGATCAGGCAGAAGGACCCCGACACGCCCATCATCTTCCTCACCGCGAAGAGCATGAAGCAGGATACCATCCAGGGTTTCCAAGCGGGGGCCGACGATTACATGACCAAGCCCTTCGGCATGGAAGAGCTTTTGCTGCGGATCAGTGCTGTGCTGCGCCGTACCAATGGCGTGGCACCAAAGGCCGAAGAACCCGAGTCATACCACCTCGGGGCCTGTTCCTTCGATCCCCGCAAGCAACTGTTGCGCACTCCTGTTGGTGATCGAAGGCTCACCACCAAGGAATCGGAACTGCTGCGACTGTTATGCATGAACCAGAACGAAGTGCTGCAGCGATCGCACGCGCTCAACGTGGTCTGGGGCAGCGACAGCTACTTCAGTGGACGCAGCATGGATGTGTACATAGCCAAATTGCGCAAGTACCTGCGCGAGGACCCCACGGTGGAGATCATCAACGTACATGGTCAGGGATTCAGGCTCATCACCAACGCTGTCCGTTGAACGGCCACCGGATAGGGTAGGGCGGACCTCTGTGGACAGTGACCGGCCGTGGATCCGGGCAAGTTGTGGTGGTTACATTCGGCCCGCCCGGCGATCCGGCCAACAAACACCAAAAAACCATAAACCGAACGCATGAAACATACTTACGCTTTTTCACTGCTTGCCTTGGGCCTTCTGGCTCCTGTGCTTGCAACCGCACAGCGCGCGAATACGCTGCAGAACGCGGCCAACCCGCACGCCTTCGATGCCAAGTTGAACCCTGCCGTACTTGTCGCAGTTGATGGTGTTCTGCGAGGTGGCCCGGCCAATGACAACTGTGATGGCGCCATCACAATTGTCTCCGGCACAAGCTGCACACCTACCAACGGATCTTTGGATGGCGCGACCGAAAGCCTGCCCGCCTCGATCTGCTCCGGCTTCGAGGCCACTGTTGCCAACGACGTGTGGTACACGTTCGTGGCCACGGGTACCACCACGGTGATCTCCGTTACCGGTGGGGGCGATGCGACCACTGGACTTGATCCCGTGATCGAACTCTTCGGGGGAAGCTGTGTTGACCTTGGCTCACTAGGCTGCATGGACGCTTCGTTGCTCGGCGGCACCGAGTCTCCTGCATTCACCACTACGGTCGGAGCCACTTACTACTACCGCATCTATCCTTGGCCTTACACCGATCCCCCTGCCACCTTCGACTTCACCACGTGCGTGTATTCGCCAGCCACTCCAGCCAATGACCTTTGCACGGGTACCACGCCGGTAGGTTTGGCCACGGGCAACTCGGTCAACTTCAGCGGCGACAATACCAACGCCACCGACACTGAGCTGCTTGGATCGCCCACCCTGTGGCACGCGTTCACCACGACCGAATGCACGAACCTCGCGCTCACGTACTGCGGGACTACGCCAGCTTTCGGCAATGCCTTCCTCAACCTTTGGACCGACTGCCCTGCCACGGTGGCCCAGCCGAGCGCCTCGTTCAACACCACCGATTGCCCCGATGGCAACGTGACGATCTACTATGCGGATGTACCCGCAGGAACCTATTACTATGGAGTGCTTGCTGCCGATGGCGCTTTGGGTGCCTACACGATCACCGTGGCGGCCGAAGCGTGTGATGCGCCAGCGGTCAATGATGATTGTGCCAACGCCATCTCCCTCACGGCCGGTGCGTTCTGCAATCCGCTCACCTTCGGTGCGAACCTCACCACCGAGTCCCTGCCCGGTCTTTTGTGCAACGGCTTCACCGGTAATGCCAACGACGACATCTGGTTCAGCTTCGTGGCCACCGCTACCGACATGACCGTTGGTGCTACTGGCACCGATGACGGTGATGGCAACGTGAACACGGGTTACGATGTGGTGATCGAGGTGTTCGATGTCTGCGCCGGAACGAGCTTGGGTTGTGCTGATGCCACCCTCAGCGGCGAAGCCGAGGTAGTGGAACTCACAGGTCTCACGGTGGGCACCACCTATGTCTTCCGTGTGTACAACTACTACACAGCGATCCCCGCCCCCAACAGCGTGGCGGTATGCGTGGTCGAAGGTGTGGGCATCAACATCGGCATTCCGGAGAACACTGGCACCGAAGCATGGAGCATCTTCCCCAACCCGGCCGAAGGTTCCTTCAGCCTTAGCTACACGGGTGTGAACACCACGGGCGATATCGAACTGATCGATGTCACCGGCCGTGTGGTGTACATGGAGCGCGCTAGCCTCGTGAACGGCACGGTGCGCACGATCGAACTGACCGACCTGAGCGCAGGCAACTACACCGTGCGCCTCACCGCTGCTGGTGAGCGTACCACGCAGCGCTTGTTGGTGAAGTAGACTTGAATTGTATTGGGAAGGGCGTTCACCACATGGTGGACGCCCTTCTTCTTTTCAGCAGGCTCACAAAGAGCCAGTGCGTCCGCCATCCACCGGGAGATTGATCCCGTTGATGTAGGCCCCCGATGGCCCTGCGAGGAAGGCGACCGCATATGCGATCTCCTCCGGTGCGGCGAAACGGCGCAGCGGGATCTCATGCATCATCTCCTCTTCGGCCGCGGCTTCGCTCATGCCGGTCTTCGCGCTCTTGTTGTGGATGATCGTCGCCAGCCGACCGGTACTGGTGGCACCCGGCAACACATTGTTCACCGTAATTCCAAAGGGACCAAGTTCTGTGGCCAACGTCTTCGCCCATTGCGCCACGGCCCCACGGATGGTATTGCTCACACCTAGGTTGGGTAACGGCTGCTTCACGCTGGTGCTGATCACGTTAATAATGCGACCATCCTTCCGCTCCTTCATGCCGGGAACCGTTGCGTGCACGATGGTCTGGTAGGCGAGCAGGTGCAAGCGGAAGGCGGCCTCGAACTGCGCGATGTCCGCTTCGTGCGCAAGACCGGGCGGCGGGCCACCGGTGTTGTTCACCACGATGTCGATGGGCTGTTCGATGGTGGCGAGAGAGGCGGCGAGCGCCTCGGTTTTCGACATGTCCACCACGAGCGCACGATGCTGCTGGCCACGGGACCGATCCAGTTTGGAGATGACATCATCCAAAAGTTTCCCGTCGCGCGCAACGAGCGTAATGCCAGCGCCGAGCAGCGCGAGTTCCAGCGCGATAGCTCTGCCAATGCCTTGTGATGCACCGCCGACCAATGCGTGCTTACCGCTGAGCCTTGTTTCCATGGAGTCCAAAAGTAGCAGGGCGATCGGGCCTAGACCGTTTGGTGGTTGCAGGCGATCGTTGCACCTTCGACGCCTCAACGATAAACCCCCCTCGTAAATGAAAACAAACTACGCATTGCTGCTTGGTACCCTGCTATTTGGCAGCATAACCAGTGGCGTCCTCGCGCAAGGGCCTGCCAAGGGCTCCGCGCGCTCCATCGTGATACGGAACGTGCAAGCCGTCACTTCCGTACCGGTCACTCAGCCCGGCGTGCAGGTCGGACAGTCTCGTGCGCACAGCCCACGGCGTAGCGCGGAGAATCCCTTTATCGCGCAATCCCAGCAGTCCGTGTCTGCAGAGATGCGCGGCGGCGGCTATTGTGCAGCCAGTGCGGAAGGTTCTGTCGACTTCGACTTGGACGAACGTATTGTCAATGTGTCCTTCTCGAACATCAACAACGCTTCAGCGAATGCCGCTCCGGTGGCACCTGCCTACACGTTCTACAGCGCTCTTACGGGCAACGTGAGCATTGGGCAGAGCTACACGCTCAGCGTGAACGTGAACACTAACACGCTCACCACAGGCTGGTCCGAGAACCAAGTGCTCGCGTGGATCGACTTCAACCAGGATCTCGATTTCGATGACGCTGGTGAACAGGTCCTCATCTCGACCATCGAAGCGCTGGACATCTATTCCGGTAGTGTGACCATCCCCGCTGGAGCGGTCATCGGGACAACACGGATGCGCATCCGCCTGCACGACACCCATGATGGGAGCGGTTACATCAACGTGTTCAACGACACGCCCTGTGGCGTGGCGAGCTACGGTGAGATCGAGGATTATGTGCTGAACATCACCAGCGGCGGCGGAGGAAGTGGTAACGATGATTGCGCGAACGTGCTTCCTTCTGCACTGGCAGCTGGCGGAAGCGTGACCTTCACCGGTGACAACAGCAGCGCTGTTCCCGGCGGCGATGGCGACCTCGATGTGGGCGGCGATACCACCACCGTGTGGCATGCGATCACCACCACCGAGTGCACGAACATCACGCTCGCATTCTGCGGAACGGCAACCCCCCCATCCAACTATTGGGCGGCGCTCTTCGGTGCCTGCCCGGCGGACAACAACTACATCCTTTACAGCAATTTTGACTTCCTGGCCTGCGGCGACGACAACCTGACCTTGTTCTTCTATGATGTGCCTGCGGGCACCTACTACGTGCCGGTGCGCGGCGAACCCACAACGGCAGGTCCTTACGTTGTCACGCTCGACGCAGCAGCTTGTGCTACTTCAGGAGCATATTGCACCGCAGGTGCCGTGAGCACCCAGTTCGAAAAGATCAGCAACGTGACCACTGCTGGTATCAACAACAACTCCACGAGCACTGCGGGTTATGAGGACTTCACCGCTGGCACCGCTGGTAGCATGACCGCTGGTGGTTCATTCCCGGTGAGCGTGACCATCTCCGGTGGTTATGCCACGGACGAGGTGCGCATCTGGATCGACTTCGATCAAAGCGACAGTTTCGAGGGCGGTGAACTGGTGTTCGCTTCGGCTCTTGGTGTTGGCCCCCACGCTGGCACCATCAACGTGCCAGCTGGAGCAGCGGTGGGTGCAACGCGCATGCGTGTTCGTTTGCACGACACCTATGTGGGTGTCGATTATCCGAACACCCCCAACCCGACTCCTTGCGACACATCGACCTACGGTCAGGTGGAGGATTACGCGATCAACATCAGCGGCGGCGGCCCAACGCCGATCAACGATCTCTGCGGCAATTCGACCCCGGTGTCGCTGAGCGTTGGTGGAAACGTGACGTTCGCGGGTGACAACACCAACGCCACCAACATCGGCGATTACGTTCCTGGCGGGACTTTCGATCCAATGGATCCCACCGTGTGGCATTCGTTCACGACCACCGAGTGCAGCAACGTGGTGGTTTCGTACTGCAACACCAACCCGGGCTTCGATCCGGTGTGGATCTTCCTTACGAACGATTGTCCTGTGGGCGATAGCTACGTGCTCGGGGCGTATGAGAACACGACCTGTGCACCCAACTACACCATCTCTTACTTCAACCTGCCCGCCGGTACTTGGTATCTGCCCGTGTTGATGGATCCCGTTGGTGCAATTGGACCTTACAGCATAGCATTGAGCGCCACAGCTTGCGCCAGCCCCGGTGATTATTGCACGGCGGGTGCCGTCAGTCTGCAGTTCGAGAAGATCAGCAACGTCACCTTCGCCGATGTGAACAACAACTCCACCAGCGCCGCTGGTTTCGAGGACTTCACCTCGCTCACAGCCTCGGTGGTTGGTGGCCAGAGCTACCCCATCTCGGTCACGATCAGCGGTGGTTACGCCACGGATCAGGTGCTGGCTTGGATCGATTGGGACCACAACTCCATCTTCGACGCTGGCGAACTCATGTACGCATCAGCCAATGGCGTTGGTCCGCACACGGGCACCATCAACGTGCCGCTTACCGCAGTCGCAGGTCCCACCCGCATGCGCGTGCGGTTGCACGATACCTATGCGCTGGGAGTGGATTACCCGAATACACCGAATCCCACGCCTTGCGACACTTCGACCTATGGTCAGGTGGAGGACTACACCGTGGACATGATCGGTATCATCACCGGTGTGCAAGAGAACGGCGCTGCTGCGTGGAGCGTGTTCCCCAATCCGGGCAATGGCGACATCAGCATACGCTACGCCGGTGAAAACACCAAGGTGACAGTTGAAGTACTGGACATGACCGGCCGCATGGTTCACTCCGAGTTGCGCCAATTCACCACAGGTACCACGGAGCAGTTCGGCCTTGCCGAGAAGCTCGCCACGGGTACCTATGTCCTGCGCTTTACCACGGACAATGGTCGTGATGAGCAACGCATTGTGATCCGCTAAGCGGAACCGTCTCTTAGCCGAAGGGCGTTCGTCGGAGACGGACGCCCTTTGTGCTTTGGGCCGCACTTGTTGGGGTGGGATGGACCGAATGGTGGATGATCAGGCGCGGATGTGGAAAAAACGATGGGTAAGCAGGTGTGCGGCCCTATGATTGCGATGAATTTTGTCCCTCCTCGTCGGGTTACTTCCAACCCGACCACAAACCGCGAACGCCCATGCGCCTTACGCTCCTTCCTTCGATCCTGATCGCGACCATAGCCCACGGGCAAGTGAACGACCTTTGCTCCAGCGTAACACTCGATGTGCTCGCAGTGGGCGCGACCATTGTATGGACCGGTGACAATACAGGGGCCACAATTGCGAACGATTATACGCCGGGATCCATTCTGGAGGGCTTGGGTAAGCCTTCGGTATGGCATGCTTTCACCACAACGGTTTGCACAGACATCAAAGTGGAGTATTGCGGTACCAACCCGGCCTTTACCACCTACTTGAACATTCTGGCCACTACCTGTCCGGCGAGCAACGCCTTCCTTGTTACGCAACTATACAACACCATTGAGTGCGGCGATGGCAACCCCACGCTCTACTTCAACAATGTGCCGGGCGGCACCTACTACTTCCCCATCTGGATGGAAGCAGGTGCGGCCGAAGGACCTTACACGGTTACTTTGAGCGCAGCGGTATGCAGTGGAAATACCGCCGTGAACGATGGCTGTAGCACGGGCACACCAGACGTGCTTGCTGTGGGCGGCAGCCTTATCTTGAGCGGTGATGTCACCTTGGCCACATCCACTGGTGATTTCGCGGCAGGTTCGCCGTATCTAGGTGCACCGGTGGTCTGGCACTCGTTCACCACCACGGAATGCGCGAATGTTGCGCTTAACTATTGTGGGGAGGATCCGGTATGGACCAACACCTTCGGATTCCTCACTCGCGATTGCCCGGGATCCGATCTGGTCTACTTCTCCACGTACAACAACACGGATTGCGCCGAAGGCAACCGCACGTACATCTACAACCAACTGGCCGCCGGCACATACTATGTGCCGGTTTTGTTGGATCCGAACGACAATGCGGTGGGCACCTACGACCTGGAACTTTCTGCTGCGGCTTGTCCTACGGCCCCGACGTATTACGACTTCTGTTCCCAGGTTCTTTACCAACCATTGGCGGAAGGTGCGAGCCTCTCGCTTATCGGTGACAACACCACCGCGACCGGAACCGGTGATTTCGATCCGGGTTCGCCCTTCTCCGGTGCGCCTGTGGTGTGGCATGGTATCACCACCACCTCATGCACCAACATCAGCGTGGCCTATTGCGGCTTGGATCCAGTGTGGGCCAACACCTTCGGCTTTCTTGCTGTTGAATGTCCAGTGGCGACCCCGATCTTCTTCAGCACGTTCAACAATAGCGATTGCGTGGAGGGTAACCGAACCTACTTCTTCAACAACGTGCCGCCTGGTAGCTACCTGATCCCCGTAGTGAAGGACGTTGCGAACAACGCAGTAGGACCATACACGCTTGTGGTGTCGGCCTCCAGTTGCCCGGCCATACCTCCGGCCAACAACAACTGCGCGAATGTTACGGCGGCGAACTTGGATGTGGGCAATACGCTCACGTTCATCGGGGATAATACCAATGCGACCAGCACCGGAGACTTCGTTGTGGGATCTCCCTTCGTAGACGCCTCCGTGGTGTGGCATGCTTTCACCACCACCGAGTGCACCGATCTGATCCTGGCTTACTGCGGACAGGATCCTGCTTGGGCCAACACCTTCGGTTTCCTTGCCACCACTTGTCCCGGTGATGCGCTCGTGTACTATAGCACCACCAACACCACCAACTGCCCCGAGGGCAACACCACCTATTATTTCAACGACCTGCCCACGGGCACTTATTACGTGCCCGTACTGCGTGATGCCGCTAACAGTTCCATCGGCGCCTACAGCATCGATGCTACGGCGGAGAACTGCCTCTTCCTGAGCGTTGATGCTCCAGTGCGCTCGACATTGCGCGTGTGGCCGAACCCGAACAACGGACACCTCTTCGTGGATCGCGTGCCCGAAGAGAACATGCTGGTGCAAGTGCTCGATGCAACGGGTCGTATCGTACACGTCGTGAGATCCATCGCTTCTCAAGGCGGGCTTTTGGAGATCGACCTGCATGACCATGTGGCTCCCGGCGTTTACACCTTAGTGCTCACGGGTACGAGAGCACGGTTGGAGCAACGTTTCCTCGTACATTGATCGTCCGCAAGCAGGGGACCTTTTCCTGCACCCTTTCACACACTACCCAAAACTACAGCTTTGATGATGCTACGCCTACACATTTCCGCCGCCATTGCACTCGCTCTTGCCTGCTTGACCCCTGCATGCTCCTATGCACAACCAGCGAACGATGATTGCACAGGTGCCACCGAACTTTTTCCGACGAGCGCCTGCACACCGGTGATCGGTGATGTTACCGGCGCTACGCAAACCCTTCCTGCGGCCAGTTGCACGGGCATCAATGGCACCGCAGATGACGATGTGTGGTACCGCTTCACGGCCACCTTCACATCGCACAGGATCGAAGTGCAGGGGAGCGCTGGTTTCGACGCGGTGATCGACCTGCGCTCGGGCGCATGCAACGGCACCACGGTGCGTTGCACTGACCTGGCGCCCATGGGAGTAGCCGAATGGCTCACACCCACTGGGCTCACCATCGGCGTGGAGTACTACATACGTGTGTACAGCCGCGACGCCACCGTGCCGAGCACCGCCACATTCACCATTTGCGTGCGCGAACCGGTGGTGCCTACCAACAACGATTGCGCCGGTGCTATCGCTCTTGTGTCGAACCCGACCTGCGTACCCACGATAGCATCGGTGGCCAACGCCACCCAATCGTTGCCAGCGATCGATTGCAATGGCGTGGGCAATGCCAACGATGATGTGTGGTTCAGTTTCACCGCCACGGTGACCAGCCACAACATCGAACTCACCGTCCCCAGTGGCTTTTTCCCGGTGATCGACCTGCGCTCGGGCGCGTGCAACGGAACGAGCATCGCCTGCAATGACTATGACACCCTGGCCGCCACCGGCCTCAATGTGGGCGAGACCTATTACTTCCGGATCTATCACATCTTCGGTGGCATACCGAGCAACACAAGCTTTACCGTTTGCGTGCTTGGTGGGGCATCCACGGGCTGCGACGCCGATGCGGGCACGATCACCGCCGATGCCACACCCGTTTGCCTAGTATCTGGCAGCGCCATCATCAGCGCCACGCCTGACGGCAACGCCGTGGTACCTGCTGGCTACGCCACGGTCTACCTGATAGCCCAAGGTGCGGGGCAGTTGATCGTCGACACGGATCCTTCGCCTTCGTTCACCGCTGTTGCTGCGGATGACTATACGATCCAAACGCTCGTGTACGATCCCAACACCTTTGATCCGGTCACGGACATCATTGTGGGCGCGACCACAACTGCCGATATTAACGCTGCACTTATCCAGGGCGGCGGCACCATCTGTGGAAGCCTCGATATTGCCGGCGCAGCGATCACCGTGGATATCTGCGCCGCATGCGATGCCACTGCGGGGACGATCACCGCTGATGCAACGCCAGTTTGTCTCGTATCCGGAACCGCCACCATCAGCGCAACGTCGGACGGCAACGCTTTGGTGCCCGTCGGTTTCACCACCTTGTACCTGTTGTCCCAGGCTGCTGGTCAGTTGATCATCGCCACAGATGCCGCTCCTTCGTTCACGGCGACGGCTGCCGACACCTACGCGATACACACACTGGTATACGATCCGAACACCTTCGATCCTAGTACGGCGATCACCACTGGCTCCACTACGGTGCCCGAAGTGGAGGCTTTACTGGTCCAAGGCGGTGGCCTTATCTGCGCCAGTCTCGACATCACCGGCGCTGGGATCGTCGTGGATGCATGCGTGATCTGCGATGCCGATGCGCGTACGATCGCTCCGGACGAGTCACCCGTATGTCTTATCGGAGGTACTGCCACTATCACTGCGACACCGGACGGCACCGCGGTGGTGCCTGTTGGTTTCCAAACCACCTACCTGCTCGTTGAAAGCGTGGGATCCACGATCGTGGCTTACGATGCCGCACCTGGTTTCACGGTGAACACTACCGGCACCTACATCATTCATACGCTTGTGTACGACCCTGCCACTTTCGATCCCGCGATCGATATCACACTGAGCACCACGACGACCGGTGAGATGAATGCGCTCTTGCTGCAAGGCGGCGGTACTGTCTGCGGTAGTCTTGACCTTGTGGGTGCCACCCTCGTGGTCGATGCCTGCCTGGTATGCGATGCTTATGCGGGCACCATCACGGCCGATGCAACGCCTGTATGCCTTGTGTCCGGCAATGCCGACATCAGCGCAACCCCCGACTTCAACAGCATCGTACCCTCGGGCTACTTCAGCGTTTACGTGCTTACGCAAGGCGCGAGCTTCACCATCGTGAACGCTTCGGCCACGCCCAACTTCTCGGTGGGCGTTGCCGACGACTACACGATCCACACGTTGGTCTACGATCCCAACACGTTCGATCTGGGCAGCGTCGTGATCGGTGTCACCACGGCTTTGGAGGTGGACGCTATGTTGATCCAAGGCGGCGGCGGCATCTGCGGTAGCCTCGACCTGGTGGGTGCGCCCATCACCGTCCAGGAGTGCATCACTTGCGACGCCAACGCCGGTGCTCTCATCGCAGATCTTACCCCTGTATGTCTTGTGGGTGGAAGCGCGGACCTGAGCGCAACTGCGGACGGAGGCGCAGTGGCGCCCGCCGGTTACGAGACCGTGTACGTGCTTTCGCAAGGCCCAGGTCTAGTGTTGATAGCAACAGGGACCACCGCTTCGTTCAACGTAACGGCAACGGATATCTACACCATCCACACACTGGTCTACGATCCGAACACACTTGACCTTGCCAGCATTGTTCTTGGAACGACCACCGGCTTCGATGTGAACGCGCTCCTGATCCAAGGCGGCGGTGGCATCTGCGGTAGTCTCGATGTCACGGGCGCGCTCTTCGAGGTGATCGATTGCGTGGTTTGCGATGCCGATGCTGGTACCCTAACTGCGGATGCGACACCTGTTTGCCTGATGAACGGTGCAGCACAAATTGGCGCGACCCCCAATGGCGATGCGGTTGAACCCGCTGGTTACCTAACGGCCTTTGTGCTCACGCAAGGACCCACCTTGGTGATCATCGAACTCGGTGGCGGAACAGTGTTCAATGTGAACGCGCCGGGTGCATACACGATCCACACGATCATCTACGACCCGCTCACCGTTGACCCAGGTCTCATCGAACTCGGCGTTACTACCGGCTTCGATATCGATGCGCTGCTCATCCAGGGTGGTGGCAGCATCTGCGGAAGTCTCGACATGGAAGGAGCGTCCATCATCGTGAACGATTGCGCACCGGGGAACAACGATTGCGTGAACGCATTCCCGCTCGTGGTCAACTTGGTGAGCAACTGCCCCGATCAAGCCACTGCTGGTGACAACACCTACGCGACCATGGACGGCGGCGATGCCGGTTGCGATGACCCCGGCGCCGATCTGCTCGATGTGTGGTACACCTTCAACAGCGGGGCCAACACCACGGTCACGATAAACTTCAACAGCGGCTCCATGGAAGATTGGGCCTTGAGCATCACCAACGGTTGCGTCGGCAACGAGCTACTGTGCCAGACCCAACCGATCGATCCCATCGACTTCGCCACGGACCCTAACACGGATTACATCGTGCGCATCCACAGCAACCTCGCCAACGGGAACGGGGGCCAGTTCACGCTGTGCATCACCGGCGATGTGCCCACGGTGATCTGTGACGGCGGCTCGGTGCAGACCGTGGACGGCTTCTTCAGCGTGGACGTTTGCCAGGATGACGATCCCAATGTGATCGACTTCGCCACCACGAGCATGGCCGCCGAGAACTACATCTTCCTGCTCACCGATGACAACAACATCATCGTGGCGCAGCTCTTGAGCGGATCGCTGGACTTCAACAGCGCCGCGATCGGCATCTACCACGTGTGGGGCATCAGCTACAACGGCGATCTGCTGGGTGCCGACCCGGGCTTGATCGCCACGGACATCACCACCACGGGCTCCTGCCTCGACTTCAGCGACAACTTCGTGCAAGTGAACGTGGAGATCTGCGAAGGCATAGCAGATACGTACGCCGCCGCATGGAACCTGTTCCCTAACCCGGGCACCGGCGACTTCACAATCACCTACGCAGGCCCGGATGCGCTCACCACCCTCGAGGTGCTGGACATGGAGGGCCGCACCGTGCACGAGCAACGCAGAACTATGACCAAGGGCCAGCCAGTGGCCGTTGAGATGGAAGGACTGCTGGCCATGGGTGTTTACACCGTACGCCTAAGCAATGGTGCGGGCAACGCCACCATCCGCATGGTGGTGCGCTGATCAAGACCACTTAGAATGCGAAGGGCCTCCGCAGTGCTGGGGCCCTTTGTCGTTGCGGGCCAGCGTAACCCCTCCTTGGACCACGGGGTATAAGTGCCCCATGAAGACCCGCATCCTTTCCGCTTGTGCCCTATTGCTGTGTGTCAGTGCCATGGCCCAGAAGAGCGATGAACCCTTGGTCTTGGAGATCCTCGGGCGCATCACCGATGGTGAGAAGAAGCTCGAGGGCTGCCACGTGACCGTGTACGACGGCAACGAATTGGTGGGCGATCAGCTCACTGACAAGAGCGGCCGTTTCGGCCTTGGCCTGGGCTTGCAGAAGGAATTCGCAGTGGTGTTCGAGCGGGAAGGTTTTCTTCCGAAGCGCATGTTGGTGGATACCCGCGCCAAGATCCCCGTTGATGTGGTTGCCATTGCCCCCATGGAAATGGAGATGAGCATGTTGCGCGCCGACAAGTACGAAGGTGCCGATACCGACGTGCTCGACTTCCCCTTCGCCCTCGTGAAATGGAACCGCTCCGTGGGTGCCTTCACCCAGGACCAGCAGTACACCGTGGACATGATGCGCGCCAATGGCGCCGCGTTGCTGCAAGCGGGCCGCAGTGTGAAGCATTAGCGCGAAGCGTAGGCCATGAGCTTCAGGCCACAGGCCATAGGCTCGATCCTTCACAACGCGACCATTCCATTCCATCCCGCGATCGAGGTTGTGACCTGAAGCCGTTGGCCTAAAGCCAGCAGCCGCAAAGCCTGTAGCTCCGGCCCATTACCTTTCGGCACATCGTACCACCATGAGCATACGTAGACCTTTCAACCTGAACGGCTGGATCGCCGAGAACCGCGATCTGCTGAAGCCGCCTGTGGGCAACAAGAACCTCTATGCCGATGCCGGCGACTACATCGTGATGATCGTGGGTGGCCCCAACGCGCGCAAGGACTACCACTGGAACGAGACCGAAGAGCTCTTCTACCAACTGGAAGGCGACATCGAAGTGGGGATCCAGGAGGACGGCAAGGCCGTGACCATCCCGATCAAGCAAGGCGAAATGTTCTTGCTCCCATCGCGCACGCCGCACCAGCCACGTCGCGGCGCCGGCACGGTGGGCCTGGTGATCGAAGTGAAGCGCGATGACCGCGAGATGCTCGACGGCCTGCAGTGGTATTGCGAGAACTGCAACAACCTCCTGCACGAGTACAAGTTCGTGCTGCACAACATCGAGAAGGATTTCCTTCCGCGCTTTCGTGAGTTCTACGGAAGCGATGATCACCGCACCTGCAAGAAGTGCGGCCACGTGATGGAGGCCGACCCGCGCTTCGTGTAAGTACGCGCGCATGGCCGAGCTCTTTTCGATCGACATCCATACGCACATCCTCCCGGAGAACATACCGGATTTCGGGGCCAAGTACGGCTACCGTGGCTTCATCCACCTGGATCACCACAAGCCGGGCTGCGCGCGCATGATGATGGATGACAAGTTCTTTCGGGAAGTGCAGGCCAACTGCTGGGACCCGCAAGTGCGCATCGGCGAATGTGATATGCACAGGGTGCATGTGCAGGTGTTGAGCACCGTGCCCGTGATGTTCAGTTACTGGGCCAAGCCGCAAGACACCTTGGACCTCTCCATGTTCCTGAACGACCACATCGCTGGCATTGTCCAGAAATGGCCCATACGTTTCGTGGGCTTGGGCACTGTGCCCATGCAGGAGCCGGAGCTAGCGATCAAGGAGGTCGAGCGTTGCAAGCGGATAGGTCTAGTGGGCATTCAAGTTGGCACGCACATCAACGGCATGAACCTCGGCGAGCCGAAGCTGCTGCAGATCTTCCAAGCATGCGAAGAGCTGAACATGGCGGTGTTCGTGCACCCTTGGGACATGATGGGCGCCGATCGGATGGACAAGTATTGGATGCCCTGGCTGGTGGGCATGCCGGTGGAAACAACCACGGCGATCGTGAGCATGATCTTCAGCGGGCTCTTCGAAAAGTTGCCGAAGCTTCGCGTGGCATTCGCGCACGGCGGCGGGTCATTCCCTGCAACGCTAGGTCGCATCGAACACGGCTTCATCGTGCGACCGGACCTGTGTGCGGTAGACAACAACGTGAACCCACGTGAGTACATGGGCCGCTTCTGGATCGATGCGCTGGTGCATGATCCGGCGGTAATGCGTCATGTCGTGGAACTCTTCGGCGCCAACCGTGTGGCCATGGGCACCGATTATCCGTTCCCGTTGGGTGAACTGCAACCGGGTGCGCTCATCAAGAGCATGCCGTACGATAGGCCCACCAAAGAGATGCTGCTCAGTGGGGCAGCAATGGAATGGTTGGGTGTGGGGAGGGAACGTTTCGCCTGAGCCCCTACCGCAGCAAGTTCACGTGCCCGATCGCTTCGTGGTAGCGCCCACTGAATTCCGTGGCCACAACGCGCCACACGTAAGTATCTATGGGCGATTCCACGCCATTATAGGTCCCGTCCCAGCGACCCGCGAGTTGCTTGGTGCTCCAGATCAGTTCGCCCCAACGGTTGAAGACCAGCAGTTCGAAGTCCTTGATCTCCTTGCCTAGCGCATAGAAGAAGTCGTTGAAGCCGTCGCCGTTCGGTGTGAACGTGTTGGGCAGGTACAGGCTTCCGGTAACGATGATGGTGAGTTGATCGGTGTTCTTGCAGCCGAGCGAATTGACCGTTGTCACCGTGTAGGTCGTTGTCTCTTCCGGCTGCACAAAGGGTGACATGCTCGTACTGTCGTTCAGGAATTCCGTGGGGGTCCAGGTCCAAGTGCCTTCGCCAGTGGCGTTGAGCTGCACGATGTCGCCGTAATCGATGATCATGTCCTCATCGGCGGTGATCGTGGGCCAAGGCTGAAGTTCCACGAACGCGAAGGCCGTGTCGGAACAGCCGATCGCATCGTATGCTACCAGTTGGTACAATGTGCTCTCAGCGGGTGTGGCAACTGGGTCGGGGATCGTGTCGTTGGTAAGCCCGGCTGCAGGCGACCATAAGTAGCTCACACCACCACTGGCGCCCAGAGGCACGGGGAAGCCGGGGCAGATCAAGGTATCGGGCCACGCATCTGCGGTAACGAAGACCAGGTCCACGAAGGCGCTATCGGTGAGCGGCCCGCAGGCGTTGATGAGATCAACGATGTAGAGCGTTGGCACTATTGGTGTGACGATGGGATCCTGCACATCCAATGTGGTGATGCCGTTCGCAGGATGCCAGTTGTAGAAGTCGGCATCGTCGGCGATCAGTTGTACGCTGCTGCCTTTGCAGATGATGGTGTCCAGCAGCACGGCGAGGGGCTCGTCGGAGAACACGATCACCAACAGCGAGTCGATGATCGTGCAGCCTTCGATGGTGCTGATGCTGACCGTGTAAGTGGTGGTGGTATCCGGAGTCGCCGTCGGGTTGGCGATCGCGGGATCGTCGAGCGTGGCTATCGGTGTCCAGTCGTAACTGGTGCCACCCACTGCTGTGATGCCTACACTATTTCCGAGGCAGGTTGAAGTATCGGGGCCAGCAGATGCATTGAGCGGGAAGAGCCCCACATCCACTGTGGTTGTATCGCTTCCGCAGGCATCACCCACGATCACACTGTACGTGGTGGTCTGGGCAGGTTCGGCCCAGGGATCGGCGATGTCAGTGGCACTAAGTCCTGTTGCGGGAGACCATTCATACGTCGTTCCACCAGAGGCGAGCAACTGCACGCTGTCGCCGGGGCACATGAGCGGAACGGGTTCCACCGCTGCAACTGGTGGTGGCAGCACCGTGATCACGATGCTGGCAGTATCGGCGCTCACACAACCGCTGCTGTCGGTGAGGATCATGGTCACGGTATAGGCGCCGGGTGTATTGAACACATGCGACGGAGCAAGGAGGGTGGAGTTCGGCCCGTTGTCATCGAAGTCCCAATCGTAATCGGTGCCACCCACGCTGGTGTTGGTGAACTGTGCTTGATCACCAGGGCAGATCTCCGTGGGACCATTGATGCCGATGATCGCCTGCGATTGCGAGAGATCGAACTTGAACACGCCGAGGTTGCAGTTGAAGCTGTTGTTGGTGTTGCTCCACGCACCCGGCGTGGTGGGGAAATCATCTTGCGATCCGCAGCCCGCGCATACCGCGTGGTAGACCGTCCCGTTCTTGTCGAAGCGGCTCGTGCCGCCGTCCACGTGCTCGGCACTGGTGGATCCGCCGAAAAAGGTGGCGTAGTTGAGCGCAGCGGCTTCGGGCTCCAGCACGAGCAGGTAGAAGTCGCTTCCTGTGGTCGCAGCTTGGAAGGCATCGGCTGTGGTGACGTTGCCTGCGCAAGTGCTGCTGTTGTTGCCTGCGTTTCCGTTGGTGGTTCCCGCCCAACCCGTGAAGTACACCTGGCCGCAATCGCTCACGAGGAATGCCGTGGGCGACATGTCCTGCGCGGGGTTGCCATTGCCGATCACGGTGCTCCATTGCGATATCGAGAGCGCGTTGTTGAACTTGTGTATGAACTGCGAGCTGCCCGGGTTGTTGTAGGTGCCCGGCGAAACAGGATAAGCGCCATGCGTTTGTCCGGCCACGTACACATCATCATCGGTATCAAGTTGTACCAAGTACGATTGGTCGTAGTCGGCCGTACCGAGATAGGTGCCAGCGAGCAATGCGCCTGTTGTGCCGGAGTACTTCATGATGTAGCCATCGGCGCCGCCGTTGTGGCTGTTGTCCGCTGAAGCGCCGGGCATGGGAAGGCCCGCCGAAGTGGTGCCACCGGTAACGAACACATCTCCGTTGCTGTCGAACTGCACACCGAAAGCACTGTCCTCGCCCACGCCGCCGATGTACGTGGCCCATAACATGTTGGTGAGCGCGGGGTTCATGCGGAAGACGAAGCCGTCCTGCGCGGCCGAGTAAGCAGCCTGCGGTGCGCCCGGTGTAGTTGGCATCCCGGCACTGAAGGTGCTGGTGGCCACCACGGGGTTGCCATCGGGATCAAGTGCCACCTCGCCGCGGAAGTGATCGCCATAGTTGTGCGTGAGGGTGGGGGTGTTGTTCAATCCGTCCTGTCCGCCGCCACCCACCAGCGTGCTGCCGATGAATGCAGTGGCGCTCGCGTTCAGGTGCGAGAGGAACACATCGGAACCGTTCACATGCGAATACCCGTAGCCACCGAAGATGTTCGACCAGCTCACAGGACCGCCGCCCGCGCCGAAGGAAATATCGAAGGCGCCGGCTGTGGTGGGGTAGTCCAGTGAGCCTGTTGTGCCCATTACGTACAGTTCGTCCTGCTCGTTCACCACCAAGCTGTGCGGTGCATCTGCGCCTTGCACGCCGCCGAGGTAGGTGCTCCAGACGAGGTTGGTGCCATCTGGTGTCCACTTGCTTATGCCTACATCTACAGTGCCGCCAGCGAAGAAGCTCTGCAACACGCCTACCGTTGTGGGATAGCCCGCGTTGAACACAATGCCTCCACCATAGAGGAAGCCGCCCGCATCGAATGTGGCCGTGCACCCGAAATTATCCGCAGTGCTGCCCGTGTAGCTCGCGAACGTGAGCACGGGATCTATGACGACCGGCCTGTCAGCATCCTGCATCCCTTCCACATTGAACGAAAGAAGGCTCCCTTCAAGGACATACCGTGATCTCAATTCGTAGCGCTCCTCATTGTCGAGTGCGAAATGTCCTTCCTGATAGGTCACCGGCGCTTTCTCCACCACTTCACCCGTGCTCAGCTGCACATGCACGTCGCCATTTTTCAAGGTCAACCCATCCTGCCCTTCATACCGCATGCGCACCATGTTCCGGTCTGCACCCGGAGCCACAACGAATTCGTACTTGATCCCCTCCTTTCCACTGATCCGCAGATCGATGCCCGGCCACACATCATGCAGCAATACCTCACCGAAAACCAAGCACCCGGTCCCCCAATGCGCCGGCTCATTCCCAATGAAGTAGTTCTCGTAGTGCGGCTGCGCGAGCGAGCCGTAGGACATGCTCGCTTCGCCTCCTACGAATTTGACGCGGTACGCATGAGCCTTCCCTTCGCCAAGGTGCTCCGGTTGATGCGCATGCCCATGATGGCCCAAGGGACTTTCGGAGAAGAGCACATAGGTGAACGCCGAACGCTCCACGAACATGACCCCACCGGGGATCTGGGCTCGGTACAGCACCTGAGCAGGCCACTGTCCTTTATTCTGCGTGAAGGTGGCCCTTGGGGGGGCCGCCAGTGCCATGAGGCACAGACCGAAGAACAGTATGGAGAGGGATGAACGCACAGGGCTGGCGGGCACCCGCCAATGTACTTGGGAAAGACAGCACCGCCCGGCCTTAAGTTGCTTGGCACAGCCGGGCATTGGACGAAGCCGGAGGCAAGGGCGACAGGCCCGTACCTTCGGTGCCGAAGACGCAGATAGGCCGGGCATGTGCTTCCACCTTCGCCCTGCGAGCTTCGGCGGACGAAGTGAGCGACGCGATCAAGCATGAATGTGGCATTGCGCTGATCCGCCTGCGCAAGCCGCTCTCCTTCTATCAGGACAAATACGGTTCGGCCCTTTACGGCCTCAAGCGGCTATACCTCCTCATGGAGAAACAGCACAACCGTGGCCAGGACGGTGCGGGGATCGCCTCCATCAAACTGGATCCGCTGCCGGGCCTAAACTACATAGATCGCGAGCGCAGTACAGATAAGCAGGCCATCCAGAAGATCTTCGGAAAGGTGGACAAAGGGTACGCCGATGCGCTGGCCATGGATGCCACCGCTGCAATTGATGCCGAACGCCTCAAGTCCCTCATGCCCTTCATGGGCGAAGTGCTCATGGGCCACCTGCGCTATGCCACCTTCGGCAAGAACGGTGAGGAGAACTGCCACCCACGCCGCCGCCTCAACAACTGGATGACCCGCAACCTGGTCGTTGCGGGCAACTTCAATATGACCAATGTGGACGAGCTCTTCGACCTGCTCGTATCCATTGGCCAGCACCCCAAGGAACGCAGCGACACCATGACGGTGCTGGAAAAGATCGGTCACTTCCTCGATGTGGAGAACGATCGGCTCGCCAGCATGCATCGTCAACTTGGATACAACGACAAACAGATCACGCATCAGATCGCCGAGAAGTTGGATGTGCGCCAGATCCTGGTGAACAGCGCCATGGATTTCGATGGCGGCTATGCGCTCGCTGGCATGATCGGCCATGGGGATGCATTCGTGCTTCGCGATCCATCGGGCATACGCCCGGCCTACTGGTACGCCGATGACGAAGTGGTGGTGGTGGCCAGCGAGCGCCCTGCCATCCAGACCGCTTTCCGCGTGAAGACCGAACAAGTGAACGAGCTCACGCCCGGCCACGCGCTCATCATTCGCAAGGACGGCACGTACAGCGAGCAACAAGTGCGCGAACCGTTGGAGAAGCGCGCGTGCAGCTTCGAGCGCATCTACTTCAGCCGGGGCAGCGATCGCGATGTGTACCGCGAGCGCATTGCACTTGGCCGCAGCGTGTGCCCCGCGATCCTCGCGGCCGTGGAGAACGATATGGAGAACACCGTTTTCAGTTTCATCCCCAACACCGCCGAGGTTGCGTGCTACGGTATGCTGAAGGAGATGGAGGATGAATTGGACCGCGTGAAGGAGCGCCGTATCCTGGAATTAGGACCGAAGCCCGACCCCGCCGCGCTGCGCAAGATCCTCGCCTTGCGCCCGCGCTTGGAGAAGGTTGCGATCAAGGATGCGAAGCTCCGCACCTTCATCACCAGTGACGATGCGCGCGACGACCTGGTGGCGCACGTGTACGACATCACATATGGCACCGTACGCGCGGGCGTGGACAATCTGGTGGTGATCGATGACAGCATCGTGCGCGGTACCACGCTCAAGCAGAGCATCCTTAAAATTCTCGACCGCCTAGAGCCGAAGCGCATCGTGGTGGTGAGCAGCGCACCGCAGATCCGGTACCCCGATTGCTACGGCATCGACATGGCCAAGATGGGTGACCTCGCAGCCTTCAGGGCGGCGATCGCCCTGCTGAAAGAGACCAAACAGGAGAACATCATCGATGATGTGTACGACCGTGCGTTGGCCATGGTCGGCCGCCCCTTCACCGAACAGGAGAACGTTGTGAAGGACATCTACCGTCCGTTCACGGCCCAGCAGATCAGCGACAAGATCGCCGAGCTGCTCACCCCCGAAGGCATCCACGCCGAAGTGAAGTTGGTGTACCAGAGCATCGAAGGCCTGCACGCCGCCTGTCCTGACCACAAGGGCGACTGGTACTTCACCGGGGATTATCCCACGCCCGGTGGCAACCGCGTGGTGAACCGCGCTTTCATCAACTACATGGAAGGCAAGAACGTGCGCGCCTACTAGAGCAGCGAACACGGGATCGATCGAATGCAACCCGTTGCTTTCTTCAAGACCTGTCTGATCATCGCTGCGGGCGCCCTCACGATCCTCTTGCCAGCGCTTATCAACGGCTACCCCTTCGTCTATTCGGATACGGGCACATACCTGCACAGCGCGTTCTCCGGCTATGTGCCCTACGACAGGCCATACTGGTACGGACCGTTCGTTCGTGCAACCAGCCTCGATGGTATTTCACTTTGGGGCGTGGCCCTGGCACAAGCGCTCCTGTGCTCATTGTTCATTTGGCGCATCTGCAGGGCCGTGTGTTCAACCCGGATCGAGCGCACGTTCGCGGTGGCGTGTCTGGTGCTCACACTGGGAAGCAGTCTTGGGTGGTACGCGGCGCGATTGATCCCCGATGTGTTCACAGGCATTGGGTTGCTGGCCATGTACCTGCTTCTTCGGTCCAAGGGCACTGCGTGGTCGCGGATCTTGGATGGTGCCGTGATCGTCGCGGCCTGCTGGTTCCATACGAGCAACCTGCTGATCCTCCCAATTGCTGGAGCAGTGCTTTTGTTCATCCGCCGGCGCGAAGGGCCTAGTGTGCTGCGACGAACTGCGATCGCGTTCGCCACTGTGAACGTTCTTGCTTGGGGTGGCTTGATGCTGGCCAACAAAACACTGGACGGCCAAGCGTACATCTCGCGCAACAGCCATGTGTTCTTCATGGGCCGCATGATCGATACCGGCATGTTGAAGCCCTATCTCGATGAGCATTGTCCAACAGATCAATTCGGGATCTGCGCATATCGCGACAGTCTTCCGAAGAACAGCCAGGCCTTCCTCTGGTCCAATGAAAGCCCCATTGCGAAGCAAGGTGGTTGGCAAGCGACGAAAGAGGAGTACTCGCGCATTGTTCGGGGATCCTTCACCGAACCGAAGTACTTGTGGTGGCATGTGCGCGGAAGCGTTGCGAGCACGGTCGATCAACTTTGCGCTTGGGAGATCTGCCACGCTATGGAGTCGCAGTGGTACCGCACGGAGACGAGCCCGCCATACATGGCAATCCGGGACCACCTGCCGCATGAGTTCCCGCGTTTTATGGGTGCCATGCAGAACGGTGGTCGGGGAGAGTTGAGCATGCGCTGGCCCGATCTGCTGTACGGGCTGGTGATGGGCCTCTCCCTCGTGCTCACGGCTTGGTTCATGTTCCGTGTAGAGCCATCTCCTTCAACGGACGAGGTGCGAACATTCTTGAAGTACTCCATTGCAGCGATCGCGATCGGCGCGTGGATCTGCGCCAGCCTGAGCGTGGTGGACACGCGCTACCTCAGCCGTGATTCCTGGTTGCTGCCGCTCGCGGTGGTGATGCTCGTGATGCAACATCGGTCCAGATGTTCCGTGCAGAACACATGAGATCACTGCGCCACGCTTACCAGCCGACCGCTCTTACGCAGCTGTTTTAGGGCGCGCGCTTTCGCTTGTAGCCTCGCATCTCCGTGTTGTACGATCCGCGAGTCGCCATCAACGCTGATCCGCGCCTTCCTGTCAGCGATCAACTCGGATCCGGACATCAAGTGTAGAACACTGCCCGTCTCCAACTTCAGTTCGCTCCTGGCTTCGAGCACTACCGAAGCCCCGGGCATGATCGTGAAGCGCGTTGGCGGTGCGTAATAGTTCCTCCCGTTCGCTTCGCCCTGGTTCGTCAATCGAGTGGGTGTTCGAGAGCGGTCAATGAGCAACCGCCGGCCCAGCGCCAGTGTCATGGAACGACCGTTCTCGCCATGCAAGGGTGGGAGCACAATGCTGTCCGCGCTCCAGACCACATCGGTGTCCACGCGTGTATCGCCGGTGCTCACGTGCACCACCAGCGTACCATCGTCTTGTTCGGCTAGCAGCTCCACGCGGATGCCATTGAGGTACACGGTGCGATTGTCAGGGCCGGAGCCGTTGTGTTTTTCGCGCTTGCCTGTTGCTGTTAACGTGAGCATGTTCGCCGACGAAGGGTTGCTGGCCATGTTCAACACACGCGAGCCGCTCATGCGGAAGGCATGGTCCGGCCTGCCGAAGAAGCGCGGACTGGTGGCGGCTTCGCCCCGCAACACGCTCGGCACGTAGTGTTCGCCGCGATCCAGTGCGCCATCCTTGTTGCGATCGAAGAGCATGAGCTCCTGTTCGCAGTTGCCGCTCAGCGGGTTCTCGCGGATCCGCTTGAAGGCGATCGTCTGGCCACCAAAAGGGCATGTGTTGCGCAAGGTGTCGTTCGTCACTTCCAGATCGAAATGCCCGCAGGCCGTGAGCGGGTGTAGGTAGTCGGCACTGCCACCGTAGATGCTGCCGCCGTACTTGTCGTCGCGTTCGATCTGTATCTCGGCATAGAGACCCGGTTCGGCGGGTGTCACGCACGGGTTGTTGGTGTCCTCCCAATGGAAGCGGTCAGTCCAGGATCCGTTGTTCGCGGTGGTGCGGTGGTTCTCCAACCAGAGCCATTGCTTCTTCTCACTAGCAGGAATGAAGGGCATGCGTATGCGCAGTGCGTCGCCGCTGGTCACGAAGTCGCGCAGGATGAAGGTTCCTGTATCGCCAGCGACCGGGTCCAGGTCGCCGTTCACATAACTGCCGTCCTTACCGTGTGCGTTGATCCGATGGGGGGCGCCTTCCACCGACCAACCCAAGCGATCGCGATCCCAACCGCTACAGGTTAGCAAGCTGCTGCTGGCACCTCCCATCAAGCTCCAGCCACCCTGTACGCACAAGGTGTGGCTCTCGAACTGCGCCGCATTACCACCACCGCTGTGGAAGTTGTTCCCCCCCAACAGCAGATGGTTGAACTCATGCTTCAGGATCTCGAAGGGCAGCGCGTTCATTCCGCCGAAGCGGCTCTGCGAATCGCTCTCGAAGCCGAAGAGCTTGCCGGGGCTACCCGGATCCACGCTGCCTTGGTTGTGCGTGAGGCCGCTGTTGCGCACGATCACCATTACATGGTCGTAGCTGTGCGGATCGTCGGCGCCCGCTTGCTTCGGCATGCCAGGTTTACCACCGCGCTTCAACAGGTCGAAGTCGGCGATGGAGAGCCCGTGATGCGTGCGCAACGCGCCCATTTGGTTTGCTTCCTTCACGGCGAGCGTTCCAATGCCATGCGCGTTGCCCACGCTGGAGTATTCGCTCTCGCGAAGGGTGAGGATGGTGTCGATGTAGTCGCCGAGGACGGTGTAGCGCCCATGCGAAACGTCGTGGTAATAGCGCGTTACCTTGGACATGTATGCGGCCGCACGCTGTGGGTCGAACACCTCGTCCTTCCACTTCGGCAATTGTCCTTTCGGCCAATGGTCGGCGCCATTGGGCTGGGGATCACGTGATGGTGTCACATCGTACTCGATCTCCGCAAAGAGGAGAAGGATGCGAATGGTGCCATGCGGCGAGAGGTACCAGCCGTTGGTGCTGTTGGGGACGGTCACAGTGTCCACTTGTGCCACGGACAACGAACAACGGACAACCAGCAGGAACAGGAACAGCGAGCGCATTGCGCCAAGGTAGCCTAGGCCTTCGGTGCCTTGTACAGCGGTACGGTACTGCACGGTTCCCCGAACATCAGGCTCTTCACCACGGGCAGCAACTTCGCGGTCAGCTCCACATAGGCGTTCAGCGGCACGGGCACCTTGCTACAGCCTTTCACCACAACGCGCGCGTTGCGGTACGGTTCAACATCGAGCTGCTGCACAAAGCGCGTGAACACGGCCCGCTCCAATTGATCGGCATCGCCTTGGGTAACGAACGTTGCATTGGGTTGCAGATGCGTGGCTACAAGCATGAACGCCCAAGTCGGAATGATCGCATCCGCCGAGCAGTGCACCGAAACGAACTTGCCCTTGTATGCTGACCAGTCATGGTCCTTCACGAAGGCCCGCAGGTCCTCCTCTTTCAAGGCGATCTCCTGCCACAGCAGCGGCTTCAGGTCGAAGACCAGACGTTCGCCTACTGGGTATATCTCCTCCAGATCGAGGGTAATGATCCCGCTGGAGGCGACCTTGTTGATGATGGGTTCTTCGCTCATGAGCCCAGTTGCGGGTTGACGGGTTACGCGTTACGTGTTCCTTGCTATCCTTGTTATCAAGTCCTTCTCTGTGTCCTCTGTGCCTCTGTGGTGAATCCCTCACATGAAGCCAAGCTCCAACTGCGCCGCCTCGCTCATCATCGTCCTATCCCACGCCGGCTCGAAGGTGATCTCCACCTTGGCGCTGCTCACGCCTTGCACACCGGCCACCTTCTGTTCCACTTCACCGGGCAAGGTTCCCGCTACCGGGCACGCCGGACTGGTCAAGGTCATCTTGATGTACACACTGGCATCGTCGCGGATCACCACGTCGTAGATCAACCCGAGCTCGTAGATGTCCACGGGGATCTCGGGGTCATAGATGGCTTTGAGGGCATTGATGATGCTCTCCTCCAAGACCTTCTTCTC